>JANYII010000316.1 GCA_025358705.1 Betaproteobacteria bacterium | reverse complement strand
CTTCCCGATGACCGACTCGGGCGGGCCCGGTGGATCCGAGGGCAAGGGCTCCAGCTTGGGCTTGACGATCAGCGAGCGCCAGCCCGCGTTGGGTTCCTCCCCAAAGTCGGGGGAAGCCGGAACGTGAATACGGGTGCTCGTCGCCGGTTCGACGCTCATTTTCTTCGGCTGCTTTTCTTTGTTCGGCATCGGCGTCTGACGGTGATTGTCGCAGAGAGAAACACCCAAGGCGAACTGCGCCAGCAGATACTCGCCGGAGCCCTGGCTGTCGCCGCTGACCGCAACGGACGACGCACCGGAAGCGGACGAAATGATAGCACCCGACCTGTCTAATATTTTTGGACCCTCCCTCGGTCCGACCGACGAAAGGAATGGGCGATGTTCGGGGATATATCAGACGCGGGCGGCGAGCGTTCCTACGTCCGCTCAGTCGCTTAGGTCGAATTCACGTTGACAACTTTTAATCCGTTGGTCGCCGGTTCAAATCCGGCACGGCCTACCAATACGAAAAAGTAAAAGCCCCTGGCGCAGGCCAGGGGCTTTTGTTTTTCCCGCCGGCTATTCGCGGGCGCGCGCGAGTTTTTCGACTTCGGGCAGGCGGCGCAAGGCGCGCATGACGCGCGCGAGATGCTGCCGGTTGGCGACTTCGAGGATGAACAGCATGGTGGTGAACACCGCGCGGTCCTCTTCCATGCTGATGGCGTCGATGTTGGAGCCGGCGTCGGCGATTTCGGAGGCGACCTTGGCGAGCACGCCGCGCTGGTTCGTCACGATCACGCGCACCGCTGTCTGGAACAGGCGGCTCGGCTGGCGATCCCACTCCACGTCGATCCACTGGTCGGGTTCGTTGTGGCGCGAGCGCTTCGCCGGACTGCATTCGGCGGCATGCACCACCAGCCCCTGGCCTTTCTTGATCGAGCCGATGATTTCGTCGCCGGGAATTGGCCGGCAGCAGCTGGCCAGTTGTACCGCCATGCCCTCGGTGCCGCGGATCACGACGCTCGCCGGTAGGCCCTTGGAATTTCCGCTCTTCGCTTCTTCGCGCTCGGTCTTGCGCAGCAGGCGCCTCGCGACGACCGCCGGCAGCCGGCGGCCGAGGCCGATGTCGGCAAGCACTTCCTGTCGCGTGTGCGCGCCCGCGTCGCGGATCGCGTGTTCCCAGCTTTCCGCGTCTATCTCGGAGGAGGAATGCCCGGCGGCCTTGAGCGCTTGCTCGAGAAGCCGCTCGCCGAGCGCGGCCGATTCGTCGTACTGCATGGTCTTCAGGAAATGCCGGATGTTGGAGCGTGCTTTCGCCGTGCGCACGTACTGCAGCCAGGCCGGGTTGGGCTTGGCGTAGCCGGTGGTGATGATCTCGATGCGGTCGCCATTGCGCAGCTCGGTGCGCAGCGCCACGAGCTCGCCGTTCACCTTGGCGGCGACGCACTTGTTGCCGATGTCGGTATGCACCGAATAAGCGAAATCCACCGCGGTGGCGCCGCGCGGCAGGGGCATGATCCGGCCCTTGGGCGTGAAGACGTAGACCTCGTCGGGGAACAGGTCGACCTTGACGTGCTCGAGGAACTCCTGCGAGTCGCCCGACTGGCTCTGGATTTCGAGCAGCGATTGCAGCCACTGGTGCGTCTTCTTCTGCAGCTCGGAGAGCGAATCAACGTCGCTCTTGTACATCCAGTGCGAGGCGACGCCGGCCTCGGCGAGGCGGTGCATTTCCTCGGTGCGCAGCTGGATTTCGACCGGCACGCCGTAGGGGCCGATGAGCGCGGTGTGCAGCGACTTGTAGCCGTTGGCCTTCGGGATCGCGATGTAGTCCTTGAACTTGCCGGGCACCGGCTTGTACAGGCCGTGCAGCACGCCAAGCGCGAGGTAGCAGGTGGGCGCGTCCTTCACCACCACGCGAAAACCATAGATGTCGTGCACTTCGGAGAACGACAGGTGCTTCTCGATCATCTTGCGGTAGATCGAGTAGATGTGTTTTTCCCTGCCGGTGATCGCGGCGCTGACGCCGGCTTCGGCGAGGCGCGCCTTGATCGCGGCCTCGATCTTGCCCACCACTTCGCGCCGGTTGCCGCGCGCCGAGCGCGTGGCCTTGAGCAGCACACGGTAGCGCATCGGGTGCGTGTGCGAGAACGCGAGCTCCTGCAATTCATGGAACAACTCGTTCAGGCCGAGCCGGTTGGCGATCGGCGCGTAGATCTCCATGGTCTCGCGCGCGACGCGGCGGCGCTTGGCCGGCGCCACCGCGGCCAGCGTGCGCATGTTGTGCAGCCGGTCGGCAAGTTTGATCAGGATCACGCGCACGTCGCGCGCCATCGCGAGCAGCATTTTGCGGAAGTTCTCGGCCTGCGCGTCTTCGGCGGACTGGAACTCGATCTTGTCGAGCTTGGAGACCCCGTCCACCAGGTCGGCGACGGGCTTGCCGAACGTATCCGAGATCTCGGCCTTGGTGACCGAGGTGTCCTCCATCACATCGTGCAGCATGGCCGCCATCAGCGCCTGGCTGTCCAGGTGCCAGCCGGCGAGGATCTCGGCGACCGCGAGCGGATGCGAAACGTAGGGCTCGCCCGACTGGCGCGTCTGGCCGGCGTGCGCGGCGCCGGAGAAGCGATAGGCCTCAGCCAGCCGCGCGACGTCCGTCGGCTTCAGGTAACCGAAGCGCGCTTCATCCAGGACGGGAACAGCAGCCATGGGGGAAGGTTAACGCAGTCCCCGCACGTCAGGTCATCCCCGCTTGCGCAGGGACAACGGCGATTCAACCCTCGGAAGGGGTCGCGGGCGCTACCGGCGCGGCGGGTACGGCGAGCATGGCGGGCGGTGTCTGGTTGCGCCGCAGGACTTCCACGCCGATCTTGCCCACCGAAATCTCGCGCAGCGCGATCACGGTGAATTTGTCGCGGTTCGGCTCGACCAGCGGTGTAGCACCGGAGCTGAGCTGGCGCGCGCGGTAAGTGGCCGTCAGCGTGAGCTGGAATCGGTTCGGGATGCGCTTGAGGCAATCGTCAACGGTGATGCGGGCCATGGCGTGCTTTCAAAAAGTGTCGATTCGGCTACGGAGCTTCAGGCGCGCGCTTTGCGCAGGCGCTCGACCCGGATGATCGCCTGCAAATCCTGCTTGGCGATATCGAAGTCTTTGTTAATTATAGCGTAATCGAACTCGGGCGCGTGGGAAATTTCTTCTTCGGCGCTCGCCAGCCGGCGCCGGATTACGGCGTCCGAGTCCTGGCCGCGCGCACGCATGCGGCGTTCGAGCTCCGCCACCGACGGCGGCAGGATGAACACCCCGGTGCAGGACGGGTAGAGGTGGCGCACCTGCTGCGCGCCCTGCCAGTCGATTTCCAGCACGAGGTCCTGGCCGCGCGCCAGTGCTTCGCGGATCACAGCCTGCGAGGTGCCGTAGCGGTTGCCGTGCACTTCGGCGCTTTCCAGGAACTCGCCGCGCTCGAGCAGTGCGAGGAAGGCCTTCTCGTCGACGAAATGGTATTCGCGGCCGTTGATTTCGCCCGGCCGCGGCGCGCGCGTGGTGTAGGACACGGACAGGCGCAGGTGCGGATCGTCCTTGAGCAGCGCGTCGATCAGCGAGCTCTTGCCCGCGCCGGAAGGCGCCGTGATGACGAAAAGCAATCCACTCATTCGATGTTCTGCACTTGTTCGCGAATTTGTTCTATCAGCAATTTCAACTCTATCGCGCAATCGGCAATCTTCAGCCCGGCGGCCTTGGAGGCCAGTGTATTCGCTTCGCGATTGAGTTCCTGCGCGAGAAAATCCAGCCGCTTTCCTGCCGCGCCGCCTTTGGCCAGCACGCGCTCGACTTCGTCCAGGTGCGTGGCGAGGCGGGTGATCTCCTCGTCGACGTCGCTCTTGGCCGCGAACAGCGCGACTTCGGCGCCCGCCCGCTCGTTGTCCGCGGTGCCGAGCGCTTCGCGCAGGCGCTCGGAAATCTTCGCGCGGTAAGCGGCCACCGCTTCGGGCACAAGCGGCGCCACCTCGGCCAGCCGCTTGCGCATCTCGGCGACGCGGCCGAGCAGGATGGCGGCCAGCTTGGCGCCTTCGCGGCCGCGCGCCGCGCAAAGATCCTCGAGGGCTCGGCGCGCAAGCGCCTCGAGGATCGCGCCCGTCGTCTTTTCGTCCAATGCGGGCTCGGCGAGCACACCGGGCCAGCGCAGGACATCGGCGGTGCGCAATGGCGTTATTCCCGGAAATGCCTTGGCAGCCTGCGTCGCCAGGGTGCGCAGCTGCTCGATCGCCTGGATGTTGAGCCCCTGCCGCGCCTGGGTGGCGGCATCTCCCTGGGTGAGGCGGCAATCCACCTTTCCCCGTGCGATCCGCCCCGTGATCAGTTCCCGCAGCAGCGGTTCGGCAGCGCGCAGTTCCTCGACCACGCGGAATTGCAGGTCGAGGAAGCGCGAATTCACCGAACGCAGCTCGAGCGTCAGCGCGCCGCGCGGCGATTCGGCACTCGCGACGGCGTAGCCGGTCATGCTATGGATCATGGGGATGCAGGTATCATAGGGTAGATGTCCTCCCAAGCCAACCAGCCGTTACCGGAAGGCTTTCAACTCGAAAATTACCGGATTCTGCGCCTGCTCGCCTCGGGAGGATTCTCGTTCGTCTATCTCGCGCACGACGAGAACGAAACGCCGGTCGCGATCAAGGAGTACCTGCCGGCAACCCTCGCGCTGCGCACCAAGGGCAGCTCGCTTCCGGTGGTGCCGGAGGAAAACCTTTCGGCCTTCCGCTACGGGCTGAAGTGCTTTTTCGAGGAAGGCCGCGCGCTGGCGACGCTCTCGCACCCCAACGTGGTGCGCGTCAACAACTTCTTCCGCGCCAACGAGACGGTGTATCTCGTGATGCGCTATGAGCGCGGGCGCACGCTGCAGGAGCACATCCACAAGAAAAGCGGCGCGATCAAGGAGGACTGGCTGTGCAATACCTTCGTGCAGCTGCTGAACGGCCTGCGCGAGGTGCATTCCAACAAGCTGCTTCACCTGGACATCAAGCCGGGCAACATCTACGTGCGTAACGACGGCAACCCGGTACTGATCGACTTCGGCGCCGCACGCCAGACGCTTTCGGTGGACGCCCTCAAGCTGCCGCCGATGTACACGCCGGGATTCGCCTCGCCGGAACACCACCATGGGCGCGACAAGCTCGGCCCCTGGAGCGACATCTATTCCATCGGTGCGTCCATGTATGCCTGCCTCGCCGGCGCTGGCCCGCCCGTTGCGACGCAGCGCGTGGAAAAAGACAAAATGACAAGCGCGCGCAAGGGTTGGGCCGGCAAGTATTCCGTAGACCTGCTGGACACCATAGACTGGTGCCTGCGCCTTGACCACATGGAGCGGCCGCAGAGCGTGTTTGCGCTGCAGAAGGCGCTGCTGGGAGAAAAGGAGCCCGCCTTCCGTGGCGAGGCGCCGATTCTCGATCAATGGAAGGATGCGATCCTTCGCAGGGTGAAGCGCTGAAGGACTATGGAGCGATGAGGCGACCGTGAAATACACGATTTTCCAGGACACGCGCATCGGCAAGCGGCCGTACCAGCAGGACCGCATCGCGCATTGGCACACCAAGGAGGCGCTGTTCCTCGTGGTGGCCGATGGCATGGGCGGGCACGCGCATGGCGACGTCGCGGCGCAGATCGCGGTGGATTGCCTGGGTAGCGCGTTTCAAAACGAGGCGAAGCCGAAAGTCGCGGATCCGGACAATTTCCTCTTTCGCACCATCGGCCGCGCGCACGCCATGATCCTGCACCGGACGCAGAAGCAGGGTCTCGCGCAGGATGTGTCCAACTCGCCGCGCACCACGATTGTGGCGTGCTTGGTGCAGGATGGCTATGCGTTCTGGTCGTTCGTCGGCGATTCGCGGCTCTATGTCCTCCGCGAGGGCCGGATCGTGACGCGCACGCGCGACCATACTCCCGTGCAGATGTTGATCGATGCCGGCAGGATCCGAGAAGAAGCTGCGGCAACGCACCCGGACCGCAACAAGCTGCTGCAGTGCCTCGGCGGGCCGCGTCCGCCCCGGGTGGAGCCGACCGCGCATGCGCGCCTCGCGCCGAAAGACATCGTGCTGCTTTGCTCGGACGGTTTCTGGGGGCCGCTGACGCAGCGGCAGCTTTTGACGGGGCTGATGGGCAAGGAGATGAAGCTGGCGTTTCTGGAATTGATCGGCCTTTCGGAAAGCCGCGCCGGACCGCGCTGCGACAACATTTCAGTGCTGGCGATCGAGTGGCACGACAAGGCGGTGCCGGCTCCGGAAGAGCCGCTCACGGTGCCGATGGAGGATTCCCGCGCTGATATGCGCGATCTCGCCGCCACGGATCCGGACTTCCTGCGCATGAGCGATGCCGACATGGAGCGCCAGATTTCGGAGATCAAGAAAGCGCTGACGAAGGAACCTGGGAAGAAATGAGGCCCAGCGGCAGGAAGGCGGATGAGTTGCGCGCGGTGCGCATGACGCGCGGTTACACGCGGCACGCCGAAGGGTCCGTGCTGGTGGAGTTCGGCGACACGAAGGTGCTGTGCACGGCGAGCGTCGAGGCCAAGGTGCCGGGATTCCTGCGCGGCGCCGGCCGTGGCTGGGTCACCGCGGAGTACGGCATGCTGCCGCGCACGACGCACACCCGCGGCGATCGGGAGGCGGCGCGCGGCAAGCAATCGGGGCGCACCCAGGAGATCCAGCGCCTCATCGGGCGCGCGCTCCGGGCGGTGATCGACCTGCCGGCGCTCGGCGAGCACACCATTCATATCGACTGCGACGTGCTGCAAGCCGATGGCGGCACGCGCACGGCGGCGATCACCGGTTCCTTCGTCGCCGTGCACGATGCGCTCAACTGGATGCGCGGCAAGGGGATGATCGCCGCGTTGCCGGTGAAGGAGTTCGTCGCCGCCGTGTCGGTGGGTGTCTACCAGGGCGAACCTGTGCTGGACCTGGACTATCCGGAGGATTCGGCCTGCCAGACCGACATGAACGTCGTGATGACCGGCGGCGGCCGCTTCGTCGAAGTGCAGGGCACCGCGGAGGGCGAGCCATTCGCCCGCGAGGAACTGGACAAACTGCTTGGCCTCGCCGCGCGCGGCATTTCGGAGCTGGTGGCGCACCAGCGGCGCGCGCTGGGTTTGTGATGCAGGGGCTGTGAAGAGCATCGTCCTTGCCTCGGGCAACCCGGGCAAGAAGAAGGAGATCGAGGAACTGCTCGAGCCCTTCGGCACGCGCGTCGTCACGCAAAGCGAGCTGGGCATCACCGAGGCTGAAGAACCCTACGAAACCTTCTTCGAGAACGCGCTTGCCAAGGCGCGTCACGCTGCCTTCGCGACACGACTGCCGGCGCTCGCCGACGATTCGGGGATCTGCGTGGACGCATTGGGCGGCGCGCCGGGCGTTCATTCCGCGCGCTATGCTGGTGAGCCAAGGTCGGATGCTCGCAACAACGAAAAACTCCTTTTCGAATTGAAGAATGAAAGCAATCGCGCGGCGCACTATGTTTGCGTGCTGGTATTGGTGCGCGGGCCGGGTGACACCGACCCGCTGGTGGCGCAGGCCGAGTGGCATGGCGAGATCGCGCATTCGCCGCGCGGCACGAACGGCTTTGGCTACGACCCGTACTTTCTCGTTCCCGGCCTTGGGAAAACCGCGGCCGAGCTCGCACCTGAATACAAGAACCGCCTGAGCCACCGAGGCCAGGCGCTCGCCAAGCTTCTCGAACTGCTGAAGATCGCATGAGCGTAGTGCTGCGCGACCTGCGTAAACCGCATTTCGCGGCACTGCCGCCGCTAGCGCTCTACGTTCACCTGCCGTGGTGCGTGAAGAAATGCCCGTATTGCGATTTCAATTCGCACGAGCAGCAGGGGAGCTTGCCATTTTCGGAATACGTATCGGCTTTGGTCCGTGATCTTGAGGCAATGCTGCCGTCGATATGGGGCCGTCGACTGACGAGCATCTTCATTGGCGGCGGCACGCCGAGCTTGTTTCCCGCGGCGGAAATCGATGCGCTCCTGGCCGCGGTCCGGGCGCGCGTGCCGCTCGAGCCCGGCGCGGAAATCACGATGGAAGCCAATCCAGGGGCGGCGGAGGCAGGGCGATTCAAGGGCTATCGCGACGCGGGCGTGAACCGGCTGTCGGTCGGCGTCCAGAGCTTCGATGACGCGATGCTGTCGAAGTTGGGGCGAATTCACTCGGCAGACGAGGCGAGGCGCGCGATCGCGATGGCGCTCGAGACTTTCGGCAATGTGAATATCGATCTCATGTACGGGCTGCCGGGGCAGACGCTGGCCATGGCGCGCGCCGATATCGACGAGGGCGTGCGCCACCGCACGCAGCATTTTTCGGCCTACCAGCTGACGATCGAGCCGAACACCATGTTCTTTTCGCAACCGCCGAAACTGCCCGGGCATGACGCCGCGGCGGACATGCAGGTCATGGCCGAGGAAACGCTGGGCGCCGCTGGCTTCGAGCACTATGAAACCTCGGCCTTCGCGAGGCTGGGTCGCCGCTGCAAGCACAATCTCAACTATTGGGAGTTCGGCGACTACGCGGGCATCGGCGCCGGCGCGCACGGCAAGCTAAGTTTCGCCGACCGCGTCACGCGCCATGAAAGAGCCAGGCAGCCACGCGAGTACCTCGCCGCCACGGGGGATGCGCAGGAACGCGTGATCGAACCAGGGGAATTGCCATTCGAGTTCATGCTGAACGCGCTGCGCCTGGTTGAAGGTTTTCCGGTTGACCTGTTTGCCGCGCGCTGCGGCCTTCCCCCGTCGCTGATCGAATCGCGGCTCGCGCTCGCGGAGGGAAAAAAGCTGATCGAGCGAAGCGCAAAACGCATCCAGCCGACCGCGCGGGGGCGGCGATTCCTGAACGACCTGGTCGAGCTATTCCTTCCGGCGAAGGAATAGCAGGTCGCGCACCGGGTGCCCGAGCCCGATGCCGCGGCGCTCGAACTTGGTGACGGGGCGGTTTTTCACCTGATCCGCTTTTTCAAGCAAGGGCTCGGCCGAAAGCACGGCGTCCATCTGCTCCGCGTACTCGGACCAGTCGGTCGCTGCATGGAAGTAGCCGCCGGGCGCGAGCTTGCGCCCGGCGAGCGCGGCGAAGGGCGGCTGCACCAGGCGGCGCTTGTGGTGGCGCTTTTTCGGCCAGGGGTCGGGAAAGAAAAGGTGCAGGCCGGCCAGCGTGCCGTCGCCGATCATTTTCTCGAGCACCTCGACCGCGTCGTGCCGGACGACACGCAGATTCTTCAATTCGAGCGCATCGATCTTCTTGAGCAGGCCGCCGACGCCGGGGCCGTGCACTTCGACGGCGATGAAGTCGATCGACGGATTCTGCTGCGCGATCTGCGCCGTGGTCTCGCCCATGCCGGAGCCGATTTCGAGGACGGTAGGCGCCGTTCTTGCGAACGTGTCTTTCGTATTCAGGAAAGATTTCGAGAACGGAATTCCAAAGCGAGGAAATAATTCGTCCAGCGCGCGCTGCTGCGAAGGCGTAGTCCTGCCCTGGCGCAGGACGTAGCTCTTGATCTCCCTCTTCAAGCCGCCTTCGTTTGCGCTGGCGCGATGGTGCCTTCGGTCGGCGATGAGGGCGCCGCGCTGTAGAGTTTTTTCGGCATGCGGCCGGCAAGGAATGCCTCGCGTCCGGCTTCGACCCCCTTCTTCATCGCCCGCGCCATCAGCACCGGATCCTTCGCTGCGGCGATCGCGGTGTTCATCAGGACGCCGTCGCAGCCGAGTTCCATGGCGATCGCGGCATCCGACGCGGTGCCGACGCCCGCGTCCACCAGCACCGGCACGCCCACGCGATCGATCACCAGCTGCAGGTTCCAGGGATTGAGAATGCCCATGCCCGAGCCGATCAGCGACGCGAGCGGCATGACGGCGACGCAGCCCGCATCCTCCAGCATCTTGGCCTGGATCGGATCGTCGGAGCAGTACACCATCACCTTGAAGCCCTCGGCCACCAGCTGCTTCGCGGCAATCAGCGTCTCGGGCATGTTGGGGTAAAGCGATTGCGGATCGCCTAGCACCTCGAGCTTCACCAGGTCGTGGCCATCGAGCAGCTCGCGCGCCAGGCGCAATGTGCGCACCGCGTCGCTGGCGCTGTAGCAGCCAGCGGTATTCGGCAGGTAGGTGAACTTCGAGGGCGGCAGGAATTCCAGCAGCGATGGCTCGCCCTTGGTCTGGCCGATGTTGGTGCGCCGGATCGCTACCGTCACGATCTGCGCGCCCGAAGCTTCGATCGCGGCGCGCGTTTGCGCGAAGTCCTTGTACTTGCCGGTGCCGACCAGCAGGCGCGACGCGTAGTTCTGGCCGGCAATGTGAAGAGCATCGTTCATTTCAGCCTCCGCCCACCGCGGCCACAATTTCCAGCCGGTCGCCGTCGGCAAGCAGCGTTGCACCATGCGCTCCCCGCGGCACGATTTCGCCATTGCGCTCAACGGCAATCTTCTTGCCCGCCAGCGCCATGCGCTCCAGGAGCTCGGAAATAGCCATGGGGCGGTCGTAATGCTTTGTGCTGCCGTTCACGAAAATTTCGATCATCTTTAGAATAGTACAATTCTGCCAATGAGTTGTGTGATTTGCTGCATTGCAATATAAACCTCAGGTAATACATGAAGAACGGAACTATTGCCTATACAATCCGGACAAAGAGAGTAAATTGGGTTCCGTAGCGCATTGTAGGAGAAAGCATATGAAGACCAGAGGATTGATCATCGCAGCGTGCTTCGCCATCGGCGGCTGCACCACCATGAGCGATTTCGGCACCAGCGTGCGCAAAGAGAGCCTGCGCAACGAGCAGGGCCACGTCATTGGCTACAAGGACATGCTGCGCAACGAACAGACTGGCGAAGTCATTGCCCAGGTCCAGCTTTACACCCCGCTGCGCACCGAAAGCGGCGACCTCGTGGGCTACGAAGAGCAGACTCGCGGCGGCGCGATCATTCGCGACCTGAACGGCCGCGCCATCGGCAGCAAATTCACCGACCTGCGCAGCCGCAAGTCCCTGACCATCGTGTTCCGCCCGGCGGACGCACAGCAGGTTGCAGTGACGCAGCCGAAGATCTGGGAACTGATGGCTTCGCTGTCGGCCTCGGATCTGCGCCGGATCCAGTAACAGCATTATTTTTCGGTATTTCTTCAAAAGCCGCGGCCTGCCGCGGCTTTTGCTTTCTGCCTTAAAATTCCCCATCCAAGCGGGTGTAGTTCAATGGCAGAACGGCAGCTTCCCAAGCTGCATACGAGGGTTCGATTCCCTTCACCCGCTCCAAGCCACCGGAGCGACATGCCATATACGGTCGAGGGCAAACTGGTCGTCGCGATTTCCTCCCGCGCGCTGTTCGATTTCGAGGAGGAAAACCGGGTGTTCGACGCCGAAGGTGAACGCGCGTATATCGACCTGCAGTATTCGCGCATGAACGTGCCGGCGAAGGAGGGCGTCGCCTTCCGCCTGGTGAAGAAACTTCTGGCGTTCAATTCCGCGAATGCGCAACTGGTCGAAGTGGTGATCCTTTCCAAGAACGATCCGGTGTCGGGCCTGCGCATTTTCCGTTCCGCGGAGCGCGCCGGGCTGAAGCTGGAACGAGGCGTGTTCACGCGCGGCCGCAGTCCCTACCGGTATCTTGATGCCCTGAAGGCGAATTTGTTCCTTTCCGCCAACGAACAGGATGTGATGGGCGCGCTCGACGCGCGTTTTCCGGCGGCGCGCGTGCTGCCCGAATCGGCCCAGGCCGGCGGGCGGCACGCCGAGGAAGTGCGCATCGCGTTTGACGGTGACGCAGTTCTGTTCTCGGACGAGGCCGAGCGCGTGTTCCAGCGCGACGGCCTGGATGCATTCACCCGCCACGAAACGACTTATGCGCTGAAGCCGCTGCCTCCGGGACCATTCAAACCCCTGCTGGAGGCGCTGCACCGGTTGCAGGCCGCCTCCGGCACCGAAGCGCCGATGCGCGTGCGTACCGCGCTGGTCACGGCGCGCAGCGCGCCGGCGCACGAACGCGCTGTTCGCACCCTCATGGACTGGAACATCGCGGTGGACGAGGCGCTGTTCCTGGGCGGATTGGACAAGGGCGAGTTTCTAAAGGCTTTCCAGCCGGACTTCTACTTTGACGACCAGCGCGGCCATGTGGCGTCCGCGAGCCAGCATGTCGCGACCGGCCACGTACCATTCGGCATTGCCAACAAGGACAAGGTGACCCCATGAAAGCATTCAGGATCGTGATGTATGGCGTGGGTAGTCTGGTCGCGCTCGCGGTTGTAGCGCTGGGCGCCGCGGTGATCCTCGTCGATGGCAAGTTCGTCAAGGCGCGCCTGGAGAGCGCCATGAAAGACAAAAACAGGACGCTTAGCATCGAGGGCGAACCGAAGGTGAAGTTGTTTCCGGTCGCCGGCCTGGCGCTCGGCAAGACGTCGCTTAGCGAACCCGGCGGCGACAAGCTCTTCGTCTCGCTCGATTCGGCCGAAATTGCGGTGCGCGTGATGCCGTTGTTGTCCGGCGAAGTGGCGGTCGAGACGCTGAAGCTTGCCGGTCTCAGGGCGAATGTCGTGCGGCGAAAAGACGGCTCGATGAACTTCTCGGACCTCGCCGGGCCCAAGGACAAGGACAAGAAACCCGGGGAACCGCCCAACCTGCGTATTGCCGAAGTGCTCGTGGAGAAGGTGCAGCTTGACTATCGCGACGAGGCTACCGGGCAGGAATTGAACATCGCGGATCTGAACCTTAAGACTGGGCGGCTGGATGGGCAGACGCCCGGCGACCTGGCGCTGTCGGCGCGGATCACCGGGAAGAAGCCGGAAGCGGATCTCAGGGCGCAGGCCTCGGGCGCGCTGCGCTTCAACCTTGGCAGGGAAGAGTTCGCTTTTGACAAATTCAGCGCGCAGTTGAAGGGGCGTTTCGACCAGGACACGGTGGCACTGGAATTCTCCGCGCCGCAGGTGGATGTCACGCCCGCCAAGGCTTCCGGTTCGGAAGTGAAGATATCCGCGCTGATCAAGGGGCCGAAGCGCAGCATCGATGCGAAGCTCCTGATAGCCGCAGTGGAAGGCACTGCGAAGGCGCTTACGATTTCAAAGGTATCGCTCGATCTCGATGCGGCGGTCGCCGGGATTTCCACGAAAGCGAAACTCGAGGCCACCATCAAGGCCAATCTCGCGAAGCAGGATCTGCAAGCGGATGTTTCGGGCAAGCTGGATGATTCCGCGCTCAAGGCGACACTCGGGCTGACCAATTTCGCTCCACTCAAGGCGAATTTCGACGTGAGCATCGACCGGTTGAACGTCGATCGGTACCTGCCGCCGGAGCATAAGGATGCGAAATCCGACGGGCGCGTCGACCTGGCCGCGCTCAAGGGCAAGAGCGTGAGTGGCAAGCTGGCCATCGGCGCGCTCACCGTGAAGCGCGCCAGGCTGGAAAACGTGAAAACGGAAATAAAACTGGAAGGCGGCAAGCTGGACATATCGCCGCACTCGGCAAGCCTTTATGGCGGCACCTTGTCGGGCACGCTTGCGGCCGAGGCGGAGGGCAACAAGATCCACGTCAAGGAGGCGATACAGAACGTCTCGCTGGGCGCGCTGCTGCGCGACGTCGCGCAAAAGGACATGCTGGATGGCCGCGGCAACGTGACGCTTGATGTGCAGACTGCGGGCGGCACGATCAACGCGCTGAAGAAGGCGCTCGCGGGCAGCGCGCGAGTCGAGATGAAAGACGGTGCGATCAAGGGCATCAATCTCGCCGACAGCGCGCGCAACATGAAAGCGGCCCTCGGCGCGAAGCAGACCAAGGCGGATGCCACGCAGAAGACCGACTTTTCCGAGATGAGCGCGAGCTTCAAGATCGCCGGTGGCGTTGCGCACAACGACGACCTGAAGGCGCTGTCGCCTTTCCTGCGCCTGGGCGGCGCGGGCAACATGGACATCGGCAACAATACGATCGACTACCTTGCCAAGGCGACCTTGGCCGCGACCGCCAAAGGCCAGGGCGGGCGCGACGCGGGCAACGTCGCAGGCATCACGATTCCGGTGAAACTGAGCGGACCGCTCGACAGCCCGGACTGGCACATCGACTACTCGGCGCTGCTTGGAGGCGCCGCGGGCGGAATAACGGATACGGTGAAGAAAGGCGCGAGCGGCGTCGGCGATACCGTACGCGGCCTGTTCAAGCGTCGCTAGCTAGATCCGGTTCTCTTCAACAGCGTGGCAAGCGCTCGCCACTGCGCCACGCCAGGTCAGATTCGGTTTCTCTGCCTTGCACCTGTCGTTGGCATGCGGGCAACGGGGATGGAAGGTGCAGCCGGTGGGCGGTGACAGCGGGTTGGGCACTTCGCCCGCGACCGGGGTGCGCTGGCGGCCGCTCATCTCCAGGTCCGGCACGGCGTCCAGCAACATGCGCGTGTAGGGGTGCCTGGGTCGCGCGAACAGTTCCTCGGCATCCGCGATCTCGACTAGCCGCCCCAGGTACATGACGCCGATCCGGTCAGCGACGTGGGAAACCACGGCCAGGTTGTGCGAGATGAACAGGTAGGTCAGGCCAAGTCGCGCCTGCAGTTCGGTCATCAGGTTGAGGATCTGCGCCTGCACCGAGACGTCCAGCGCCGAGGTCGGTTCGTCGCAGACCAGGAATTCCGGATTGCCGGAGAGCGCGCGTGCGATGGAGATGCGCTGGCGTTGCCCGCCGGAAAACTCGTGCGGGTATTTGTCGCCATCCTCGGCGGCGAGGCCCACCTGCCGCAGCAGCCCCGCAACCCGCGCCGAAATCTCGGCTTTTTCCGTTGCGAGGCCGAGCACGCGGATCGGTTCGGCCACGATGTCCCGCACGCGCCAGCGGGGATTCAGGCTGGCGAAGGGGTCCTGGAAAATCATTTGCATGCGCCGGCGCATGCCGGCGGTCGCGACACTCGCCGAAGGAGCGGAGATTTCCACGCCATCGAACCTGATGCGGCCGCGCGAAGGCGCGTACAGGCCAACGATCAGTCGGGCGACGGTGGATTTTCCGCAGCCGGATTCGCCCACCAGCGCGAGCGTTTCGCCCTTGCGTACTGAGAAAGATACGCCGTCCACCGCGTGCAGCAGCTGCCGCGGGGCGCCTTCAATGACGCGGTTGAGCCACGGCCGCGAGACGTCGAAATCCCGGCCTACGTCTTCCAGCTCCAGCAGGGTCGCCGTTGCGCTAGTCATAGAGCCAGCAGGCGGCGAGATTGGCCCCGACCGGGCGCGGCTCCGGGCGTTCCTTCGTGCAGCGCTCGAAGCTTTTGCCGCATCGAGGGTGGAAAGCGCAGCCGGAAGGAATGGCGTTCAGCCGCGGCATCGCGCCGTCGATCTGCACCAGCGGTGCATGCATTCGATCGGTGGCGACGCGTATTTTCGGTATCGAACCCATCAGCCCCGCCGTATAGGGATGCCGGGCGGCGCGGATTACCTCGCGCACTGGGCCGATCTCGGCAATCCGGCCGGCATACATCACCGCGACCCGGTCGGCGGTCTCGGCGATTACGCCCATGTCATGCGTGATCAGCATCACGGCGGTGCCGTGATCGCGGGCGAGCCTCTTCAGCAGCTGGATGATCTGCGCCTGGATCGAAACGTCGAGCGCGGTGGTGGGTTCGTCCGCGATGATCAGTCGGGGCTCGGCGCACAGGGCGAGTGCGATCACGACGCGCTGGCGCATGCCACCGGAGAACTGGTGCGGATAGTGGTCAATGCGCGCCTCAGGAGCCGGGATGCCGACCTCACGTAGGAGTGAAAGTGCGCGCGCGCGCGCGCCTGGGGCATCCACGTCGAGGTGCGTGCGGATGGTTTCCACCAGTTGATATCCGACCGTATACAGCGGATTCAGCGACGTGAGCGGATCCTGGAAGATCGCGCCGATGCGCCGCCCGCGGATGCGGCGCATCGCTTCATAGGGCAGGTTGTCGATACGCTCGCCTTCCAGCCGGATCTCGCCCGCGGCGATGCGGCCGGGAGGCTCGAGCAGTCCGATGATGGCTGTCCCGGTAAGCGATTTTCCGGCCCCGGATTCCCCGACCACGCCGAGCACTTCGCCGGGGGCAATGGAAAAGGAGGCTCCATCCACCGCCACCAGCGTGCCGTGGCGCGTGCGGAATTCGATTCTCAGGTCCTTTACTTCGAGGATCATGGGCGGTGCGCTGCCTCGTCAACGCAGCTTCGGGTTGAGGGCATCGCGCAGCCAGTCGCCGAACAGGTTCACTGAAAGCACCAGCGTCACCAGGGCGATGCCGGGAAAAACCGTGATCCACCATTCTCCGGAGAGCAGGAACTCGTTGCCGATGCGTATCAGCGTGCCGAGGGAAGGCCGGGTGGGCGGCACGCCGACGCCGAGGAACGAGAGCGTCGCCTCGGTAATGATGGCGGTGGCGATGTGGATGGTGCCGATCACCAGCACGGGGCCCATGACGTTCGGCAGCACATGCCGCAGCATGATCGCAAGGGGCGGCCGGCCGATGACACGCGCTGCCTGGACGTATTCCTTGTTCTTCTCGACCAGCGTCGAGCCGCGCACCGTGCGCGCGTATTGCACCCAGCCGGATATGCCGATCGCCAGGATCAGGACCGGAATCGCGATTTCATCCTGCCTGTCGTTTGGCAGCGCGACGCGCGCGACACCGTTTATCAGGAGCGCGATCAGGATCGGCGGAAACGACAACTGGACATCGGCGACACGCATGATGAAGGCGTCCAGCCTGCCACCGAGATAACCGGCGAGCAGGCCGACGGTCACGCCGAGGGAGAGGGAGAACAGCACCGCCGTGACGCCGACTGCGAGAGAAATGCGCGCCCCGTAGAGGATTGTCGAGAGGATGTCGCGGCCCTGATCGTCGGTACCCAGCGGATAGGCCTTCGCGCCTTGCGCCACCCATGCGGGCGGCGCGAACGCCTTGTTCAGGTCGAGCGATGCGGCGTCGAAAGGATTGTGCGGCGCGATCCAGGGCGCAAGCAGCGCGCCGCCAATGCAGATTGCCGTCAGCACGGCGGCCGCGATCGCGACCGGCGAGCGCCGGAAGCTGTATGCCAGATCGTGGCCCAGGAGGGCGCGCAGGTTCACCCTCGGGCTCCGGCTTACTTCAGGGGCAGCGATTCCTCGACCAGCGCGGCGAGGTAGCCGGCACCGAGCGGAATCACCTCGTCGTTGAAGTCGTAGCCGGGATTGTGCAGGAAGCAGTTGTTCGGTCCGCCGCCTTGGCCGAGAAAGACGTAGGCGCCGGGGCGCGCCTGCAGCATGTAGGAGAAATCCTCGCCGCCCATCGTCGGCTCGGCATCGGTGAACACGTTGTTCTTGCCGAACACCCGTTCGCCCACCTTGGCGGCGAAAATCGCCTCGCGCTCGCTGTTTATGGTCGACGGATAGCCGCGCTTGTACGAGATCTCGGCGCTGCCGCCCATCGCCTTGGCGATGCCGGCGGTGATTTCAGCGATACGGACTTCGGCCATGTCGCGCGTCTCGGGGCGAAAGGTGCGCACGGTGCCGATCAGCTTGACGAAGTCCGGTATGACGTTGAAAACGCCGGTCTGGCTGGTTTCCATCGAGGCGACGGTAACGACGATCGAGTCGAGCGGGTTCGCGTTGCGGCTTGCGATGGATTGCAGCGCCGATATCACCTGCGCGGTGATGACCACGGGGTCCACGGTGAGATGCGGCATCGCCGCGTGTCCGCCCTTGCCCCGCACCATGACCACGATCTCGTCGGTCGCCGCCATCACGGGACCCGGCCGCACCGCCATTTGCCCCGGTGGCAGCCCCGGCCAGTTGTGCACGGCGTACACCTCGTTCGCGGGGAAACGGTCGAACAGTCCTTCCTCCACCATGACCTTGCCGCCGCCGCCGCCTTCCTCCGCCGGTTGAAAAATCAGGTACGCCGTGCCATCGAAATTGCGGGTTTCCGCAAGGTAACGGGCGGTGCCCAGCAACATGGTGGTGTGGCCGTCGTGCCCGCAGGCGTGCATGCGCCCGGCGTGCGTGGACTTGTGCGGGATGCTGCTGGTTTCGTGCATCGGCAGGCAGTCCATGTCGGCGCGCAATCCGATCGCGCGGCCGCTTGTGGATTTCTTTCCCTTTACGACGCCCACCAGGCCGGTCTTCGCCAGGCCGCGGTGCACTTCGATACCCCAGCCCGCTAGCTGGTCGGCGACCAGTTGCGAGGTGCGGTTTTCCTGGAAGGCGAGCTCGGGATGGGCGTGGATATCGCGCCGGATGGTGCGCAACTCGGCGTGGTACGAGCGGATCTTCTCGACAGGAGAATTGAATTTCTCGGCGGGTGCGTTCATGGTTTTCCTCGGTGCAATCAGCCGGCGGCGACGATCCGGTCTATCCGCAGGCGCGGGTCTACAGCATAGTAGAGCAAGTCGACGACCAGATTGATGATGACGAAAAATAACGCGATCAGGCACAGGTAGGCCGCCATCACCGGCACGTCGGCGAAACCGACCGCCTGGATGAACAGTAGCCCCATGCCCGGCCACTGGAACACGGTTTCGGTAATGATGGCAAAGGCGATGATAGCGCCCAGTTGCAGCCCGGTGATGGTGATCACCGGCACCAGGGTGTTCTTAAGTGCATGGCCGAAGTGCACCGCACTATCCGAAAGGCCGCGCGCGCGGGCAAACTTGATGTAGTCGGTGCGCAGCACCTCAAGCATTTCCGCGCGCACCAGCCGCTGGATGAGCGTCATCTGGAACAGGCCCAGCGTGATCGCCGGCAGGATGAGCGAGGCCAGGCCGGAGGTCGTCAGAAAGCCCGTGCTCCACCATCCAAGCGCGACAGTTTCGCCGCGCCCGAAGGACGGCAGCCAGCCAAGCTGCACCGCAAAGACGAGAATCAGCAGGATGCCGATGAGGAACGTGGGCAGGGACACGCCGATGAGGGACACCGCGAGCATCACCTGCGACAGCCACGAGTTTCTTCGCAGCGCCGTGTAGACACCC
Organism: Betaproteobacteria bacterium; assembly: GCA_025358705.1. Lineage (GTDB taxonomy): Bacteria > Pseudomonadota > Gammaproteobacteria > Burkholderiales > SG8-39 > RBG-16-66-20. The sequence goes on along the minus strand of JANYII010000316.1, from coordinate 9,290 downwards.
ATCGAGACGCCGCCGGCCAGCGCAAACAGCGCGGCGATCATGGACAGTTCGAGGGTGGCCGGCAGCCGCTCGGCGATCAGCCTCGATACAGGCTGCGCCTGGCGCAGGCTGAGGCCGAAATTCCCCTGCACGGCTTGCCCGACGAATTTCGCGTACTGCACGTAGAACGGCTGGTCGAGGCCGAGCATCTTAGTGACTCGCGCGCGATCCTCCGGCGTCGCGTCCTGGCCGAGCATGGACAGCACAGGGTCGCCGACGAAGCGGAACAGCGAAAATGCGATCAACCCGACGGCCAGCATGACGAGGACGGCCTGAGCCAGGCGGCGGAGGATGAAGGCGAGCATGTGTGTGGGAGGGGGTAGGTTGCTACCTTGCCATAGAATCGGCATGTGCCGGATTTTGCGCAAAAACTCGTCCTGTGGCAGCGGCGGCACGGCCGGCACGGGTTGCCATGGCAGGGAACGCGCGACCCCTATCGCATCTGGTTGTCCGAAGTCATGCTGCAGCAGACCCAGGTCGCGGCGGTCATTCCGTATTACGAGCGCTTTCTCGCGCGCTTTCCCGATTTTGTCGCCCTGGCAGGCGCATCGGAAGACGAGGTTTTGCGGCTTTGGAGCGGCCTGGGCTACTACGCCCGAGGCCGCAACCTGCTGCGGGCCGCGCGGGAGGTGGCAAAGGCGGGAAGGTTTCCGGATTCCTATGAAGAAATCCACGCCTTGCCTGGTGTCGGTCCGTCCACCGCCGCGGCAATCGCCGCGTTCGCTTTTGGCCGGCGTGCGGCGATTCTCGACGGCAACGCAAAGCGCGTATTCGCGCGCCGCTTCGGCGTGGAGGGCGACAAGGCGCAGTGGGCGCTTGCGCAAAAGCTGCTTCCGGCACGCGCCATCGAAACCTACACCCAGGCGCTCATGGATCTTGGCGCGACCGTCTGCACGCGGACTCGCCCGGCCTGCGAACGCTGTCCCGTGGCCAAAGACTGCGTCGCGCGGCGCGAGGGCCGGATCGACGAACTGCCGGCCGCACGCAAGCGCAAACCGCTGCCACTGAAGCACGCGACATGGCTGGTACTGCTGTACAAGGGTTCGGTGCTGCTGGAACGGCGCCCGGGCAGCGGAATCTGGGGCGGCCTCTGGGGTTTTCCGGGCGGTCCGGAAAAGGGTGTCAGGGACTTCTGCGAGAAGAATCTGTCCTGCACCGTCGCCAAAACGCGACGGATGCCGGTGATTGAGCATGGGTTCACGCATTTCCGGCTGAACATCCAGCCGATTCGCTGCAACGTGGGAAAGATTCTTCCGCCCGCCGAAGCGCCGGGCCGGATCTGGATGGACGTGGAGGACGCCGCGCACGCCGCAATTCCGGCGCCGGTGCGCACGCTGCTGCTAGGATTGGCCTGAACGGCCTGAACGGCCTGAACGGCCTGGCGCAACGGCGCTTTCCATCAGCAGTCGCTGGATGATCTCGAGGCGTTTCTCGCTGTCTCCGAGTTCAAGCAGTTTTTGCCGGGCGGCAACGGGCAGGGGCAGCACTTCCGCCAGGCGCGCAGCCACCCACGTGCTGGAGTCGAGCAGAAACGGTTTGGCGAACAGCCGCTCGCCATGCTCCGCAACGATGCGCTCGAGCAGTTGTCTGCAGGCGCGGAAATTCTCCGGCAGCGGCGTGTCCGCCTCTTCCGCAAGAATCTCGATGTCCGCGAGGATCAGCCTGTCGGCCCGGATCCGTGTCGCAAGCACGCGAAAGCGTTCGCCACCCTGCGCGACCAGCTGCAGGAGCCCGAGTTGCTGCATGTCCCACTGCGTGATGCGGGCGAGGCATCCGAGGGCTTCGTGGGTTGCCGGCGCCCCAACCTCGCTGCCTTCGCGGATCAGGCAGACGCCGAAGGGCGTACCCGTGCGCAGGCAGTTCTTCGCCATTTCCAGGTAGCGCTGCTCGAAGATCCTGAGCGGCAGCAGGCCGCCCGGGAAAAGTACCGTGCCGAGCGGGAAGAGAGGGACGTCCGTGCCAGCGCCGCTCATTCGCCGGTCGCTGCGGCGAGGCCGCGATGGCGCACCAGCACCCGGGCTTCGGCGCCGAAGGCTCGCGCAAGCTGGTTGGCGAGATATACCGAACGGTGTCGCCCGCCGGTACAGCCGATCGCGACGGTAAGGTAGCTGCGGTTGTCGCGCCGCATGTCGGGCAGCCAGCGCGCCAGGAAAGCGCGCACATCTTCGAGAAACGCGAGGACCTTTTCCTGCCGTTCCAGGTACTCGATCACCGGCGCGTCGTTGCCAGTGAGATGGCGCAGTCCCGGTTCGTAATGCGGATTGGGCAGCATGCGCGCATCCAGCACCCAGTCGGCATCGATTGGAATTCCGTCGCGGAACGCGAACGATTCGAACAGCAGCGTCAGCGAGCCCTCGCCCAGCCCCAGCAGATCCTTGATCCAGTTGCGCAGCGCCTTCGGTTGCAGGGCGCTGGTATCGATGTGATGGCCGAGTTCGGAGACCCCGGCGAGCAGCGCCCGTTCGCGCTCGATCGCCTCGCCCAGCGTAAGGCCCGGTTTCTGTCCAATTCCGGCCAGCGGATGGCCGCGCCTGGTCTCTGAAAACCGGCGCAGCAGCGTCTGGCCGCTGGCTTCGAGAAAGAGCAGCCTCGGTTCCGCGCCCCGCGCCTTGAGAGCCGCGAGGTGCTCGGGCAATGACGATAGCGCGACGCTTCGTGCGTCGATACTTATGGCTACGCGGTCATGTCCCGCGTCACCTAGAAACTTCACTACGTCAAGCAGTAGCGTGGCCGGCAGGTTGTCGACGCAGTAGTAGCCGCTGTCCTCGAGAACGTCGAGGGCGATGCTCTTGCCCGAGCCCGACAAGCCGCTGACCAGGACGAGCTGCACCGTCTATGAACGGGAGAACCTAGGTTCCCCCGTTTCCCCCCTCCTGGTTTTCATCCTCCATCGCCTGCTTCTGGCGCGCGAGGAATTCGGCCGCCGAGTCCTTGCCGCGCAGCTGCAGGATATAGTTTCGTACCGCCGCTTCCAGCAGCACGGCGAGGTTGCGGCCGGCGGCGACGGGAATGACGACCTTGCGCACGGTCACGCCGAGGATCTCCTCGGACAGTTCCGACAGCGGCAGGCGTTCAGTGGTGTCGCGCGCGCTGCCCTTGGCGGGCTTTTCCAGGTGGGCGACCAGCTTCAATTTCATCTTCGGCCGCACCGCCGTCTCGCCGTAGATCGCGCGGATATTGATCAGGCCGAGTCCGCGCACTTCGAGGAAGTCCTTGAGCAGCGGCGGACAGCGGCCTTCCAGCGTGGTCGCCGCGATGCGCGAGATCTCGACCACGTCATCCGCCACCAGTCCCTGGCCGCGGCTGATGAGCTCCAGCGCGAGTTCGCTTTTGCCGACCCCGGAATCGCCAGTGATCAGCACGCCTACGCCGAGCACATCCATCAGCACGCCGTGGCGCTCCGTGGTGTCGGCAAGCCGCTTGGCGAGGTAATTTGCCAGCTTCTCGATGACGCGCGCGGCGGGAAGGGGAGTAGTGAAGAGCGGCGTCTGGGTGCGCTCCGCGCCTTCCAGCAATTGCGGCGGCGGCGTCACGCCGTCGGCAAAGATCAACGCTGAGGGCGCGGGCCCGAACAGCCGGTCGACGAGCCCGGCAATCGTACCTGCCTCGAAGGCGCCGATGACCTGCACGCTGTTCGGGTGCGTGATATTGAGGTGCCCGATGAGCGCCGTGGCCGCGGCCGACTCGCGGCGCACCGCGGTGCGCCCTGCTCGCCCGGCTACCCAGGCAAGCGAGAGTGCCTCGCGGTTGTCATCATGCAACTGCGCGACGTTGACCTGCAGCATCCGGCTGCCATGCGGAGATGAGCTGGTGCAGTGCCGCGGCGTCCGTTGCCTGGGCCAATGCCTCGCGCAGGGTGCGGTCGCTGAACATTTGCGCCAGTTCAGAAAGGATCTCGAGGTGCTTTTCGGTCGCGTGTTCTGGCACCAGCAGCGTGAACACCAGGGCGACCGGCTTGCCATCCGGCGCATCGAAGGGTATCGGTTGGGAGAGGCGCACCAACGCCCCCATCGCGTCCTTCAGCCCCTTGATGCGGCCGTGCGGGATCGCAATTCCCTGTCCGAGGCCGGTCGAACCCAGGCGTTCGCGGGCGAAGAGGCTTTCGAACACCACGCCGCGGGCAATGCCGTGCTGGTTTTCAAACAGCAGCCCGACCTGCTCGAACAGCCGCTTCTTGCTCGAGGCGGCGAGGTCCGGCAGGACGTTGGCGGGGGAGAGGAGTTTTGCGACCAGGGACATGGGGTAGATGCGCGGAGGGCGCGGATTATAGCCCGGCGGGTCCCTACAGGCTCTTGCGCTGGTTTACCGGTGGAATCTGCAATGATTCCCGGTACTTGGCGATCGTTCGGCGCGCCACCACGATGCCCTGCTCGGCCAGGATCTTGGCAATTCTCGAATCAGAAAGCGGCGCTTTGGTGTCCTCGGCGGAGACCAGTTGCTTGATTAGGGCGCGGATCGCAGTGGAGGAGGCAGCCCCGCCGGTGTCGGTGGCGACATGGCTGCCGAAAAAGTACTTGAGTTCGTAGGTGCCGCGTGGTGTTGCAATGTATTTCTGCGTGGTCACGCGCGAGATCGTGCTTTCGTGGACCCCCAGCACGTCGGCGATTTCGCGCAGGACCATCGGGCGCATCGCGACCTCGCCGTGCTCGAGAAAATTCCGCTGCCGGTCGACAATCGCCTGCGATACCCGGAGGATCGTGTCGAAGCGCTGCAGCACATTCTTGATCAGCCAGCGCGCTTCCTGCAGCTGGGTCGCCAGCGCGTTGCCGCCGCTGCTTCGGGGCCGCGAAGCGAGCTCGGCATACAGGCGGTTGACCCGCAGCCGCGGCATGGCCTCCTGGTTCAGGCTGGCCCGCCAGACACCCTTGACCTTGCGCACCACCACATCGGGAATCACATAGCGCGCTTCGATCCTGGCGAAAGCGGCGCCGGGGTGGGGATTCAGCCCGCGAATCAGGGCCTGCGCGGCGCGTAACGCTTCGTCATTGGCGCCCGTCAGGTTTTTCAGGCGCACGTAGTCGCGGCTTGCAAGAAGATCCAGATGCTGCTCGCAGATCGCAAGCGCTAGGACGATATCGGCGCCGGCACCCGGATCGTTTTCCCGGATGGCGCGCAACTGCAGTGCCAGGCATTCGCCGGGCGAGCGTGCGCCCACGCCGGCGGGCTCGAAGTTCTGCAGGTGCCTGAGAGCGATCGCCAGTTCCTCGACGTTTACGTCCGCCTCGATCGACATCAGCGCCGCGATGTCCTCCAGCGACTGCGTAAGGTAGCCGTCCTCGTCAAGCGCATCGATGAGCAGGCCGACGAGGGCGCGATCGCGCGCCCCCAGGTTGGTCAGCGCAAGCTCGCTGTTCAGGTGATCGCGCAGCGTCGGCAGGTCGGGCGCCGTGTGGCCGCGGTCGTTGTCGTCATCCCCGCCGCTGTCCTCGGTGCCGCGCCAGGGGGCGGCGAAGTCCGCAGGCAGCTCTTCGTTGCGCTCCGTATTGGCGGGCTGCGCCTCATCGGCCGAGGTTCCGGAGGGAGCTTCGCGCTCGGCACTGGCGGGACCGGTGGCGGCTTGCGCATCGCTTTCGCCGTCTTCGCGCTCGAGGATCGGATTCTCTATCAGCAGGCGCTCGATTTCCTGGTTCAGTTCGACCGTCGAGAGCTGCAGCAGGCGGATCGATTGCTGCAATTGCGGCGTCAGCGTCAGGTGCTGCGAAAGCCGGAACTGCAGGGTCGGTTTCATGCTGGCCGGAAGCGGTACTACATGCGAAAGTGCTCGCCCAGATAGACGCGGCGGACGTTGTCGTTGTCGACAATCGCCTCCGGTCGACCGCTGGCGAGTACTTTGCCCTCATTGATTATGTAGGCGCGGTCGCAGATGCCGAGCGTCTCGCGCACGTTGTGGTCCGTGATCAGCACCCCGATGCCGCGCTCCTTTAGGTAGCCGATGATGCGCTGGATGTCGAGCACCGCGATCGGGTCAACGCCCGCAAAGGGCTCGTCCAGCAGGATGAATGCGGGCTTGGTGCCCAGCGCGCGGGCAATTTCCAGGCGCCGGCGCTCGCCGCCCGAAAGCGAAAGCGCGGTGTGCTTGCGCAAGTGCAGGATGCTCAATTCGCCCAGCAGCTCGACGAGCCGCGGCTGGATTTCCGCAGGCGGAAGTCCCTGCAGCTCGAGCACCGCCTGGACGTTCTCCTCGACCGAAAGCTTGCGGAATACGGAATTCTCCTGCGGCAGGTAGGAAATGCCGAGCCGGGCGCGGCGATGAATCGGAAGTTGGGTCAGGTCGCGCGCGTCCATGTGGATGCGCCCTGCATCCGCGGGGACCAGCCCGACGATCATGTAGAAGCAGGTGGTCTTGCCGGCGCCGTTCGGGCCGAGCAGGCCGACCACCTCGCCGCTCGCCACTTCCAGCGACACGCCTTCGACGACAGTGCGCGACTTGAAGCGCTTGCGCAGGTTCTCCGCGCGCAGAACGCTCATTTCGCTTCGGGATTCGACTTTGGCTGGATCACGGCTTTCACGCGACCCCCGGGCGCGGCCGGCGTGGTGGGGGCCGCGCCTTTCGCCGTGCTTACCGAGAAAAATTCCGTGCGCTGGTCGAGGAAGATATATTCGCCGTTGACCACGTCCTGGTCCCGCGCCACGCGCGCTCGCTCGAACAGTTCGATGCGCTCGTTGCGATCATCTATCTCGACGCGCAACGCTTCGCCCTCGGTCCAGACTCCTTCCTTGTCCGCCTTGCGGTCGCCCTTCTGGCGGAAGCGCACCGGCTTGCCGTACGCGGTCGTGTGCTGGAAGCCCTCCGCGTCCTGCTGCACCACGATGCGGTCCGCGCGGACCACGACGGTACCCTTGGTGAGAACGACGCTGCCCTCGAATATGCTCATGCGCTTCGCGTCGTCCGAACTCATCCGGTTCGCCTCGATATTCGTCGGCTTGTCCTTGTCGGCCTTTTCGGCGCGAGCCGCACAAGCCGACAGTACAAGGATTGCCGCCGCCAGGGCGGTGGCGATGGGCGCGTTAATCGGTCGCGTCACTGTTCGGGCTAGCCTTTTTCCTGGGTTCGAACCGCCCGCGCACCCTTTCGCGCAGAAACAGTTCCTTCGTATCGTTGCGGTACTCCATGCCACGGCCCGACAGCATGCGATCTTCTTCCGTGATCACCACATCGCGATCCGTGCGGATGACCGATTGCGCCTGAACCACGTGCATGAAGCTGGTGCGCATGCGCGTTTCGTAGCGGTCTGGCCCGCCTTCGCGCACGAGCAGCACGTTATCGTAGAGGAAGACTTCCTCGCCGTCCTGCGACAGCGCCCCCCGGTCCGCACTCAACGTCACGCGCGGTTCATTCGGCTTGGTCTGCACAACGTGCGGCGCAAGCAGGTCGGTCGAGTCGTCGTCCGGGTAATGTAACATTTTCGCCGCCGTGAGCGTGGATTCGACCACGCCTTGCACGTTGAATCGCATATGGGTCAGGTTCTCCACCACATAGTCCGGATCATGGCGGCGCAACGACGGGTGCGCGCCCTCTTCCTCCCGCACGACCCGCTCCAGCCAGAAGGTCAGGCCCGCGAGCGCCAGCATCAGCAGCAACGGAAACATGCGCGTGGTCGACAGCCTCATGCCAGGTACCTTGCATGAGCGGCATCCAGGGTGCCCTGGGCAGTCATCAGGAAATCGCAGATTTCGCGCACTGCGCCGCCGCCACCAGGCGCGCGAGTGACGTAATGAACATGGCCGCGCACCAGCTCATGCGCTTCTCTCGGCGCGCAGGCGAAGCCGCAGCGCCGAAGCACCGGGAGATCGACCAGCTCGTCGCCGGCGAATCCGGTATCGCCGGCGACGATGCCCAGCTTCGAGCGGAGCAGATCGAACGAGGCCAGTTTGTCCTCGATCCCCTGCAGCACGTGCGCGATACCCAACTCTGCGGCGCGCCGAGCGACCGCAGGGGACGTCCGGCCGCTAAGCAAGGCGACCGTGACGCCGGATTGAATCACCTGCTTGATCCCATGGCCGTCGAGCGCGCAGAAAGACTTGAGTGTCTCGCCTGAGGCGTCGTACCAGAGTTTGCCGTCCGTAAGAACGCCGTCAACATCGAAAAACATCAAACGGACGCGCCTGGCGCGCTGCAGTACGTCGTTCTCGTTCACGTCAGACGACTTTGGCCCGGAACAGGTCGTGCATGTTGAGCGCGCCGACCAGTTCGCCGCCCGCATCCACGACGAGCAGCTGGTTGACCTTGTGGCTCTCCATGATCTCGACCGCTTCGACGGCCAGCGCTTCGGGCCGGATGGTGCGTGGACCGGGAGACATGAGATCGGCCAGGCGCGCCGCGCCGAAATCCGTGATTCGCTCCATTGCGCGCCGCAGGTCGCCGTCGGTGAATATGCCGCGTATGCGTCCGGCGGAGTCGAGCACCGCCGTCATGCCAATGCGGCCGCGGGTCATCTCCAGTACCGCCTCCCTGAGCGTCGCGCTGTCCGAGACCCTGGGAACGTCGGCGCCGGTTCTCATGACGTCGGCGACATGGGTCAGCAGCCGCCGGCCGAGCGTGCCGCCCGGATGCGAACGCGCGAAGTCGTTCGCGGAGAAGCCGCGCGCGTCGAGCAGCGCGACCGCGAGCGCGTCGCCCAGCGCCAGTGCTGCCGTGGTGCTGGCGGTGGGGGCGAGATTGAGCGGACAGGCTTCCTGATCGACGGCGGCGTCCAGATACACGTTCGCCTCGCGCGCGAGGGACGAGGTGGCGCTGCCGCTAATGACGATTAGTTTCGCGCCCTGGCGCTTCACCAGCGGCACGATATGCAGCAGTTCCTCGGTTTCTCCCGAATAGGAAATGCCGATGAAGATGTCTTCGCGCTGGACCACGCCCAGGTCTCCGTGCCTTGCCTCCGCCGGATGGACGAAATATGCCGGCGTGCCGGTGCTCGACAGGGTGGAGGCGATCTTGCGGGCGATGTGTCCAGATTTGCCGATGCCGCAAACGATCACGCGCCCCTTGCACGCAAGAATGAGAGACACTGCAGCGAGAAAGCGCTCGTCCAGGCGCGCGATCAGCGCGCGCACCGCATCGGCCTCGATCGCCAGCACGCGGCGCGCGAGCTCCAGCGCTGAAGCCGTAGCGTCCTTCGGTATCATGCGGGAAAGTATAGCCCAACCCCTTCATTTTTATGGCGTATGGACGTCACTGACACATCGTTGCAACCGATCCTGATCCTGCTCGCCGCCGCGGTGCTGGCGGTGGTCGTATGCAGGCTCATCGCGCT
>JANYII010000297.1 GCA_025358705.1 Betaproteobacteria bacterium | reverse complement strand
GGCGGTCCGTGAGCTCGCGCACCGAGCCGCTCAAGCCGCGCATCACTCGTTCCCGCACCGACGCGTGGTTCGCGAGGATGGCCCGGAAGGCCTCCGGCGGCATGGACGCGAGCAACGACTCACGCACCGTGACGACATCGGCAAAGCGGGTCCGGCCGTCGATCGCGGAATGCACGCCGAAAACCTCTCCCGCCGGGATGTCGCGCAAGATGATACGCCGGCCGCGTCCTCCCGCCGCCACGACGCGTACCATGCCGGCGATCACAAAGTAAACGTCACGGTCGGTGCCGTCGCGCCGGATCACGTACTGATTGCGCTTGCAGCGCGACCATTTGCACTGGCCCGCGATTTCCCTCAGGCTGGTGGTGTCGAGGCCCTTGAAAAGGTCGACCTTTTGCAGGCCGAGCAGGGCCGACAACTGGATCGTCGGCTTGTCACCCACATTGCGTCGCTGGCGCGGCGTTACCATGATTTGACTTTACCGCTGCGCCGCCGCCGATGCCACTATAATTCCATCCCAACGCACGGGACATCGTCTGGAAGCACGCATGCAAACCTTCGACCGCATCAAGGAACTTGCCATCAAGGAGTTGTCGCTCGATCCGGGCAAGCTCGACCCCAACGCGCCGCTCGCCGACCTCGGCGTCGATTCACTCACCTTCATCGAGTTCATGTTCAAGATCGAGGACGAATTCGGCGTCAAGGTCTCCGATGAGGATTTGCGCAACATCAAGTGCCTCGCCGACCTGGAGCGCCACGTCGCCGCGTCGCTGCAGTCCGCCGGCAAGGCCTGACCGGCCGGGCCCGTGATGGGCGCGCGCCGCGTCGCGGTCACCGGGATCGGAATCATATCGGCGCTCGGCATTAACCTCGACGAGTTCTACCGTTCGCTGGCCGCGGCGCGCTCGGGCGTGCAGCGCCTTCCCGAAGAAGTCACGCTCGGCTCCGGCGTCCAGGTCGGCGCCCTCGTCGCCTGGGACCCGGCCGTGCATTTCAAGGGACCGGAAGCCGGCTCGCTGGATCGCGTGGCGCAATTCGCGCTCACCGCCGCGGGCCAGGCACTGGCCGCCAGCGGCCTTGATCCGGCCACCGCCGACCGCAACCGCCTGGGCGTGTACTGGGGCACCGGCATGGGCGGCGCGCACACGCTGGAGGGCGCGTACAAATCCGTCTACGGCAAGAACGATTTCCGGCTGCGGCCTTTGTCCGTGGTAATGGCGATGAGCAATGCGGCCGGATCGAATGTCGCGGTGAAATGGGGATTGCGCGGCCCGTTCGCCAACTTCTCCACCGCCTGCTCCTCTTCCGCGATGGCGATCGGCGAAGCGATGCACGCGATCCTCGCGGGGCGCGCCGATGCGATGATCGCGGGGGGCTCGGAAGCCTTGCTGGTGCCGGGCATGCTTGCCGCGTGGCAGGCTCTGCGCACGCTCTCGCCGGCCGACGCCGGCGATGCAGCGGCAAGCTGCAAGCCATTCGACAAGCGCCGCGGCGGACTCGTGCTCGGCGAAGGCGCCGCGGCGCTCGTATTGGAGGAAGAGTCGCACGCGCGCGCGCGTGGCGCGACGATTCACGCCTTCCTCACCGGTTACGGCAACACCTGCGATGCCGCGCACATGTCCAAGCCCGACCGCGACGGCCAGGTGCGCGCGATGACGCAGGCGCTTGCCGAATCAGGCCTGCGGCCCGATGCCATCGGCTACATAAACGCGCATGGCACCGCCACCATAGTGGGAGACGCCGTCGAATGCGAGGCGATTCGCGCCGTATTCGGAAATTCGGAAACCCCCGTCAGCTCCACCAAGTCGATGCACGGGCATTTGCTTGGCGGGGCAGGAGCGCTCGAATTGGCGGCGGCCCTGATGCCGTTCAAGGAAGGCGTAATCCCGCCAACGGCAAACCTGGAGCAGCCCGACCCGGCCTGCGCGGTGCGCCATGTCGCGCGCGTGGCGCAGCGCGGCGTGATCCCGCGCGCGGTGATGTCGAACTCGTTTGCCTTCGGCGGTTCAAACGTCGTGCTGATCGCGGAACGGCCGTAGAGCCCTTTCCCGGCTTACTCGGCCTTGATGTTGGCGCCCTTGATGATCGCAGCGTAGCGTTCCTGCTCGCGGCGCATGAAGGCGGGCAACTCGTCCAGCGGGATCGCCACCGGGTCCAGCCCGGCGTTCAGCAGGCGCTCCTTCAGGTCCGGCACCTGCAGCGCCTTCTGCATTTCCCCGGACAGGCGCAGCACGATGTCGCGCGGCGTGCCGGCCGGAACGGCATAGCCGATCCAGGCGCCGATGTCGTAGTCCGGAAGGTTTCCCGCCTCGGCGAGCGTGGGAGTGTCGGGCAACGCAGCCGCGCGCCTGGCGGTCGAAACGCCGAAAGTCTTCAAGCGGCCCGACTTCAGATGCGGCGCGACCGACGCAACAGTCTCGACCATGTAGTCCACCTGGCCGCTCATCACATCGGTGATCGCGGGCGCGCTGCCCTTATACGGCACGTGGCGCGCCTTGACGCCCGCCTGCGAATTGAAGAGCTCCGAGACGAGATGCGCGGTGGCGCCGGTACCGGAGGACGCGAACGTGTACTTGTCAGGACTTGACTTCAGCAGCGCGATGAACTCCTTCGCGTTGTTCGCCGGAAAACTGGCTGCCACGACAAGCGCATAGGGATTGCGCGTGATCAGGCCGATCAGCGTCAAATCCTTGAGCGGCTCGTAGGGGATTTTCTGCAGCGAGGGCATGATCGATACCGGACCGCTGGAAGCTGCGAGCAGCGTGTAGCCGTCCGCGGGGCTCTTCACTGCGACTTCAGTGCCGATGGACCCGCCCGCGCCCGCCCGGTTGTCGATGATGAAGGGCTGCTTCAGCGCATCCTGCATTTTCTCCGCGAGCATGCGCGCGGCGATATCCGTGGCCTGCCCCGGGGGCCACGGCACGATGACCTTGATCGGGCGGTTGGGATAGCCCTGCGCGACCGCGGCGGTCGACAGCAGTGCAGCTACGAAAAACAGCGCCAGTCTTTTCATTGGGGCTCCCGATAGTTGCCAGAGGCTAGCTGATTATCGCGCCGCCGCGCGCTGTAGCAGGTCCATGTTCCTGTCGCGCGACTTCTGCCCGTCGAGCGCATTGCCCCGCGGCGTCGAGTATTCGAGACGGAGGTTGTCGTCCGTCGAAACCCAGTAGGAGGCAGGCTTCCCGAGGCTGCCCAGGAGCCGGTCAGTGGCGGCAGGATCGAGGAGTCTCGCCTGGAGCAGGCCCCGGGAACTGCCGCCGATCACCGAAAGCAGGGATGCGAGTGTCGGGGTCGCGTCGATCTGCGCAAGGTTTGCCGCGATAGGCCTGGCAAGCGGGTCATTGCTCGCCACAATGATGCCCTGACCACCGACATCATACAGCCAGACGTAGGCAAACTCTGCGCGCACCGATCCGAGGATGGTGAGCACGTCCGAGGGCTCGAGGTGATGCAGTTGCATCCACTGCTGCAGCACGCCGTGCGGCTGGAGCCGGCGCTTGACGAGCTGGTAGAACTCGCGGTTGTAGAGCGAAGCCGCGCCGGCGAACCAGATCGACGATATTTCCATGCCGATGAGGTCGTAGGCGCGATCCTGCAGCAGGAGGAAATTCCTGCCGTCGGTGACGTGCGCGTGCACGCCGGATTTTTCGAGCACGCGATCGTTCACCTTGGCGAAATACGTGTTGGCGAGCCGCAGGATGTCGGCGCTCAAGTCGACGATGTCGAGGTCGCGAAAACCCGCCGCGTGCAGCGTTCTCGCTGATACGCCGGTACCAAAGCCGATCACCAGCGCGCGTTCGCGATGCGGGCTGTGCAGCAGCGGCGCGAGCGCGAACCCGATCTGGGCCACCATCTCGCCTCCTTCGGAATCGGTGCCCTGGAATTTGCCGTTCGTCAGGAGCGTCAGGGTGCGGTCCTGGCCGGGCCGCTCGACCACGCCGACCGTAGTAAGTCCTCCATCGGCGCTCTCCGCGTGATCGATGACCTTGCCGTAGCCCTGCGGCGCGAAATACACGTTGGCGCCAGACGCGAGCGCGGTGTAGTCGAAGCTCGCGGGCTGGGTGGCAAGCAACGCGAGTACGACTGCCGTCGGAAGCCAGGCGATCGCGCGGCGGCGCATAGACGTGGCGATGAGCGCCATCGCGCCAAGGAGCAGGCAAAGCACCGCGAGCAGCTGGATCGTGCGCAATGCGCCGATCGTGGGCAACAGCACGAAACCGGCGGCGAGGACGCCGACGATGTTGCCCGCCGTATTGAGCGCCGCCGCGCGGCCCAGGGAGGCGATTGGAGACCCGGTGCGCGCGCGCGCGACCGCCTCGATCGCGATCGGAAACAGCGCACCGATGGCCAGGGCCGGCGGAATCGTGGCGGCCAGGCAGACCAGGCCCCGCACGACCTCGCGCGCGCCGAACTCGCGCACGATCGGGTAGTAGGCGAAATAGGAGAAATACTCCGGGATGTTCGCCCACAGGTGCACGCCTCCCAGGATCACCGCGGCCAGGGAGAATTCCAGCCAGGCGAGCGCCAGCGGCAGCGAAGCGCCGGCCTGCAGGAGCCAGCGCGCGCCCTGTGCTCCGGCGCCGAGGCCGACGAGAAATCCGAACAGCATCAGTGAAAATGCATACGTGCTGTTGCCGGCGACCACCGCGAGCAGGTGCATGTAGTTCACTTCCAGGGCGAGCGTCACCATGCCGCCCGCCGTCAGGATGGCGAGCGCAGCCAGCGCGAGGCGCCGGCTTTCGACGCCACCCGCCACGCCATTCAGATCCGCGCCTGCGCTTGGCGCGGCGCCCGACGCATGGGCCGCCGGCTGCCGCAGGAGACGGAACGCCAGCACTGCCACCAGCGCATTCAACAGCGCGGCGCTGAACGTGGTCTTGAGCACGCCGAGCACCGGGAGAATGAAATAACCCGTCAAGAGGGCGCCGAAAGCCGCGCCGAGGGTATTTGCGCCGTAGAGCAAGGCAACGGACGCGCCCAGCGCGGCGGCGCGAGTCTCGAAAAACCGCGCGAGGATCGGCAGGGTCATGCCCATCAGCACCGTGGGCACGCTAAGCGCCGCCGCCCCCAGCAGCACGCGAAAAACAGTTAGCGCCGCTGCATCCGGCGGCACGCCCGTCGCAAGCGACACGTACAGCCCCTGAATCCCCTGGAAGATCCACGGTGTCGCCAGGCAGTAGGCGCCGATCGCGAATTCGCAGCGCGCATACAGCTTGAGCGCGTCGGCGCGCCCGTCGGCCAGCCGTCCCCCGAGCCACGCGCCCAGCGCCATGCCGCCCATGTAGGTTGCAAGCACCGTATAGGTCGCGGTCGACGTGCTGCCGTAGGTCTGCGCCAGCGCCTTGGAAAACAGCACCTGATACATCAGGCCGGCGAATCCCGAGAGCGCGAACATCGCGCCGATATAAATCGCCTCGCTGCGGGCGCCGCTTGAAGGAGATATCCCGGCTTGCGAACGCGATGTGATTCCCGCGCTCAGTGCCGCGAGGTTCGCACGCGCAAGGGGCCGATATATTGCCGCGCTCACGGCAAGCGTGCCTGCGATCGCAACCCACGCCAGCCCGGGAACGGCCAGGAACAGGTCGACCCCGTAGCGCACCGCGAGGATCCAGAACAGGACCAGCAGCGCGCCGCCCAGCAACGCGTTGCGCCGTTGCGGTGCACTCCACGGCAGGACGCGGCTGTATGCCGCCTGCATCGCCACTGCCGTGGGCACGCCCGCCGCGAGATCGACGAGATAGTGCTCCCCCAGCGTCAGTGTCGCGAGCGCGGTCAACCCTGCGAGCAGCGCGAATATCGCGCGCGCCAGGCGCCCGGCGTGGCAGGCGTTCATCCACAGGAACAAGGCCCACGCGAGATGGAACGACGGCATGCCGTTGCGCGCGCTCGGCCACACGACGCCGAGTTGCGGCGCGATGCTGGCCAGGTCCGGCATGGCGTCGGGAAACCGATCCGCGAACATGAACTTCGGGCCTGCGATCGGACACAGGTGATAAACCAGGCATGCAAAAATCGCGCTGGTCAGGAACGTAAGCACGATGCTGACCGGGAACTGCTCCCTGCCGGAGGACTGCATCGCGTACAACGCGATGAATCCCAGGAACAGCGCGCCATAGGCGAACGTCGTCGCGCCTTCCAGCAGCGGCGAAAGGCTGGCGGCAATGGCGGCGAGCGTGCTTGGCTGGAATCCGAGCGTCGCATCGATGCGGAACGCGATCGCGTCGTAAGTCGCGGGATGCAATGCCGATGTCAGGTCCAAGTAGAAACTGCCGACGCAGCCGAACAGATAGAACAGCAGCGTGAACGTCAACAGATCCCTGGCGCGCGCGCGGCTCGCCTCGGCCGCGAGAAAGGCGCGCAGCGCGAACGCAGCAAGCGTCGCCACCCCCAGGCACCCGCCCAGCAGCACCGCCATGTCGCGCAATGCGCGGCCCGATGCAGACGGCCCAAGCGCGAAATACGCGGCAAACAACACGAGCCCCACAACAGCGGTCAACGCGTATTCGCGCCAGCCCGGCCGGGACATCGCGTGCAGGAAATGGATGTGCGCGAGAAGAAAGCCCGCCATGAGCATTCTCTCGGGCGCGTTCACCAGCGCCAGGATCTGCTCGTGCGGGGACTGCGCGATGCCCGTCGCCGCCAGCGCCTCGGCTACGACGAACAGCGGCAGCAGGATTTTCCAGCTAAGACGCAAGTCGGAATTCATTGACCGACGAATCTTCGCATGCCGAGGGTGGCCAAATCACCGCTGGCCGATGTTGCGCACTTCGTGCGCAAAATCTCGGTGGCCAAGGCTGGAATCGAACCAGCGACACGCGGATTTTCAGCGGAGCTAAAGCCTTAATTTGTAGTGCTAATGGCCCGTCCTCACTCGCCAAAGGTCGCCAAGAACCGTAGAGATCCCTACGTTTTTCCTACGTTCTGATTTCGGCTTAGGAAGGTCTAATAGTATTGCAATAGAAATCAATCGCGA
>JANYII010000287.1 GCA_025358705.1 Betaproteobacteria bacterium | reverse complement strand
ATGAAAGCTGTCCTCTGCAAGCAGTTCGGCCCGCCCGAATCCCTCGTCATCGAGGAACTGCCTTCGCCGAAAGCCGGCGCGGGCGAAGTTGTCGTCAGCGTCAAGGCGGCGAGCCTGAATTTTCCTGACGTGCTGATCATCCAGAACAAGTACCAGTTCAAGCCGCCGCTGCCCTTCTCGCCCGGCAGCGAGATGTCGGGCCAGGTGAAGGAGGTAGGCGAAGGCGTAAAGGGATACAAGCCGGGCGACCGCGTGATCGCGTTCACCACCTACGGCGCGTTCGCCGAGGAAGTGAAAGTCGAGGCCGGGCGCCTGGTGCCGATTCCCGAAGGCATGGACTTCAACAGCGCGGCGGCTTTCCTGCTGACCTACGGCACCTCGGACCACGCGCTGCGCGACCGCGGGCAACTCAAGGCCGGCGAAACGCTGCTGGTGCTGGGCGCCGCGGGCGGTGTCGGCCTGGCCGCGATCGAGATTGGCAAGGCGATGGGCGCGACAGTAATTGCCTGCGCCTCGAGCGCCGACAAGCTGGACGTCTGCAAACAACATGGGGCGGACGCCGGCATCAATTACGCGACCGAGGACATGCGCGAGAAGATCAAGGAACTCACCGGCGGCAAGGGCGTGGACGTGGTGTACGACGCGGTGGGCGGCCCCTATTCGGAGCCCGCGCTGCGCTCGACCGCCTGGCGCGGACGGCTGCTCGTGGTGGGCTTCGCCGCCGGCGACATCCCCAAGATTCCGCTCAATCTCACGCTGTTGAAGGGCTGCTCCATCGTGGGCGTGTTCTGGGGTGACTTTGCGCGGCGCGAGCCGAAAGCATTCGCTGAAAGCATCGGCCAACTAGGTAAATGGTTCCGCGAGGGGAAACTGAAACCGCATGTATCGCAAACCTTTCCGCTTGCACAGGCAGTCGACGCGCTGAAACTCATGGCGGCGCGGAAGGTAAAAGGAAAGGTTGTCCTTACGGTTTAGTACCGTCTCCCGGACCGAGCGGGAGTTGCATGAGCACGCTGTCCACCCAGCGACCAAACTTGTACCCGGTCGAGCGCAGGTTACCGGCGCGCACGAAACCCAGGCTCGCGTGCACCGCGATCGACGCCGTATTCGCGCTGTCGCCGATCACAGCGATGATCTGGCGGTAGTTGAGCGCGGTGCAGAGCGAGATCAGCTCCGCGAGGACCGCCTTGCCGACGCCCTTGCCCTGCTTGCCCTGCTTCACGTAGATGGAGTCCTCGAGCGTGTGTCGGTACGCCGAGCGCGTGCGGTAGAGCGTGCAGTAGCCGTAGCCCAGCACCTCGCCCGCCCGGTTCTCACCTGTCGACTCGGCCACGAGGTAGGGCAACCCCTGCCGGGTCACATCCTCGAAGCGGCGCCGCATTTCCTCTAGCGGCGGCGCCTCCTCCTCGAAGGACGCCAGCCCATTCATCACGTGGTAGGCGTAGATGGACTGGATGGCGGGCAGGTCTTGCAATGCAGCAGGCCGGACGAGCATGGAACGATTATAGTTAAGCCATGAAACTTCGCGCTTTCGCATTCGCCGCCGTTTTTCTGCTCGCCGCGTGCTCCAAGGTCACCCAGGAGAATTTCGCGAAAATCCAGGACGGCATGAGCGAGCAGGAAGTCGCCGCGATCCTCGGCAGCCCGACGGAGTCCTCCAGCGGCAGCATCCTCGGCATTTCGGGCACGTCCTCGACATGGGCGGGCGGCGACGCGATGATCACGATCCGCTTCGTGAACGGCAAGATCGCCCTGAAGAGCTTCGACAAGCCAGCCCCGAAGAAGTAGGCGTCCCTTGTCCATCCACGAGCAACGCGCCAAGGCAGTCGGGGAGCTTATCGGCCGGGTGCGCGCGATCGAGACGCGCGAAGGCGTGACGCGCGACTCTCTCGAGAAGATCAAGCACGAACTTATCGGACTGGCCAGCCGCGCGGAGCTTTTCCCGCCGACGCACTTCGGCAACCTTCCGGGGCGCCCCGGGACGATCTATCACCTCGCCGAGGACCCCGACGGGCGCTTCGCGCTGTACGGTTCGGCGGGCGCGCCCGGCAAGGCGCAGCCGCCGCACAACCACACCACCTGGGCCTCGATCGCGGGCGTGTACGGCGACGAGCGCAACGTGTTCTACGAGCGCGTCGACCGGGGTGAGGCGCCCGGCGAAGGAAAACTGAAGCGGACCCATGAGCTGACCATCCAGCGCGGCAACGCCTGCGCCATGCTACCGGGGGACTTCCACACCATCGAAGTGACTGGCGAGAGCGAATCGCTGCACCTGCACCTCTATGGCAAGACGCTCGAGGACCTGCCTGACCGGGTGACCTTCCCGTCCAGCACCGGCGGCAAGGTCGCGCGTTTCATGGCGAAGCCCGAGATCTACAGCCCGCGTATCGCGCCGCGGGATTTGAGGGTATTGATCGCAGATTCCGCGGCCCCCGGCGGCGAACTCGCGATCCTGGACGTGCGCGAAGAAGGCGTGCATGCGCGCGGCCATCTCTTCCTCGCCGCCTCGGCCCCGCTGTCGCGGCTGGAACTGCGCATCGCGCGCCTTGTGCCGCGCCTGGCCACGCGCGTCGTGCTGGTGGACGAAGACGAGCGGCTCGCGCAACGCGCGGCAGCCCTGCTGCGGCGCCTTGGCTACCGCAACCTGGACGTGCTTGCCGGCGGCATCGCCGGCTGGAAAGCGGCTGGCTACGAAATCTACTCGGGCATGCACGTGCCCTCGAAGGCCTTCGGCGAGCACGTCGAACACCACGACGGTACGCCGCGCATCGCGGCGGCTGAACTCAAGGCAAAGCTCGATGCGGGCGAAAACCTGGTGGTGCTCGATTCGCGCCCAATGAACGAATACCGGGTGATGAACATCCCTGGCGCGCTCGATTGCCCGGGCGCGGAGCTCGTCTACCGGGTGCACCAGGCAGCGCCTGACCCGAAAACCCTGGTGGTGGTGAACTGCGCCGGGCGCACGCGCTCGATCATCGGCGCGCAATCACTGATCAATGCCGGCATCCCGAACAAGGTGGTGGCGCTCAAGAACGGCACCATGGGGTGGCACCTCGCCGGCCTCGAACTGGAACACGGGCAGTCACGCGCGGCGCAAATTCCTTCGGAAACTTCCCTGGAAAAGGCAATCGAGGCCGCGGCGAAAGTGGCGCGGCGATTCGGCATCCGGAAAGTTTCCCTTTCCGAATTGAAAGCCTTGCAGGACGACAGGACCACCTATCTTTTCGACGTCCGCTCTCCCGAGGAGTACGCGGCGGGCCATCTGCCCGGCTCGGTGTCGGCGCCCGGCGGCCAGCTGGTGCAGGCGACCGATACCTTTTGCGCGGTGCACGGCGCGCGCATCGCGCTTGTCGACGACAACGGCGTGCGCGCTACCATGACCGCCTCGTGGTTGCTGCAACTGGGCTGGACGGAGGTGCTGGTCGTCGAAGGCGCGGCGTTTGATTCCAAGGCTTTCGAATTTCCACCGCGCGCGCCTTCCTGCCCGGTGCTCTCGCCGCGGGAACTCGAAAAGAAAGACGCCATGGTTCTCGATTTCGGCACCAGCCTCCAGTACCGCGCGGGCCATGTCCCGGGCGCCGCATTTGCGATCCGCTCCCGGCTTGCGGGCCACGTCGGTGCGTTCGAAACCAGGGCCGTCGTTTGCACGTCGCCCGACGGCGTGCTCGCGCGCTATGCGGCCGCCGATCTCGCGGCGCTGCTCGGGCGCGAGGTGCATGCGCTGGAAGGCGGCACGGACGCCTGGCGCGCCGCCGGCCTGCCGATGGAAAGCGGGGAAACCCGCATGCTCGAGCCGCCCGAGGACGTCTACTACAAGCCCTACGACCACAAGGCGCAGATCGAGGCGGCAATGCAGGACTACCTGCAGTGGGAAGTGGCGTTGCTGGAGCAGATCCGCCGCGACCCGGATTGCCGTTTCAGGGAATTTCCGGCGCAGTAACCCTGTAAAATCGCGGGCCTTTTTCATCAGCCCATGATTCGATTCTCCAACATCAGCCTCGTTCGGGGCACCAAAGTCCTGCTCGAGGGCGCGGACGCGGTCCTCAATCCCGGGGACCGCATCGGCCTCATCGGCTCCAACGGCTCCGGCAAGTCGAGCCTGTTCGCGGTGCTGCGCGGCGAACTGCACACCGACAAGGGCGATGCCGAATTTCCGCCCCAGTGGCGGGTGGCGCACGTGGCGCAGGAGACGCCCGCGCTCGACCGGCCGGCGGTCGAATACGCCATCGATGGAGATGTTTATTTAAGAACTTTAGAGAAAAAGCTTCTTCAAGCGGAAAAAGACAACGACGGCCACTTGATCGGCGAGATCTACGCGCAGCTGGCCGACGCGGACGCGTACACCGCGCGCCCCCGTGCCGAGCAGCTGCTGGTAGGCCTGGGGTTCAAACACGAGGAGCTGGAGATGCCGGTGTCGAGCTTCTCCGGCGGCTGGCGCATGCGGCTGAACCTCGCCCAGGCGCTGATGTGCCCATCGGACCTCCTGCTGCTGGACGAACCCACCAACCACCTCGACCTGGACGCGATCCTGTGGGTGGAGGACTGGCTCAAGCGCTACGCAGGAACCCTGCTGGTGGTCTCGCACGATCGGGATTTCCTCGACGGCGTGGTGAACGTGATCCTGCACATCGACCAGAAGAAACTCAGGCGCTACGCGGGCAACTACTCGGATTTCGAGGTGCAGCGCGCGCAGTCGATCATCCTCGCCGCGGGCCAGCGAGCGAAGCAGGAGCGCGAACGCGCCCACCTGCAGTCCTTCATCGACCGCTTCAAGGCCAAGGCCACCACGGCGCGCCAGGCGCAGAGCCGCATGAAAATGCTCGCCAAGATGGAAGACCTCGCGCCGCTGCATGTCACGGCGCCCTTCTCGTTCGAGTTCCGCGAACCGCTGCGGGCGCCGAACCCGCTGCTGGTGCTGGAGGACGCGGACGCTGGATATGCGGGAAAAACTGCGGGCGACAAAACCGTGCTGCGGAACATCAATTTCTCGCTGCAGTCGGAGCAACGCTACGGCCTGCTCGGCATCAACGGCGCGGGCAAGTCCACGCTCATCAAGACGATCGCCGGGGAACTGAAGCCATTGAAGGGTACTGCCCTCTTCAACAAGGGGCTGGCGATCGGCTATTTCGCCCAGCACCAGGTGGAGATGCTGCGCGACGACCAGTCGCCGGCCTGGCACCTGCAGAAGATCGCGCCGCAGATCCGCGAGCAGGAGGTGCGTAATTTCCTCGGCGGCTTCAATTTCCCGGGCGACATGGCCCTGAGTTCCATCGAAAATTTCTCGGGCGGCGAGAAAGCGCGGCTGGCCCTGGCCCTGATCGTCTGGCAGCGGCCCAACCTGCTGCTGCTGGACGAACCCACCAACCACCTCGACCTGGAGACGCGCGAGGCGCTCACCGTGGCGCTGGCGCAGTTCGAGGGCACCCTGGTACTGGTGTCGCACGACCGGCACCTGCTGCGCGCCACCACCGACCAGTTCCTGATCGTCGCCGATGGGCGCCTGGAGCCCTTCGATGGCGACCTGGACGACTACCGTGACTGGCTGTTGAAGAGCAAACGCGAGAAGCCGGCGGCCCCGGTCGCGCCGGCAGCACCGGTGAAAAAGGCGGCCCCCAAGCCCGCCGGCAACAGGAAAAACCTGGAGGCCAGGATCAAGCGGCTGGAAGAAATGATCGCCCGGCTGAACGCGAAGAAGGCCGAGATGGAAGCGCGCCTCGCGGATCCAGCGATCTACCAGGGCAGCTCGAAGGACGCACTGCAGTCCGCGCTATCGGACCAGGCCCACGTCGGCAAGGAACTCATCCAACTCGAGGGCGAATGGCTCGAGAAGCAGGCGGAGCTGGAAGCTGCCAAATAAAAAGGGCGCCCGAGGACGCCCTTTTTTCCTGCCTGCCAGAAATCGGGCTCTGACCCCGATTTAGGCGCCTCCTGCCGTCGCCTCTGCCGCAGGCGCAGGAGCCTCGGCCATCGGCAGGTCCAGCATCGGCGGCTCGGCAGCCTGGTCCTTGCGGACCTTGTGGTACGCCATGCCGGTGCCCGCCGGGATGAGGCGGCCGACGATGACGTTTTCCTTCAGCCCGCGCAGGCCGTCGCGCTTGCCCATGATCGCCGCTTCGGTCAGCACGCGGGTAGTCTCCTGGAAGGAGGCCGCGGAGATGAACGAATCGGTCGACAGCGACGCCTTGGTGATGCCAAGCAGCATGTAGCGGTAGGCGGCCGGCTTCTTGCCTTCCTTCGCCGCCTTCTCGTTCTCCTCCAGCACGTCGGCTTTTTCCGACTGCTCGCCGGTGATGTACGAGGTCTCGCCCGGATCGGTGACTTCCACGCGGCGCAGCATCTGGCGCACGATCACCTCGATGTGCTTGTCGTTGATCTTCACGCCTTGCAGACGGTACACGTCCTGCACCTCGTCGATGATGTAGCGCGCGAGTTCCTCCACGCCAAGCAACCTGAGCAGGTCGTGCGGGTCCACCGGGCCGTCCACGATCATCTCGCCCTGGGTCACCGCCTGGCCGTCGTGCACCAGCAGGTGCTTGTCCTTGGCGATCAGGTACTCGTGCTGTTTCAGCTCGGGATCGGTGATCACCAGGCGCTGCTTGCCCTTGGTGTCCTTGCCGAAGCTGACCGTGCCGGTGACTTCCGCCAGCATGCCCGCGTCCTTCGGCGAGCGCGCTTCGAACAGTTCCGCCACGCGCGGCAGGCCGCCCGTGATGTCGCGGGTCTTCGACGTTTCCTGCGGGATACGCGCGAGCACTTCGCCCACGGACACCTGCTGGCC
>JANYII010000271.1 GCA_025358705.1 Betaproteobacteria bacterium | reverse complement strand
GCGGGCCTTCGAGCCCGAAGGTCTCGCAGATGCTTTCCATTGCGCCGGCGATGGTGGTGGGGAAGACACGCGGCGTCTATCCGGCGCCCAAGGCGATCCTGGCGGCGATGGTGGAGGGCGCCTACGTGGATTTCGACACGGCGCTACGCATCGAGTCGCGCTACCTGGCCAGCCTGGCTGTCGGCAACGTGGCGAAAAACCTGATCTCGCTTTTCTTCAACCGCACCGCGATCAGGTCCGGAGCCTCGCGGCCGAAAGACATCCCCAAGTGGAAGGCGGCGAAAGTCGGCATCCTTGGCGCCGGCATGATGGGCGGCGGTATCGCCTACTCCAATGCGGTCCGTGGCGTCGCTTGCGTGCTGAAGGATGTAAGCATCGAGGCGGCGGAGAAGGGCCGGGGATATACCGAGAAGGTTTTGACTCGCCGGAAGAAGCCTTTTGAAAAAGAAATTTCCTTGATAAAGGCAACGGCAGACTACAAGGATCTCCAGGGCTGCGACCTCATCATCGAGGCTGTCTTCGAGAAGCGCGAACTGAAAGCGCAGGTGACGAAGGAGTCTGAGCCGATGCTGGTCGCGGGCGGCTTCTTCGCTTCCAATACATCCACGTTGCCGATCTCGGGATTGGCCGCGGCTTCCGCGCATCCTGAAAAATTCATCGGCCTGCATTTCTTCTCGCCGGTGGACCGCATGGAGCTGGTCGAGATCATCAAGGGCGTGAAGACTTCGGCCGAGACGCTGGCGAAGGCCTACGACTACGTGCTGCAGATCGGCAAGACGCCGATCGTGGTCAACGACTCGCGCGGTTTCTACACCAGCCGCACCTTCGGTACCTTCGTGCAGGAAGGCTGCGCCATGCTCGCCGAAGGCATTCCCGCGGCGGCGATCGAGAACGCCGCGCGCCAGGCCGGCATGCCGGTCGGGCCGCTCGAGGTGATCGACCAGACTTCGATGTCGCTCTCGATGCACGTCATGGAGCAGACCATCGCGGACCTCAAGGCCGAGGGCAAGCCGCTGCCGCCGGAGCATCCCGGGCAAAAGGTGATCGTGAAGATGGTGAAGGAACTGAATCGTCCCGGCCGCGCGGCGGGCGGCGGCTTCTACGACTACCCGAAGGAGGGCAGGAAGGCCCTCTGGCCGGAACTCGCGAAGATCTTCGGCCGCAAGGACGTGAAGTGGGACATCGAGGAGATGAAGGACCGCATCCTCTACCGCCAGGCGATCGAAACCGCGCGCTGCCTGGAAGAAGGCGTGCTCACCACGGTGCACGACGCGAACATCGGCTCCATCTTCGGCATCGGTTTTCCGGCCTGGACCGGCGGCGCGCTGCAGTTCGTCAACCATGTCGGCGCGGCGAAATTCGTCGCGCGCGCCGATGAACTGGCGAAGAAGCACGGTGAGCGCTTCGCGCCGCCCAAGCTCCTCAGGGACCTGGCCGCGAAGGGCGGGCCGCTGCGCTGAGCGGCCCACGATTGGCCGCCGCCTGCCGCATCTGCGGGAATACCGAGGGCAACCAGGCCTTCTTCCCGAAGGAGATGATGTTCGGCTGGCGCGAGGAGTTCGAATACCTCGAGTGCGCCCGCTGCGGTTGCCTGCAGATCGCCCGCATCCCGGACGATCTCGCGAAGTACTACCCGAGCGACGGCTACTACTCCTACAAGGCGCCGAAACGAAAGCGCGATCCGGCGTGGCTGCTGAAGCTGCGGCACGAGCGCACGCGATATTTCCTCGGCGAGTTCTCGGTCGTGGGCGCGGCGCTTGGCGCGATCTCCAGGCGCCCGGAGCATTTCGACTGGTTGCGCGGCCGCGCCTCGCTTGATTCGCGCATCCTGGATGTCGGCTGCGGCGCGGGCGGCTTGCTGCTCAAATTGCAGCGCGAAGGGTTCCGCTCGCTGCTGGGTGCCGATCCGTTCATCCAGGCAGACATCGACTACGGCAACGGCGTGAAGATTCTCAAGCGCGGCATCGAACAACTCGATGGCCGGTACGATTTCATCATGCTGCACCACTCGTTCGAGCACGTGCGGGATCCTGCATCGTCGCTCAGGAGCCTGGCCCTTGCATTGGCGCCCAAAGGCACGCTCCTCATTCGCGTGCCTGTCGCGGACAGCCACGCCCGGCGCACCTATGGAATCCAGTGGTACCAATGGGACGCGCCGCGGCACCTTTACCTGCACACGCGAAAAAGCATGCAATTGCTCGCCGCCGGCGCCGGCATGGAAATCGCGGGCGTCGTGCACGATTCATCCGGCCAGCAGTTCTCGAGCAGCGAGCTCTACCTGCGCGGCGTGCCGTACATCGAGCACGGCAAATACCGTCCCGATAGAGGATCAGATGCGCGTC
Source organism: Betaproteobacteria bacterium (assembly GCA_025358705.1). Taxonomy (GTDB): domain Bacteria; phylum Pseudomonadota; class Gammaproteobacteria; order Burkholderiales; family SG8-39; genus RBG-16-66-20. The sequence continues at coordinate 8,194 of JANYII010000271.1, read as the reverse complement.
CGGATGCGTTCGAGCAGGCGGAGTGGGATGGTTTTCAAGCGCGCGCGGCGGAACTCAACCGCAAAGGCGAGGGCGATAGCGCCTGCTTCTACCTGCGGGCGCGATAAGCCTGTGAGAAGATAAGCCGCATGTCCCTGCCTCCGATATTGCAGCAACTGCGCATCCCGGTGATCTGCGCGCCGATGTTCATCGCCGGCAATCCGAAGCTGGTGATCGAGCAATGCAAGGCCGGCGTCGTCGGTTCTTTCCCCGCGCTGAACGCGCGGCCGAAGGAGGCGCTCGATCAATGGCTCACCGAGATCGAGGCCGCGCTCGCGGGCCAGCCCGGCGCCGCGCCCTACGCGGTCAACCAGATCTGCCACAAGTCGAACGACCGCCTGGAGCACGACATCGAGGTCTGCATCCGCCACAAGGTGCCGATCACGATCACCAGCCTGCGGGCGCCGAACGACGTGATCCCGAAGATCCACGCCTACGGCGGCATCGTGCTGCACGACGTGATCAGCGTGCGGCACGCGCACAAGGCGCTCGAAGCCGGCGTTGACGGCCTGATCCTCGTGTGCGCCGGCGCGGGCGGGCATGCCGGCACGCTGTCGCCCTTCGCGCTGATCGGCGAGGTGCGGCGTTTCTTCGACGGCCCGGTCATCCTCTCTGGCGCCATTTCCAGCGGCGACGCGGTCCTTGCCGCGCAGGCCGCCGGGGCCGACCTCGCGTACCTCGGCACGCGCTTCCTCGCCACGCCCGAAGCAAGCGTGCCTGAGCGCTACAAGGAAGAAATCCTGGGCGCCGCCGCCGACGACATCGTCTACACCGACCTTTTCTCCGGCGTGCACGGCAACTACCTGAAGCATAGCGTGGTCGCCGCGGGCTTCGATCCGCTCAACCTGCCGAAGTCGGATCCGAACAAGATGAATTTCGGCACCGCCGGCGGCGCGGAAAAGAAAGTCTGGCGCGATATCTGGAGCGCGGGACAGGGCGTCGGCCAGATCGACGCCATCGCCCCAGTCGCGCAGGTGGTGGCGAAGCTCGAGGCCGAGTACGTCGCAGCCCGGCAGAGGCTGCAGATCAACTAGAAAATCGGGGTCAGAGTCCGATTTCAATCACGGCAAATCACATGTCGACGACAAATTTGAAATCGGGCTCTGACCCCGATTTTCTTCAAACAGAAAAACGCGGCCCGGCCGCGTGGCTGTGGCTGAACCGGCCGGAATTGCGCAATGCACTCAATGGGGAATTGCAGGATTTCCTGTTGAAAGCACTTGAAGAAATAGAAAAAGACAAAAATACCCGTGTCGTCGTCCTCGCCGGCCGGGGGCAGGCGTTCTGCGCGGGAGGCGACCTGTCCCGGATGCAGCAGGCTTCGAAGATGACCGGGGCGAAGTCGAAGACCGAAGCGGGCCGCTTCGCGAAACTGCTCTATCGCATGCACACCTTTCCGAAACCGCTGATCGCGCGCGTGCACGGCGCCGCGTTCGCCGGCGGCATGGGCCTGGTGGCTGCGTGCGACCTGGTAGTCGTGGCGGAAGAGGCCGAGTTCTGCCTGCCCGAGGTGAGGATCGGCCTGGTGCCCGCGATGATCAGCCCCTATATCGTGCGCGCCCTCGGAGAGCAGCAGGCACGCCGCTACGTCCTCACCGGCGAGCGGCTCCCGGCGCGCGAAGCGCATCGCCTCGGCTTCGCGCACGAATGCGTGCCGGCATCCGAACTCGATGCGTGCGTGGACAAGCTTGCCAAACAGCTCGCCCAATGCGGGCCCGAGGCGCTTGCCCGCTCGAAGAATCTGCTGCGCAAGGTCGCCAAGGCGCCGATCTCGCCGCGGCTCGGGCTGGAAACGGCGCGCGTGCTGGCCGAGACGCGCGCCGGCGAAGAAGCGCGCGAAGGCATCCGCTCGTTCCTCGAGAAGCGCCGCCCGGGCTGGACGCCGAAATGACTGCACGCGTCCTGTTGGCGTTGCCGATCGCCGCGATCCTGATTGCTGGCATGCATGCGGCGACGATGCGCGGGCTTGCCGATGCGCACTTCACCAACGCGCGGTTGACGCTGGCCGAGGGAACGCCTGCGAACGGTTCGCCGCGTTCCGATGCAATTGCCTCGGCGCAGGCGTCGCTGCGCCAGGCATTGCTGCTCGAGCCTTCCAATCCGCACCTGGTCGAGCAGTCCGCGCGCCTGCAGGAACTGCGCTCGCTCGGCCTGCAGCCGGCCGACCCCGCGATGCGCGAGGGACTGCGGCAATCGCTCGCGCGATACCGCGAAGCCGCGGCGATGCGCCCGGGCTCGCCCTACGTGTGGGCGAGCATTGCGACGCTCAAGCTGCGGCTCGACGAAATGGACTTCGAGTTCTATGGCGCGCTCGAGCGCGCCGCGCGCTATGGCCGCTGGGAACCCGCCGTCCAGCTCGCGCTGGCGGACATCGGTCTTGCAAGCTGGCGGCTGCTGCCGCACTCGGCCAAGCTGCTCGTGCTGGGCGCCATTGAGCGCGGCATGCTGCGGCAGGGGGTTGAATTGCGGCGCCTCGCCGCGGGACGAGGCACCCTCGAGCGCGTGTGTGCGGAAGAAATCACGCTGCGCGGCTCGCCGACCGGCCTATGCGTCAAGAAATGACATAAGGTATTGCGCGGAAAGGGTTTCCGTGGTCCACTTTGATTGAATTCGACCACTGAATCGGCATCACCATGTTCATGCGCAGCGTTCTTCTTCTTGCCGCGGGCCTGCTAGCCGGGCTGTCGGCGTTCGCGCAACTCGGCGGCGGGAGCAAGCCAGTCAGCGGCGGGATCAAGGCCGGCATGATCACGGAGGCACGCGGCGACGTGGCCTCGCAGTCCGGCGTTGGCAAGCCGCAGCCTCTCAGGAAGGGCCACGCGATACGGCCGGGAATGGTCATCGAGAGCGCGCCTGACTCCGACACGGTGCTCGCTTTTCCGGACGGACAGATCGGCGTCCTCGGCTCGAAGGGCAATGTCCGCCTGAACAACTACGTCTACGACATCGCCGACCCCTCGAAGAACGACATCAATCTCAACCTGATCGAAGGCAACCTGCGCATCGTGATGGGCGAGATCGGCCAGAAAAATCCCGGCGCGTTGCACTTGCAGGTGGGCACCGCAAGCGTCGCGCTTCAAGCGGGGAGCCAGGATGCAAAGACGGACGCCAGCCTGGTCACCCAGGGCGGCGCGATTGCGGTGAGCGTGCAGGTGGGCCGCCTGGAAGTTCATCTGCCCAGTGGACAGGTGCTGCAGGTGAATGCGGGTCAGACGCTGATGTTGAGCCAGGACGGCAAGTCCGAGCTTGAACAGACGGCGGTGATGATGCAATCGCTCAGCAGGTCGGCCCTGGGGTTGCAGATTCAAAGCCAGCTGGCCGAATCGCTGGGTTTCACGCAGGTTATCGCCGAGGCGCAGGCAGCGATGGCAATTGTCAACGCAGCGCTGAAGGATCCGGCCAACGCGCCGAATCCGGCGATGCTGGAAATCCTGGCCCTTTTGGAGTCGCTGCCATCCCCCGGGGAGATCGCTCCGGACGCCCCGACCCTTCCGCCCGCCACGACGCCGTCAGGCGCCGGCGGTGGCGGCACACCCTGCGGCGCGAGTTGTAACTGATCCGGCCGTTTTTCGACCGTACGGCGTTCTGGTTGCTGGCCGCGCTCATTGTCTGGGCGCCGTTCCCGCTGGGCAGCAACCGTCCCTGGGCCTGGTCGATACTTGAGTTGGGCATCTTTGGCGCCGGCCTGCTCTGGCTGGCGGGTTGGGCGCGGCGAGAATCCTTTCCGGGGTCCGTGGTGCGCGCGGCGCGACCGGCATTCGTCCTGCTCGCGCTCTGGCTGCTGTTCCTCATGCTGCAGTGGATTCCGCTGCCGCCGGCGCTGGTGCGCACGCTTTCGCCGCGCGCGGCCGAACTGCACGCGGCGGCGGACTACCTTCTCGGCGGCGGCCGCTACATCACGCTGTCGATCGATCCGCACGCGAGCTTCGTGTTCTGGCTGAAGCACTGCGCCTATGCGCTCGGCTTCGCGCTGACGCTGCTGCTGGTGCGCGGCCGCACGCGGCTGGCCTGGCTCTGCGGCGCGATCGTCGCGAGCGGCCTGCTGCAGGCCTTCTACGGGTCGTTCATGCACCTGGCGCGCATCGACGTCGAGGTCCTCGGCATGCCGATCCACCACACGGCCCAGGCGAGCGGCGGCTACGTCAACCGCAACCACCTCGCCGGGCTGCTCGAGATGTGCCTCGCGGTGGGCATCGGCCTGATGGTGGCGCAGCTCGAAGACCGTCCAAGGCGCAGCTGGCACGATTTCCTGCAGGACACCGCGCGGCTGCTGCTGAGCGGCAGGGCGATGCTGCGCCTGGTGCTGGTGATCATGGTGGTGGCGCTGGTGATGACGCGCTCCCGCATGGGCAATACCGCGTTCTTCGCCAGCCTGCTGGTGACCGGCGCGTCGGCGCTGGTGCTCTCGCGGCACGCGCCGCGCGGCACCGTGATCCTGATCGCGAGCCTGATCGTCGTCGACCTCGCGCTGATCGGCACCTGGTTCGGCGTCGAGCGCACCGTCCAGCGCATCACCGAGACCACCGTGCAAAACGTCGAGGATCGCGTCGATCCCAGTGTCTACGCGATAAAGATCCTCGATGAATATCCGCTGTTTGGCACTGGCGGCGGCACCTTCTACACGGCTTTCGCTCCCTACCGGGGCCAGGACATCCCCGACTACTACGACCACGCGCACAACGACTACGTGCAGTTCCTCACCGATACCGGGATCATCGGCGGCACGCTGCTGGGGTTGCTGGTGCTTTCTTCATTCATCGCCGCCGTCCTCGCGCAGGCGCGCCGTCGCGACCCGTTCACGCGCGGCATCGCCTTCGGCGTGGTGATGGGCATCCTCGCCATCGGTATTCACAGCGCGGTGGATTTCAACCTGCAGATCCCGGCCAACGCTTTTATCTTCATGATCCTGCTGGCGATAGGCTGGCAGTCCCTCTACCTCGGCCGAAAATCGGAGAAATCGGGGTCAGGACGAAAATCGGGGTCAGAGCCCGATTTAAATCCGGCCGCCAAATAAATCGGACTCTGACCCCGATTTCTAGCGGGCGGGCTTGATCACGCCCGCGCAGTCGCCGAAGCCGATCGGCGCGTAGCCTTCGCGCGCGCAGCGGCCGCGCAGGATCACTTCGTCGCCGTCCTCGAGGAAAGCGCGCGCCTCGCCGTTCGGCAGCGCGACCGGGTTCTTGCCGCCCTGCGTAAGTTCGAGCATCGAGCCGAGCGCGTCCGGCGTCGGCCCGGAGATCGTGCCCGAGCCGAGCAGGTCGCCCGGCCGCAGGTTGCAGCCATTCGACGCCTGGTGCGCGACGATCTGCGCCGGCGTCCAGTACGAGTGGCGGAAATTGCTGCGCGAGAGGCGGTGCGGCCGCGGCAGTTTGCGCGTGCGGAGATGCACCTCGAGCTGGATGTCGAAATTCCCGCCTTTCTGGTCGGTCTTGTCCAACAGGTAGGGAAGGGGCGCCGGTTGGTCGCCTGAACGGGGAAACGCCGCACAGTGGAACGGCTCGAGCGCTTCCATGGTCACGATCCAGGGCGACAGGGTGGAGGCGAAGCTCTTGCCGAGGAACGGCCCGAGCGGCTGGTATTCCCAGGCCTGGATGTCGCGCGCGGACCAGTCGTTGAACAGCGTCAAGCCGAAGATCTGGTCCTGCGCCTTCGCGATCGGCACCGGCTTGCCCAGCGCATTCCCCGGCCCGATGACGAAGCCGACTTCAAGCTCGAAATCCAGGCGCTTGCTGGGTCCGAATACCGGCGCGGGCGCATCCGCGGCCTTGGTCTGCCCGGACGGGCGCACGACGGGCGCGCCGCTCACCACGACCGACGAAGCGCGCCCGTGGTAGCCGATCGGCACCCAGTGGTAATTCGGCAGCAGCGGATTGTCCGGGCGGAACATTTTTCCCGCGTTCTGCGCGTGGTAGATGCCGGTGTAGAAATCGGTGTAGTCGCCGATCGACACCGGCAGGAACAGCTCCGCCTTCTTCATCGGCACGAGGTACTTCGAGAATTTCTTCCGGTTCTTCGGCTCCGACAACACGTCCGACAGGAGTTTCCGGAGCGCTTTCCAGGTGGGGCGCCCCGCCGCAGCGAGGACATTCAGCGTCGGCCCGGTATTCAGCCCCACCGCGGCGAGGTCGAGGATCTGGTCGCCGATCGCCACGCCGCCGCGCGGGCGTTCCTTGCCGCCCTTATTCCGGAATATCCCGAACGGCAGGTTCTGGATCGGGAAATCGCCGGCCGGATCGTTGGCGCTTTCGACCCAGCTCTTCAGCTTTGGATCGTGGGTGCTATCCACAATGCGCGTTCACTTGAAATGCTTCTTGAAGCCGTCCCAGACCGTGTCGTAGTTCCTCTGCAGCTGCGGCGCGCCCAGCGCGAACCTGGTCGGCCGGAACACGTACCGCGATTCCCACATGAAGGCGAGTGATTCTTCAATGCGACGCGGCTTGAGATCCGCCGTGCTGCCCTTGTCGAAGGTCGGCACGTCCGGGCCGTGCGGCTGCATGCAGTTATGGATCGAAACGCCGCCCGGCAGGAAGCCGTGCGCCTTGGATTCGTACGCGCCGTGGATCAATCCCATCAGCTCGCTCATGACGTTGCGGTGGAACCAGGGCGGGCGGAAGCTGTGCTCGGCGACTTGCCAGCGCGGCGGGAAAATGACGAAGTCGCAGTTGGCGACGCCCGGCGTGCCGGAGGGCGAGGTCAGCACCGTGAAGATCGAGGGATCCGAATGGTCGAAGCTCACGGTGTTGACCGCCATGAAGAGCGCGAGGTCGTATTTGTAGGGCACGCCGTTGCCGTGCCAGGCGACCACGTCGAGCGGCGAATGGCGCGCCTCGGCGGCCCAGAGATTGCCGAGGAACTTGAGGACCAGTTCGCACTTGCCGCCGCGCTCCTCGAAGGCCGCGACCGGCGCCTGGAAGTGGCGCATCTGCGCCAGGCCCTGCGAGCCGATCGGCCCGAGCTCAGGCAGGCGAAAGTGCGCGCCGTAGTTCTCGCAGGCGTATCCGCGCGACGGACCCTGCACGTCGATGCGGAACTTCATGCCGCGCGGAATGACGGCGATCTCGCCGGGCTTTGCTTCCAGCCATCCCAGTTCGGTAAAAATCCGCAGCTCGCCTTGCTGCGGGACCAGCATCAGTTCGCCATCCGCGTTGCTGAAGTAGCGTCCCTTCATCGAACGGTTCGCGCGATAGACGTGCACCGCGATGCCGCTCTGCGCAGCGGGATCGCCCGAGCCCGCCATGGTCACGAGGCCATCGACGAAATCGGTTGGTTTCGACGGCAGCGGCAGCGGGTCCCAGCGCAGCCGGTTCGGCGGCGTCTCCACTTCTGCGAACGGTCCGGAGCGCAGCAGGTTGTTCGCCATGCGCTTGTACGGCGCCTGCATCGCCGAGGGGCGCAGCCGGTAGACCCAGGCCGAGAGGTTTTCCGCGCGCGGCGCGGTGAACGCGGTGAAGGAGAGCACCTCCGCGTACAGTCCGCGCGGCGCGCGCTGCGGCGAATTCTGACTGAGCGGCAGTGCGCCTCTCACTGCTTCCGTGGAAAAGTGATTGCCGAAACCGCTCTGGTATTTTATTTTCATTCCTCTGCCTTCAGCACGCCGCGGCGCATCTGGTCCAGCTCGATCGACTCGAACAGCGCCTTGAAGTTGCCCTCGCCGAATCCCTCGTCGCCCTTCCTCTGGATGAACTCGAAAAAGATGGGACCCAGCTGGTTCTCGGAGAAGATCTGCAGCAGCAACGCGCCGGCCTTGCCGTCCACCAGGATCTTGCGCTTCTTCAGCTCGGCCAGGTTCTCGCCGTGGCCCGGGATACGCTTGTCCACCAGCTCGTAGTAGGTATCGATGGTGTCGAGCAGCTTGACGCCGTTGGCCTTGAGCGCATCCACCGTCTTGTACAGGTCGGTCGAGCCGAGCGCGACGTGCTGGATGCCCTCGCCGTGGTACAGGTCGAGGTATTCCTGGATCTGGCCGGATTTTTCCGTGCCTTCCTCGTTGATCGGGATGCGGATCTTGCCGCAGGGGCTGGTCATGGCTTTGCTCTTCACGCCGGTGACTTGCCCCTCGATGTCGAAGTAGCGGGCCTCGCGGAAATTGAACAGGCGTTCGTAGAAGTCGGCCCATTCCTTCATGCGGCCCTTGTGCACGTTGTGCGTGAGGTGG
>JANYII010000266.1 GCA_025358705.1 Betaproteobacteria bacterium | reverse complement strand
ATTCCCGGCACGAACGCACCCGACTTCTTCAGGTTGTCCGCGGTCTCCTTCGGGTTGTATTGCAACGCCGTATAGAAGAAGCAGAAGAACACGATCAGCGAGCCGTACAGCATCACGTAGACCGGCTGCCCGGGCGACAGGCTGCCGGCGAGGTCGCGCAGCCAGATGAAGCCCTCGGCCGAGCCGAACCAGCTGAGCAGCGTCGCCGGAAAGAGGATGAGCGACGAGGCGAAGATGGGTGGAATGACGCCCGACATGTTCAGCTTGAACGGCAGGTGCGAACTCTGCCCGCCGTAGACGCGGTTGCCAACCTGGCGCTTGGCGTAATTCACCAGTATTTTCCGCTGCCCGCGCTCGACGAAGCACACGAACGCGGTGATCGCGACGATGGCAACCGAAATCAGCAGCGCCGTCAGCGGATGCATCGCCCCCGTGCGCACCAGCTCCAGCGTGCCGGCGATCGCGTTCGGCAGGCCCGCGGCGATGCCCGCGAAGATAATGATCGAGATGCCGTTGCCCAGGCCGCGCTCCGTGATCTGCTCGCCCAGCCACATCAGGAACATGGTGCCAGTGACCAGCGTGGTCACCGTCGTGATGCGGAACATGAGACCCGGGTCGAGCACCAGGTTGGCCTGCGATTCCAGCGCGATCGAGATCCCGGTCGCCTGGAACAGGGCGAGGAACACCGTGCCGTAGCGCGTGTACTGGGTGATCTTGCGCCGGCCGGTCTCGCCTTCCTTGCGCAACTGCTCGAGCTGCGGGCTGACCGCGGTCATCAGCTGCATGATGATCGAGGCCGAGATGTACGGCATGAGTCCCAGGGCGAAGATGGTGAAGCGCGACAGCGCGCCCCCGGAGAACATGTTGAACATGCCGAGGATGCCGCCCTGCTGGCCCTTGAACAGTTCGGACAGCACGTTCGGGTCGATGCCCGGCACCGGGATGTGCGCCCCGATGCGGAACACGAACAGCGCCCCCAGCAGAAACAGCAGTCGTTTCTTCAGGTCGCCGTAACGGGCGGTCTTGCCTGCGCCGGGGAGTGCGGTTGCCAAGCGGGCTTATTCCTTTGCTTTCTTCTCTTTTGCGACCAGTTTCTTCAATGGCGCCGGCGCTGCCGCGGGCTCCTCGTATTTGCCGCCGGCCGCCTCAATCGCGGCGCGCGCGCCTTTGGTCGCCTTCACGCCCTTCAGCGTGATCTTGCGCTTGAGCTCACCCGACAGGATGACCTTGGCGCTGAGCGACTCGCGCGGAATGATGTGCTCTGCCATCAACGCCGCGAAATCGATGTCGTTCGCCTTCATGTCCTGCAGGTCCGAGAGGCGCACTTCGGCCACGGTGCGGCGCGTCAGCGACTTGAAGCCGCGCTTCGGCAGCCGGCGATGCAGCGGCATCTGGCCACCCTCGAAGCCGACCTTGTGAAAGCCGCCTGCGCGCGCCTTTTGTCCTTTGTGGCCGAGGCCGGCAGTCTTGCCCCAGCCCGAGCCCATGCCGCGGCCCACGCGGTGGCGCTTCTGGCGCGAACCCGGGGCGGATTGCAGTGCGTTCAGTTTCATCCTAGCTCTCCAGCCTGACGAGGTAGGCCACCCGGTTGATCATGCCGCGCACCTCGGGGGTGTCGACGAGCTCGACCACGTGGTTCATGCGGCGCAGGCCGAGGCCGCGCACCGTGGCGACATGCCCGGTCTTGCAGCCCGCGGTGCTCTTCACCAGCTTCACTTTTATTTTCTTGTCCGCCATGGCGTTCCTAGGAAGAAAGGATTTCCTCGACCTTCTTGCCGCGCTTGGCGGCGATCTCGGCCGGGGTGTTCATTGCCTGCAGGCCCTGCAGCGTCGCGCGCACCACGTTGTACGGATTGGTCGAGCCGAAGCACTTGGCCAGCACGTTGGTGACGCCCATCACCTCGAACACGGCGCGCATCGGGCCGCCGGCGATGATGCCGGTACCCTCGGAGGCCGGTTGCATCAGGACCTTGGCCGAACCGTGGCGCCCGATCACCGTGTGGTGCAGCGTTCCGCTCTTGAGCTTCACCTTGAACATCTTGCGGCGCGCCTCTTCCATCGCCTTCTGCACCGCGACCGGAACCTCGCGCGCCTTGCCCTTGCCCATGCCGATGCTGCCATCGCCGTCGCCGACCACGGTGAGCGCGGCGAAGCCGAGCACGCGGCCGCCCTTCACCACCTTGGTGACGCGGTTGACCGCGATCATCTTTTCGCGCAGTCCGTCGCCGCGTTCTTCCTGCTGCTGCATCCGCCGTGCCTGCATTTTTGCCATTGCTAATTCCTTAGAATTTGAGTCCGCCGGCCCGCGCGGCCTCGGCAAGCGCTTTCACACGCCCGTGGTACCTGTAGCCGGCGCGGTCGAAAGCCACGCTCTCGATGCCCGCCGCCTTCGCTTTTTCGGCAATGCGCTGGCCGACGACTTCGGCGGCCTTCTTGCTGCTGCCGCTCTTCATCTTGGCGCGCAGTTCCTTCTCCAGGCTCGAAGCGCTCGCCAGCACCTTGTCACCGCCAGGCGAAGTAATCTGCGCGTAGATATGCACGTTGGTACGGTGCACCGTGAGGCGTACCGCGCCGATTTCGCGGATCTTGAGCCGCGTCTGGCGCGAGCGGCGCAGGCGGGCGGAATTTTTGTCGATCATATTGAAGCTCCGTTACTTCTTCTTCGTCTCTTTGAGAACGATGGCCTCGCCCGTGTAGCGCACGCCCTTGCCCTTGTAGGGCTCGGGGGGCTTCACGTCGCGAATCTCGGCCGCAATCCGGCCGACCAGTTGCTTGTCGATGCCGCTGACGATGATTTCCGTCTGCGTCGGCGTCGCCACCTTGATGCCCTTGGGCATCTGCTGCACCACCGGGTGCGAAAAGCCGAGCGACAGGTTGAGCTTGTCGCCCGCGGCCTGCGCCCGGTAGCCGACGCCAACCAACGAAAGCTTCTTTTCCCAGCCCTTGGTGACCCCGGTGACCATGTTGGCCACCAGCGCCCGCATCGTGCCGGACATGGCGTTGGCGTGGTTCGAATTGCCCAGCGCCTTGCACTTGAGCGTTTCGCCGTCTTTCTCGACGCCGACGTTCGGGTCCATGGGGCGCGCGACGGTGCCCAACGGCCCTTTCACGGAAATCTGCACCGGCGTGATGTTCACCTCGACGCCCTTGGGCACCGTGATGGGATTCTTTGCGATACGCGACATGGCCGGCTCCTTACGCGACGATGCAGATGACTTCGCCGCCGACGCCAGTGGCGCGCGCCTTGCGATCGGTCATCACGCCCCGGGACGTCGAAACGATCGCCACGCCGAGGCCGTTCATGACCTGGGGCAGGCTGTCGCGGTCCTTGTAGACGCGCAGGCCCGGCTTCGAGATGCGCTCGAGCCGCTCGATGACCGGCCGGCCGGCGTAGTACTTCAGGCCGATGCGCAGCACTTTCTTCGGACCGTCCTCGCGCACCGCGAAATCCTCGACATAACCCTCGTCCTTGAGCACCTGGGCGATGGAAACCTTCAGTTTGGAACAGGGCATGCTGGTCTCCACGTGCCCGACCATCTGGGCATTGCGGATGCGGGTCAGCATGTCTGCAATCGGATCGCTCATACTCATCGCGTGCTCCTTACCAGCTCGCCTTGATCACGCCCGGCACCTCGCCGTGCAGAGCGAGCTCGCGCAGCTTGATGCGCCCGAGGCCGAATTTCTTGTACACCCCGCGCGGGCGACCGGTCAGCGCGCAACGGTTGCGCAGGCGCACCGGCGAAGAGTCGCGCGGCAGCCGCTGCAGCTTGGCGCGCGCCGCGTCGCGGTCCTCGTCGGAGGCCTTTACGTTGTGAATCACCTCGAACAGCGCGGCGCGCTTCGCCTTGAACTTCTCGACGATCTGGCGGCGGTACTTGTCACGCAGTTTCACTGAGAGCTTGGCCATGTTGGTCAGCCTTTCTGAGCTTGCATTTGCGGTTCCTGCGTTTGCGTCTCTTGCTTCTTCTGTTCCGGCTTCACCTGGTCCACCCGGAACGGGAAACGGAACGCGGTAAGCAGCGCGCGCGCCTCGTCGTCGTTTTTCGCCGTCGTATTGATGGCGATGTCCATTCCCCGGATCGCGTCGATCTTGTCGTATTCGATCTCGGGGAAAATGATCTGTTCCTTGACGCCCAGGCTGTAGCTGCCGCGGCCGTCGAAAGCGCGATTGGACACGCCGCGGAAGTCGCGGATCCGCGGGATTGCGATGTTCACGAGGCGGTCGAGGAATTCGTACATGCGCGCGCCGCGCAGCGTCACCATGCAGCCGACCGGATAGCCCGCGCGCACCTTGAAGTTCGCGATCGACTTGCGCGTCTTGGTCACCACCGGCTTCTGCCCGGCGATCCTGGTCATGTCGCCGACGGCGAAGTCGAGCACTTTCTTGTCGTTCACCGCTTCGCCGACGCCCATGTTGATGACGATCTTCTTGATGCGCG
>JANYII010000245.1 GCA_025358705.1 Betaproteobacteria bacterium | reverse complement strand
AGCGCGGCGTCAGCGCGCCGCGGGCAAGGTAGGGTGCGAGTTCATGCAGCAGGCTGGCGTCGTAGCGGAACGGGAAATTGTCGGCGCTCGGCTCGAGGAAGAAGTCGAAAGGGTTGATGACCGACATCTCGGCCACCAGGTCGATCTCGATCTTGAATTCGCGCACCGGCTCGGGAAATACCAGGCGCGCGAGCCAGTTCGCCTGCGGATCCTGCTGCCAGTTTAGAAAATGCTTGGCCGGCGCGACGCGCTGCGAGTACGAGAGCACGGGCGTGCGCGCGTGCGGCGCGGGGCGCAGGCGCACCACCTGCGGCCCGAGCATGATCGGCCGGTCATAGCGGTAATGGGTGACGTGGCTTAAGGCGACATGGATGGACACTATTTTCTTCTTCCTTGCGCGGTGCCAAGCTCAGTTCCCAAGTACGCGCGCTGGATGCGCACCGCAAGCTCATTCATGTCGGCGATGCACTCGGTCAGGTATTCGTGCAGCCCGTCCTTGAAGATTTCCTCGATGTCGGCGTTGGTGAGCCGGGCGTGCAGCTCGCTCGCGAGGCGCTTGGCGGCGCGGTCGTGCCCCTCGATGCGCTCCATCGCCTGCGTCACCTGGTCGAAGCAGGCGGCGAGCGACCTCGGCATGCGGCGCTCGAGAATCAGCAGCTGCGCCACGTTGATGGGCAGCACCTGGTCGCGGTACAGCGCCTGGTAAGTCTCGAACGAGGACACGGACCGCAACAGCGCGGTCCACTGGTAGTGGTCGAGCGCGCCGCCGACATCCTTGATGGAGGGCAGGTGGACGTGGTATTTCACGTCGAGGATGCGCGCGGTGTTGTCGGCGCGCTCGAGAAACGTGCCGAGGCGCGAGAAGTTGAACGCGTCGCCGCGCATGATGGTGCCGTAGGTGACGCCGCGGAAGAGGTGGCTGCGGTCTTTCACCCAGTCGAAGAACTTGGTCGCGCCTGCGCCGGCGATCTCCGAACGCCGCACCCTGCGCATCTCGAGCCAGGTGGTGTTAAGCGATTCCCACATTTCGGAGGTGATCTGCCAGCGCACGGCGTGGCCGTTCTCGCGCGCGCTGCGCAGGCAGCTGTAGATCGAAGAGGGGTTGTCGGGGTCGAGGGCGAGGAAATCCACCAGCCCCTGCAGCGTGACGGGTTTTTTCTGCTCGAAGTAGCGCTCGGCGCAGTCGGTGATGGTAAGCGGCGCCAGCAGGTTCTGCTCGCGCGTCTCCTTGGTGCCGAAGAGGACCATATTGGAGGTCACGCCGAGGATGCGCGCCATGTTCTCGGCGCGCTCGATCTGGCGGCTCATCCAGTAAATCCGGTCGGCCACGCGTGACAGCATGGTCTTACTCAACTACCCAGGTGTCTTTTGTCCCGCCACCCTGGGAGGAATTCACGACCAGTGAACCTTCCTTGAGCGCGACGCGCGTAAGCCCTCCCGGCACAAGCTTCACTTCCTTGCCCGAGAGCACGTAGGGCCGCAGGTCGACGTGGCGCGGGGCGAAGCCGCGCTTGACGAAAGTCGGGCAGGTGGAGAGCGACAGCGTCGGCTGGGCGATGTAGTTGCGCGGATTCTCCTTGAGCAGCTTGCGGAAAGCGCCGAGTTCCGCCTTCGACGCGGAGGGTCCGACCAGCATACCGTAGCCGCCCGACCCCTGAACTTCCTTCACCACCAGCTCCGCAAGGTGCTCCATCACGTGGGCGAGATCCTTCGGCTTGCCGCAGAGCCAGGTCGGCACGTTGGCCAGGATCGGCTCCTCCTTGAGGTAGAAGCGGATCATCTCCGGCACGTAGGGATAGGTGGATTTGTCGTCCGCGACACCGGTGCCGACCGCGTTGGCGAGGGCGACGTTGCCCGCCCGGTAGGCGGCGAACAGGCCGGGCACGCCGAGCATCGAATCCTTCTTGAACGCGAGCGGATCGAGGAAGGCGTCATCCAGCCGCCGGTAGATGACATCCACGCGCTGCCGGCCGCTGGTGGTGCGCATGTACACCGAATTGTCCTTGGTGAAGAGGTCCGCGCCTTCTACCAGCTCGACGCCCATCTGCTGCGCGAGGAACGCGTGCTCGAAGTAGGCGCTGTTGTACTGCCCCGGGGTCAGCACCGCGACCACGGGGTCGCGCACGCGCGGTGGCGCCGAAGCGCGCAGCGTCTCGAGCAGCAGCGCCGGGTAGTGCTCCACCGGCAGGACAGTTTGCCGCTCGAACAGCTCCGGAAAGAGCCGCATCATCATCTTGCGGTTCTCGATCATGTACGACACGCCCGAGGGCGTGCGCAGGTTGTCCTCGAGCACGTAATACTTGCCGTCCGAGTGGCGGACCAGATCGATGCCGGCGATGTTCGAGTAGACGCGGTTGGGCAGTTCGACGCCGCGCATCTCCTTCTGGAAGCCGGCGTTCTTCAGCACCTGGTCAGGCGGGACCACGCTGGCCTTGAGGATTTCCTGCCCGTGGTAGATGTCGTGCAGGAAGCGGTTGAGCGCGTCGACGCGCTGCTTCAGGCCCTTGGCCAGCACGTCCCACTCCGCTTTCGGGATGATGCGCGGAATGGTGTCGAACGGGATCAGCCGCTCGGCGCCCTGTTCGTCGCCGTAGACGGCGAAAGTGATGCCGACACGATGGAACAGCAGGTCGGCTTCGCGCCGCTTTTCGGCCACCCTGCCGGCGGGCGTCTGCGCCAGCCATTCCGCGATCGGGCCGAAGTGGGGTCGCACCTTGCCGTCGGCGGCGCGCATCTCATCGTATTTTTGGCGGCGTTCCAAGTGGAGATCCTCTCACAGGAACGAGCAAAACACATGCCAGGGGGCGGCATTCCGCCCAGTTCAGTCCGTCCCGGGTACGTCCTGCGGTTCCGCGATCGGTTTTATCGCCGCGCGCCGGTATTCGGAGGGCGGGATGCCGACCTGCTGCTGGAAGAAACGGGTGAAATTCGATTGCGCGGAGAAGCCCAGTTCCGCCGAGACATCGGCGATCCTGCCGCGGCCCGACGACAGCTTGGAGATCGCCGAGGCGACGCACAGCATGTCCAGGTAGGCTCGCGGCGAGCGCCCGGTGGAGAGCTGGAACAGGTCATAGAAGCGCGAGCGTGAAAGGCCGACCTGGCTCGCGAGCGCGTTCATGTTGACTTCCTTGTTCGGATGCGCGCGCAGCAGGGCCAGGGCCTTGCGTATCCGGTTGTCGGCGAACGGCGAACCGCGCCAGAGGCGTGCGCCAGAGGCGCGCCTCGCGAGGTAGGTCTCCACGATCGAAAGCATCAGCTCCTGCAGCATGAATTCCAGGCGCTCGTGGGACAGGAACTGGTCGTTCAGCACTTCCACCACCAGCGTGTCGGCGAGCTGCCGGATGCGCTGGGTGATGGCTTCGCTGCCCGAGGCGAACGGCCGCCCGCCGGCGTCGAACACCGCCGGGAAACTGCCGCGGAGCCAGTCGGAGGAGGCCTGGAAGGTAAACAACTGGGCGCGCCCGGCTGCGGCGAGCGCCGCCTGGCTGGTGGCGCCGGGATTCAGGAACAGCAGGTTGTCGCGCGTCAGCCGCAGCGCTTCCCCGTCCACCACGACCTCCAGGTCGGCGCCCTCCTGCATGATCAGGATCTGGGGCGAGGCCGTGGACTGGGGTATCTCGCCTGCCTCGGTCTCGATCAACTGCAGACGCCCGAACTTGCCGTCGAAGATCCTGATGGAGCGCGCCATGAAGGTCACTTTAGCGGCTGCGCCGCAATTCCGCTAGAGGAAAAACGAGTACAAAGGTGCGCAAGCACACCGGTGGGAAGCTTCCCTAGTACGGTAGCCAGCGAGGCCGTTTGGCCGAAATGACCCGCGTATTGACCCCGACCCAGTTCAGTCCACCGAACAGCCGCCCGTGCTCGATCTTGACGCAGCGGTCCATGACGATTTCCAGCCCGGCCGCGCGGGCCTTGGCCGCGGCTTCCTCGTTGCGGACCCCCAGCTGCTGCCACAGGACCCGGGCTCCGATCGCGATGGCATCCTCCGCCACCGGCATCACGTCCGCGGTCTTGCGGAAGACGTCCACCAGGTCGACTTGTGCGGCAATACTGCGCGGAATATCGCGCAGCGAGGCGTAGCATTTCTGCCCGAGGACTTCCTGGTACTGCGGATTGACCGGGATCACCCGGTAGCCGTGCTCGAGCATGTACTTGGCGGCGAAGTAGCTTGGCCGGTGCCAGCTCGCCGACAGGCCCACGATGGCGAGGACGCGGCTCTCTTTCAATATGCGGCGCAGGGTGTTGATATCGTCGGACATGCGAATACTATAATCCAAGCCTTTCCCTTGGGAGGATCGCCATGTACGTCGAAGAGCGCATCTATACGCTGCAGGTCGGCAAGGCGGCGGAATATTTCAAGAATTACGAGCAGTTCGGCATGAACGTGCAGCTGAAGCATCTGCCGAACATGGTTGGTTACTACACGACCGAAGTCGGCGAGCTGAATCTCGTCATCCACATGTGGGCCTATGACGACCTGAACGAGCGCGATCGCCGGCGGGCGGCGATGCAGGCCGATCCCGAGTGGCAGGCCTACCTGGGCAAGAACCGCCCGTTCATGCTCTCGCAGGAAACGCGCATCATGAAATGCGCGCCGTTCTTCGTCGAGCGCCTGAAAAAGATGCTCGCCGCGACGAAATAATGCTTCATCCGCAACTTGTAGCCCTGCTTGAGCGGGCGGCCAGTTCGCCGCTGCCGCCGTACCATGACGTGCCCCCCGCAGTGGCGCGGCGCTTCTACCGCGATACGCGCGGGCCGCTCACGCCCGATCCGCCGCCGGTCGAATCGGTGCAGTTGCTGCTGGCCCCTGGCAAGGGCGGCCCGGTGCCGCTGCGTGCCTACCGGCCCAAGGGCGCTGGCAAGGATGAGATTCTTCCCGCGCTGGTCTATATCCACGGCGGCGGCTGGGTGATCGGCGACCTGGACACGCACGATGTGGTCTGCCGCACGCTCGCCAACGGTGCGCGCTGCGCGGTGTTCTCGGCGGAATACAGGAAGGCGCCGGAATCGCCGTTCCCTGCGGCGGTCGATGATTGTTTTTCATCTTTGAATTTTGTTTCGAGGAATTCCGGTACGCTGAAAATAAATCCCGCGCAGATCGCCGTCGGAGGCGACAGCGCCGGCGGCAACCTTGCCGCCGCGATCAGCCTCATCGCGCGCGACGCGGGCGGGCCGGCGATTTCATTTCAGCTGCTCATCTACCCCGCAACCGACCACCGGCTCGGCCACCCCTCGATCGACAGCAATGGCGAGGGCTACCTGCTCACCAAGAAGGTCATGCAGTACTTCCGCGGCCACTACCTGCCGCGCGAAGACGACTGGCTCGACTGGCGCGCTTCGCCGCTGCTGGCGAAGAGCCTGGCGAAGCTGCCGCCGGCGTTCGTGATGACCGCGGGTTTCGACCCATTGCGCGACGAAGGCAAGGCCTATGCGGACCGCCTTGCGAAGGAAGGCGTGAAGAGCGAGTACAGGAATTACGCCGACATGGTGCACGGCTTCGTCACCATGGGCCGCGTGCTGGATACCGCGAACACGGCGCTCGCCGATTGCGCGCAGGCACTGAAGAAAGCCTGGGGAAATTGAAATCTGATTTGAAGGCCCGGCATGGCGGCAGGATTCTCGCGGATGCGCTCGCGGGTCATGGCGTGCGCGCCGCGTTCGGCGTGCCGGGCGAAAGTTTCCTGCCGGTGCTGGACGGCCTGCACGACCTGAAGGACAGGCTCAAGTTCGTGATCTGCCGCCAGGAAGGCGGCGCGTCCTACATGGCGGATGCGTGGGGCAAGCTCACCGGCGAACCGGGCGTGCTGTTCGTGACGCGCGGCCCCGGCGCCACCAACGGGGCGGTCGGCGTGCACACCGCTTACCAGGATTCGACGCCGATGATCGTATTCGTCGGCCAGGTCGGCAATGATTTTGTCGAGCGCGAAGCCTTCCAGGAAGTGGACTACCGGCGCATGTACGGCCCGCTCACGAAATGGGTGGCGCAGATCGACCGCACCGAGCGCATCCCCGAGTACGTGAGCCACGCGTTCCATGTGGCGACCTCGGGCAGGCCGGGCCCGGTTCTGCTTGCGCTGCCGGAGGACATGCTTTTTGCCGACGCCGCGGTCGCCGACGCGCCGCATTTCCGTACTGCCCGCGCCGCTCCTTCGCCGGCGGACATGAAGGAACTCGAGCGCCTGCTTTCGGGCGCGAAACGGCCGTTCGTGCTGATTGGCGGCGGCGGCTGGACGAAGCAGGCGGTCGACGGGCTGCGTTCCTGGGCCGAGACCGCCGGCATCCCGGTGGGTTGCGGTTTCCGCTGCCAGGATTACTTCGACAACCGGCATCCCAACTACGCCGGTGACGTCGGCATCGGCGTCAATCCAAAACTCGCGCAGCGCGTGAAGGATGCGGACGTGCTGCTCGCGATCGGCGAGCGCCTTGGCGAGATGACCACCAGCGCCTACACGCTACTTGACGTGCCGGCGCCGAAGCAGGCTCTGATCCACGTGCAATCGGGCGCGGAGGAACTGGGGCGCGTCTACCGCGCGGCGTTGCCGATCAACTCGAACTACGAAGAGTTTGTTCTTGCCCTGAAGGGATTGAAAACCCCTTCGTGGAAAGACCAGGCCGAATCGGCGCATTCCGACTATCTGGCATGGAACAAGACCATTGCCATGCCCGGCGCGCTGCACTATGGCGAAGTGATCGCCTGGCTGTCGCAGAACCTGCCCGAGGATGCGATCGTCACCAACGGCGCGGGCAACTTCGCCAGCTGGCTGCACCGCCATTTCCAGTACAAGGGCTGGCGCACGCAGCTCGCGCCGACCAGCGGTTCGATGGGCTACAGCGTGCCCGCCGCGGTTGCGGCGAAGATTGCGGCGCCCGGACGCACCGTGGTCGCGATCGCCGGCGACGGCGAGTTCCTCATGAACGGCCAGGAATTCGCCACCGCCATGCAGTACGGCGCGCCGATCATCGTGCTGGTGGTGAACAACGGCATGTACGGCACCATCCGCATGCACCAGGAGCGCGAGTACCCGGGCCGGGTGTCCGGCACGGAACTGGCGAATCCGGATTTCGCCGCCTACGCGCGCGCTTTCGGCGGCCATGGCGAGACGGTGGAGCGCAGCGCGGATTTTGCACCGGCCTTCCAGCGCGCAGTGGCTTCGGGCAAGCCCTCGATCCTCGAACTCAGGATTGATCCCGAAGCGATCACGCCTTCGGCTACGCTCTCGGGACTTCGGGCCGCCGCGCTGAAAAATCGGGGTCAGAGCCCGATTTCAAAGTAGCTGGCCGAAATCGGGCTCTGACCCCGATTTTTCTTACCGGGTCATCGCGACGAATTCCTTGTCGTCCTGCAGCCTGCGCTCGAACTTCAGGAACTCCCAGTAGCCGCAACCCTTGCTGTAGGGATAGCCGCGGCAGGCTTCCGGACGCGCCTTGTACACCGTGCAGCGGCGCTCCTTGATATCGAAGAACCGGCACACGGAGCCGAAGAATTCATCCTTCTGCTTGCGCAGGCCGCGCACTTTTTCTTCCTTGTCGTACAGGGTGAAGCGTTCCTCGGCGGTCTCGTAGTCGAGATCGAAATGCTTCGCCAGCCGGCCGATGTCGGTCTTCGAGACTTCGATCAGGGGATAGCTACAGCAGTAGCCGGGGCATTTGTTGCAATCGTATGAATTCTTGATGGTCATGGACGTTGGCTGATTCAGAGAGGCGCGAATTCTACGCGAAACGGCGTTTAACCCTTTCAGGGTGCGCCTGCGTTTAAGCCTTGAGTACCCCAACCAAGGAGAAAAGCCATGAATGTCCTGAAAGCCACCTGTGCGGTGTTGTTCGCCGCGTTTTCCGCCCATGCCGCCGCGGTTGGCGGCCTGGCCGATGTCAGCTTGTACGACCGCAGCGATGGGCGGCAGTTGCCCATCTACTGGCATGAAGGACGGGCATACGTGGTCGGCAAGCCCGGCAACGAGTACGCGGTGCGCATCCGCAACCGCCAGCGCGAGGACGTGCTGGGCGTGATCTCGGTGGATGGCGTCAACGTGATCACCGGACAGACTGCGGTGGCCCAGCAAAGCGGCTACGTCCTCGCCCCGTACCGCCAGTTCGACATCAGCGGCTGGCGCAAGAACCTCGCTTCGACCGCCGCGTTCTACTTCACGTCGCTGCCGGACTCCTACGCGGCGCGCACCGGGCGCCCCGACAACGTGGGCGTGATCGGCGTGGCGCTCTACCGCAAGAAGGAGGAGCCCGCGCCCGTGGCCCAGCCCGCGCCTTTCGCCTCGGGCCAGCTCTCGCGCAAGGAAGCATCGAGTACCGCGAGCGCCGAGGCGCAGAATGCCCCTCGTGCCGCCGAGCGCGACGACCGGCTCGGCACGGGCCATGGCCGCATCGAGGCTTCGCAGACGCGCTTTGTCGGCTTCGAGCGCGCCAGCAATGACCCCGCCGAAACGGTCACCATCTACTACGACAGCTACCGCAACCTGTTGGCGCGGGGGATCATTCCGCAATCCGCTCCGCAGCGCAGCCCGGTACCGAATCCCTTCCCGGGCTTCGTCATCGACCCTCCCGCGTAAACTAGGAGGCAATGGAGGCCGGCGACGAACAGCTCATGCTCGCTTACCGCGAAGGCGACGCCGGCGCCTTCGAGCAGCTTTACCAGCGGCACAAGGGAAAGCTCTTTCGCTTCGTCCTGCGCAGCATTCGCGACCGTGCAGTTGCAGAAGAGCTCTACCAGGAGATCTGGATGCGGGCAATCGAAGCACGCGGGCGTTACGAGGCGCAGGCCAAGTTCACCACCTGGCTGTATACGATTGCGCACAACCGGCTGGTGGATCATTGGCGAAAGCGGGGGCTGACGCTGGTGTCCCTGGACCAGGACGAGGCAGGGCAGGCCGAGCCCCCCGCCGGCGCAGACTACGATCCGCACCTCCGGCTCGAGGCGAAACAGGGCCTGGCCCGCTTCGCACGCGCGCTCGAGGCACTGCCGCTCGCGCAGCGCGAAGCATTCCTGATGCACGAGGAGGCCGGCATGAGCGTCGCCGAGATCGCGCATGCGACCGGCGCGGGCGAAGAGGCCGCCAAGAGCAGGCTGCGCTACGCGGTGTCCAGGCTGAAAGGGGCGCTGGGCGATGAGTGACAACGTGAAAGTCTCGCAGCGCTATCGTGAACTGGGCGCGGAGGAACCGCCGCGCGCGCTGGATGAAGCGATCCTCGCCGCCGCGCGGCGCGAGGCGGGCGCCGGCCCGATGGCGTTATCGGCGAGGAGCGGCCGGCAGCGTTGGTATGCGCCGCTCGCCACCGCCGCGGTACTCGTTCTCGCGGTGGCGGTAACGTTGAATATGCAGCTCGAGCGTCCGGGCATCGAATCCCCCGCGGCAAAGCCGGCTGTTCCTGCCGTGGAAGCGGATTTGAAGCTGAAGATCGAGACGCAGGTCGCCGCCACGAAGCAGCCTGTAAAGGAAATGACGGCCACGCCGCGCAAGGAGGCGGCGAAACTCGCGCCTGCCGCACCTGCAGCGCGCGAGCCGCAACCATTCGCGGCGGATCAGGCGGCAGCGTCCGTCGCGCCTTCCTCTGCGCGTTCTGATTATTCCCGGGGTGCCGAATCCAGCGTGACTGGAGAGCTTGCGCGCAGGATGGAGGAGCGGACTTCGCGCGATGCCGAAGCGGGGGCGCGTGCACCGCGGCTGGGTCCGATCCAGGCGCAGGCGGCTCCACAGGCAGCCCCGCAGGTGCAGAAGCAGGCCGATACGCCGGAGCGCGAGCTCGAGCGCATCGCCGAGTTGCGCGT
>JANYII010000210.1 GCA_025358705.1 Betaproteobacteria bacterium | reverse complement strand
GAAGCAATCGCGCATCCTCAAGGCCGCGGCGAAGCTGCTCAAGCCGGGCGGGCGCCTTGTCTATGCCACCTGCAGCATCCTGTCGGAGGAGAACGAGACGGTTGCCGATCGCTTTGCTTCCGAACACCCTGAATTCATGGGGATTTCCTGCACGGAGCTGCTGGCGACGCAGCGCATTGCCGTCGGCACGGGCGAGCGCCTGCGGCTCTGGCCGCACCGCCACGGGACGGACGGCTTTTTTGCGGCGGCCTTCGAGCGGCTCTGATTACATTTGTAATCCTGACGGTAATTCCAGCGTAGCCGGACGGAATCAGCATGGGGCCTTCTGAACAAGGAGGCGCACATGAACATCCGCAATCTGTCCGTCAGGTCCCGGCTGATGCTGCTGATCCTGATCCCGAATTTTCTGTTGCTGGTCACGATCGGCTACGGCGTCTACATCATGAAGCTGTCGGGCCAGCGCATGGCGGAGACCCGCGAGACGTCGGCGACGATCCAGGAAGCCGTGAACGGCGCCCGCAAGGCGCAGATCCTCTTCAAGACGCAGGTGCAGCACTGGAAGAACATCCTGATCCGCGGCGGCGATGCGGAGGCTTTCAATACGCACAGGGAAGGCCTTCAGGCCGCGGCCAAGGCGGCCCAGGACGAATTGCGCAACGCCTCATCGCTGATGGTCAGTGTCGGCATTCCGACGGCGGAAGTGGAGTCCGCGATGGCCGCACACCACGCCCTCGAAAAGGTGTACGTGGACGCGCTCGGCAAATTCGATCCCAGGGATCCGCAGCGGGCGCAGAATGCCGACCGCGCGATGAGCGGCGTCGACCGTGAGGCCGGGAAGCTGATTGATGCGGTGACGGCGACGCTGATGGTGCGCGGCGACGCAGTGGAGAAGGATTTTGCGATCGAGGCGGCCGAGCGCCGGCAGTCGATCCTGATCTGGTTACTTTCGCTCCTGGCTGTTGCACTGACCGTCAGCACGAGTGTCGGCACCTACATTTCGTCAAGCATCATCCGTCCGCTCAAGGCGGCGACAGAAATCGCGGAGCAGGTCGCAAGGGGCGATCTCACCGCGGAAATCGAAGTAACGTCGAGGGACGAAACCGGGCAGTTGCTGCTGTCGCTCAAGAAGATGAACGCGTCTCTCGGGACGATCGTGAGCGAAGTGCGCAGCAGCTCGGATTCGGTTTCGACCGCCTCCGAACAGATCTCGATCGGCAACGCCGAGCTATCGGCGCGCACCGAACAACAGGCTTCGAGCCTGGAAGAGACCGCTGCGTCGATGGAAGAGCTTGCGTCAACGGTGCGCCAGAACGCGGAGAACGCCAAGCAGGCCACGGAATTCGCGGTTTCGGCTGCGGAGCTGGCCAGCAAAGGCGGCGAAGTGGTCGGGCGCGTGGTGAAGACGATGGAAGAAATCCAGGCCAGCAGCAAAAAGATCTCCGAGATCATCGGCGTGATCGACGGCATCGCGTTCCAGACCAACATCCTGGCGCTCAACGCCTCGGTCGAGGCGGCACGCGCCGGCGAGCAGGGCCGGGGCTTCGCGGTAGTCGCTTCCGAAGTTCGCAACCTGGCGCAGCGTTCGGCCACCGCGGCGAAAGAGATCAAGGGTTTGATCTCCGACTCCGTGCAGAGCGTGGATGCGGGTTCCCAGCTTGTTGGCGAAGCAGGCCGCACCATTACCGATGTTGTCGCCAGTGTGAAGCGCGTGTCGGGCTCCATCGCGGAAATCGCGGCGGCGACCGGCGAGCAGAGCACGGGCATCAACCAGGTGAACGAGGCGGTGACCGAGCTCGACCGGGTGACGCAGCAGAACGCCCAGCTGGTCGACGAATCCGCGAATGCCTCCGATAGCGCCAAGCAGCAGGCCATCCGGCTTGCCGCCGCCGTCGCGGTGTTCAAGGTGAATCATGCTGAGCACGTACACGGCGCCGCGCAACCGGCGCTTCCCGCCAAGGCCACGCCGGCGACACTTGCCGCGCCCAAGGCGAAGTCAACGAACAAGATCGCGC
>JANYII010000207.1 GCA_025358705.1 Betaproteobacteria bacterium | reverse complement strand
CGCGGCATGCACCGATCGCATGATTTCCTGACCACTCCGTCGCTCGCGGTCGAACCGACCACCGGCGAACGGCACCTGCGCCACCACATCAGCCCGACCGGCTACTACCGCGGCAAGAAAGTCGCCAAGGGCAAAGGCGAGTAACCGCGCCCAACCCGCGCGCGGTGAACATCACCGTAGCAGTCGATTGCATGGGCGGCGATCACGGCCCCCATGTCACGGTCCCGGCGGCGCTTGAATTCAGGCGCGGTCACGCCGATGTCGAGATCGTCCTGGTCGGCTTGAGCGACGCCATTGAAGCGGAGCTCGCGGCACATGGCGCCGTGCCGGGAACCGGATTGCGCGTCCGGCATGCGACGCAGGCCGTCGCGATGGACGAGCCCCCGGCGCAGGCGATGCGCTACAAGAAGGACTCGTCGATGCGGGTCGCGGTGAACCTGGTCAAATCCGGCGAGGCGCAAGCCTGCGTCAGCGCGGGCAATACCGGCGCATTGATGGCGATCTCGCGTTTCGTGCTGAAGACGCTGCCGGCGATCGACCGGCCGGCGATCGCGAGCGGCGTGCCCAACCAGCTCGGCGGCTACACCTACATTCTCGACCTGGGCGCCAACGTTGACTGCACGCCGGAGCAGTTGATGCAGTTCGGCGTCATGGGCGCCATGCTGGTATCCGCGCTCGAGCACAAGGAACGCCCGAGCGTCGGCCTGCTGAACATCGGCGTCGAGGACATCAAGGGCAACGACAGCGTGAAGCAGGCGGGAGAACTGCTGCGCGCGAGCGGCTTGAATTTCCATGGCAATGTCGAAGCGGATGACATCTACAAGGGCACGGTGGACGTGGTGGTGTGCGACGGCTTCGTCGGCAATTCCGTGCTCAAGGCCTCCGAAGGCGTCGCCAAGATGATCGTCGCCTTCCTGCGGCAGGAATTTTCGCGCAATCCGTGGCGCAAGCTCTCGGCGCTGATCGCCATGCCGGTGCTCAAGGCGCTGCGCGCGCGCATGGACCCGGGCAACTACAACGGCGCCTGTTTGCTGGGCTTGAAGGGCATCGTCATCAAGAGCCACGGCTCGGCGGACGTGCACGCATTCGGCCAGGCGCTGACGCGCGCCGCGGAAGCGGTGCGCAACGATGTCGTGCACCGCATCAGCAAGCAGATGGCAGGGGTGCACGCTTGATCCATTCCCGCATCGTCGGCACCGGCAGCTTCCTGCCGCCGCGCGTGGTCACCAACGAAGAGCTGTCGAAAAAGCTCGATACCAGCGACGCCTGGATCCAGGAACGCACTGGCATCAAGCAGCGCCACATCGCCGACCCATCTCAGGCCTCCAGCGATCTCGCCCTGGAAGCAAGCCGCCGCGCGCTCGATGCCGCGGGCGTCAAGGCTTCCGACATCGATCTCATCATCGTCGCCACGTCGACGCCCGACTTCATCTTTCCGAGTACCGCCTGCCTGCTGCAGGCCAAGCTGGGCGTGAAAGGCTGCGCCGCCCTTGACGTGCAGGCGGTGTGCAGCGGCTTCGTCTATGCGCTGGCGACGGCGGACAGCATGATCAAGAATCAAATGGCGAAGAAAGCCCTGGTCGTGGGCGCGGAAGTTTTTTCCCGCATCCTTGACTGGAACGACCGTGGCACCGCGGTGCTGTTCGGCGACGGCGCCGGGGCCGTGGTGCTGGCTGCGGGTGACAAGCCGGGCGTGCATGCGTCCGTGCTTCACGCGGACGGCAGCCAGGTGGGAATCCTCTCGGTGCCGGGCAATGTTTGTGGCGGCAAGATCATCGGCTCGCCGTTCCTGCAGATGCAGGGCAAGGAAGTCTTCAAGCTTGCGGTCAAGGTCCTGGATGAATCGGCGCGCGAAGTCGCCACCGCCGCGGGCATCAGGCTCGAGGACATCGACTGGCTGATCCCGCATCAGGCGAACGTGCGGATTCTTGAGGCCACCGCGAAGCGCATGGGCCTGCCGCGCGATCGGCTGGTGGTCACGGTCGACCACCATGCGAATACGTCCGCGGCCTCGGTGCCGCTTGCGCTGGACGAATTCGTGCGCGCCGGGAAAATCCGGCCCGGCCACAAGGTGATGCTGCAGGGTGTCGGCGGCGGCTTCACCTGGGGCGCGTCCCTGGTCACGATGTGAATCCGTGATGGCAAATACGCGATGAAACTCGCGATGGTTTTTCCGGGGCAGGGCTCGCAATCGGTCGGCATGATGAAATCGTTCGAGTCGCTGCCGGGTGTTCGCGACACCTTCAAGGAAGCGTCCGACGCCATCGACCTTGACCTGTGGAAAATGGTCGAGGAGGGGCCCGCGGAGGAGTTGGCCCAGACGGTTAACACGCAACCGATCATGCTCACGGCAGGGATCGCGTTGTATCGCGCGTGGGAAGCCGAAGGCGGCCCGCTG
>JANYII010000193.1 GCA_025358705.1 Betaproteobacteria bacterium | reverse complement strand
ATGAAATCGAAGCGGACCGCATCGGCGTCGAGCTTGCGGCGCGCAGCGGTTTCGAACCGCACGCCGCGGTGACGTTGTGGGAAAAAATGTCGAAGACCGGCGGCTCGCAACCGCCGCAGTTCCTCTCCACCCACCCCTCGCATGCGAGCAGGATCAGCGATCTCAGGGGCTATGCCGAAAAGGTGATGCCGCTTTACGAGGCCGCGCGCGCGAAGCGCTGACATCGAGGCTGGTGCGCAGTTTTGCGCGCCGGACGTGCCGGCGCATGGCGGCTTCCGCCTGGTCCGGGCGGCCCTCGAGGATCGCCTTGGCGATGGTCTTGTGCTCTTCCTGGGACAGCGCGATTTCCTGCGGCGTCATGAGCGTGCGCCACTGGAACATCAGGATCGGGATCTGCAACTGGTCGAGCATCTCGGGCAGGCGTGAGTTGCCCGACAGTTCGACGATGGTGCCGTGGAATAGCTGGTTGTGCTCGATGAAGGCGGCGCGGTCGGCCGGATCGCCGCGCCGCACCTTTTGCCACATCGCGAGGAAGCGCTTGCGGTGAGTGCCCTGGCCGATGTGCTCGGCCGCGCGCCGCGCCGCCTGGCCCTCGAGCAGTTCCCGGATTTCGAACAGGTCGGCCATCTCCCGCGGGCTCAGGCGCTGGACCGCTGCGCCGCGGTTGGGGACCAGGCTGACCAGGCGTTCGGCGGCGAGCCGGCGCAGCGCCTCGCGGAACGTGCTGCGGCTGTAGGGGATTTCCTCGGCAAGGTCGCGGATCACGAGCCGCTGGCCCGGCGCGAACCGGCCACTGATGATGCCTTGGCGGATGGTCCGGAATACGGCGTCGACCGCCTCGCCGTGCCGGTGTCTCGGGTTTGACAGGGATGACATGATCTGCTTAAATTGTCAGACAATCATACGCCAAAATTCCATGACCGCGAGAACCTTGTACGACAAGCTCTGGGACAGCCACGTGGTGCACGCGGAGGCCGACGGCACCGCGCTGCTCTACATCGATCGCCACCTGGTGCACGAAGTCACCAGCCCGCAGGCCTTCGAGGGCCTGAAGCTCGCCGGGCGCAAGCCCTGGCGCATCGGGTCGGTGGTCGCGACCGCCGACCACAACACGCCGACCACCGGTTGGGAGCGCGGCCTGGCGGGCATCGAGGACCCGATCGCGCGCCTGCAGGTCGATACGCTCACCGCGAACATCAAGGAGTATGGCGCCAAGGTCTACTTTCCGTTCCTCGACAAGCGTCAGGGCATCGTGCACGTGATCGGCCCGGAGCAGGGCGCGACGCTGCCGGGCATGACGGTGGTGTGCGGCGATTCGCATACCAGCACGCACGGCGCCTTCGGCTGCCTCGCGCACGGCATCGGCACTTCGGAAGTCGAGCACGTGCTCGCGACGCAGACGCTGGTGACGAAGAAAATGAAGAACATGCGCGTCACCGTGGATGGCGTGCTCGGCCGCGGCGTCACCGCGAAGGATGTGGCGCTCGCCGTCATCGGCCGCATCGGCACCGCGGGAGGTACCGGCAGCGCGGTCGAATTCGCTGGCAGCGCGGTGCGCTCGCTGACGATGGAAGGCCGCATGACCCTGTGCAACATGGCGATCGAGGCCGGCGCGCGCGCCGGCATGATCGCAGTGGACGACACCACGGTCCAGTACCTGAAGGGCCGTCCGTTCTCGCCGTCCGGCCCGGAATGGGATCAGGCGGTGCCGACCTGGAAAATGCTCGCTAGCGATCCCGATGCGAAATTCGATCGCGAAGTGAAGCTGGACGCGCGCGACATTGCGCCGCAGATCACCTGGGGAACGTCGCCCGAGATGGTGGTGGCAGTCGAGGCGAGCGTGCCCGACCCGGACAAGGAGAAGGACCCGACCAAGCGCGAAGGCATGGAGCGCGCGCTTGTCTACATGGGCTTGAAGCCGCGCACGCCGATGCAGGACATCATGCTCGACAAGGTGTTCATCGGTTCCTGTACCAATTCGCGCATCGAGGACCTGCGCGCCGCGGCGGCGGTGGCGAAAGGCCGGAAAGTCGCCTCGAACATCAAGGTCGCGATGGTGGTGCCGGGCTCCGGCCTGGTGAAGGCGCAGGCAGAAAAGGAAGGCCTGGACAAGGTATTCCGCGATTCGGGCTTCGAGTGGCGCGAGCCCGGCTGCTCGATGTGCCTGGCGATGAACGCCGACCGCCTGGATCCGGGCGAGCGCTGCGCCTCCACCTCGAATCGCAATTTCGAGGGCCGGCAGGGCGCCGGCGGCCGCACGCACCTGGTTAGTCCGGCCATGGCGGCGGCGGCGGCGATCGCCGGCCATTTCGTCGACGTGCGGAGCTGGCGCTAAGGGGGCACGGGGTCTCCCCGTTCATACACATGGAAAAATTCACCGTACTGAACGGGCTGGTCGCACCGCTGGACCGCGCCAACGTCGATACCGACGCTGTCATCCCGAAGCAGTTCCTCAAATCCATCAAGCGCACCGGCTATGGCGAGAATCTGTTCGATGCCTGGCGCTACCTGGATATCGGCCAACCCGGGATGGACAACGCGAAGCGCCCGCTGAACCCGGATTTCATCCTAAACCAGCCGCGCTACAAGGGCGCCGAGATCCTGCTCGCGCGCAAGAATTTCGGCTGCGGCAGTTCGCGCGAGCACGCCCCCTGGGCCCTGCAGCAATACGGCTTCAAGTGCGTCATCGCGCCGTCCTACGGCGATATTTTCTTCAACAACAGCTTCAAGAACGGCTTCTTGCCGGTGGTGCTCGCCGAGTCCGAAGTGGACAGCCTGTTCTACGACTGCGCGCTGCCCGGGTTCCGCCTCGTCGTCGACCTCGACCGCCAGACGGTCTCGACCACCGACGGTTCGAAGTCGTACAAGTTCGAAGTCGACCCCTCGCGCCGCCATTCGCTGCTCAACGGCCTGGACGAGATCGGCGTCACGTTGCGCCACGCCGACGAGATCCGTGCTTTCGAGGCGCGTCGGCAGGCGCAGTTTCCCTGGCTATTCCGGTAGGTCGGACATGAAAATCGCGGTGTTGCCGGGCGACGGCATCGGCAAGGAGATCGTCGCCGAAACCATCAAGGTGCTGGGGCGGCTTGGCCTCAAATTCGAGTTCGAGGAGGCGCCGGTTGGCGGCGCGGGCTAC
>JANYII010000177.1 GCA_025358705.1 Betaproteobacteria bacterium | reverse complement strand
AGCGACCCCGCGAGCAGGCGCGACACGTCGTAGCCGGCGACATTTTTCATCACGCGGCCGCCGAACACGAGCAGTTGTCCGCGGCCGTCCAGGATCGTCGCGCCGAGGACGAAATCGCGCACCGACCCGGCGCTCGCGCGGCGCGGGCCCGATAGCCCCGCCGCAATGCAGCCGCCGAGCGTCGCTCCGGGGCCGAAACCCGGGGGCTCGAAGGGAAGGAACTGTCCCTGCTTCGAAAGCACCTCATGCAGGTCGGCAAGCAAGGTACCGCAGCGCGCCGTGACCACGAGTTCGGTCGGCTCGTAATCGACGATGCCCGCATGGCCGTGTGTATCGAGCACCTCGCCTTCCAGCGCATTGCCGTAGAAATCCTTGGTGCCCCCGCCGCGGATGCGCAATGCGCGCTTCGCGGCAGCTGCATCTTTTATTTTTTCTGAAAAGGGATTCAATTCTTCAGGGCTCAGGAAATCAGAACCTCGGCAAATCCGGACGGTTCATCTTTCCCGCCTGGACGTGCCGGCGCCCGAATTCGGCGCAGCGCGACAGCGCGGGGACCGCCTTGCCTGGATTGAGCAGGCCTTTCGGATCGAAGGCGCGCTTGATGGCATGGAAGATCTCCAGTTCGGCGGTGCCGAACTGCACGCACATCTGGTCGATCTTTTCCACGCCCACGCCGTGCTCGCCGGTGATGGTGCCGCCGACCTCGACGCATTTTTCGAGTACTTCGGCGGCGAATTCCTCGGTGCGCTTGAGCTGGCCCGCGTCGTTGGCGTCGAACAGGATCAGCGGATGCAGGTTGCCATCCCCCGCGTGGAACACGTTCGGGCAGCGCAGGCCGTACTTCTTTTCCATCGCGCCGATGAAATTGAGCACTTCGCCGAGTTTCCTCTTCGGGATCGTGCCGTCCATGCAGTAGTAGTCGGGCGAAATGCGGCCGACAGCGGGAAACGCCGCCTTGCGTCCCGACCAGAAGCGCAGCCGCTCCGCCTCGTCGCGCGACACCGTAAGCCGGGTCGCGCCCGCGCCGCCCAGCACTTGCTTCATTTTCGATATTTCTTCCTCGACCTCCTCGACGCTGCCGTCGGATTCGCACAGCAGGATCGCGGCCGCTTCCAGGTCGTATCCGGCATGCACGAACTGCTCCACCGCGAGCGTTGCGGGCTTGTCCATCATCTCCAGGCCCGCGGGCACGATGCCGGCGCCGATGACCGCGGCGACCGCGTCGCCCGCCTTTTGCACGTCGTCGAACGACGCCATGATGACGCGCGCCGTCTCGGGCTTCGGCAACAGCTTGACGGTGACTTCCGTGGTGACCGCGAGCAGCCCTTCGGAACCGATGGCGAGCGCGAGCAGGTCGTAGCCGGGTGAATCCAGCGCCTCGGAGCCGAAGTCCACCGCTTCGCCTTCGATGGTGTAACCCTTCACCCGCAGCACGTTGTGCACCGTGAGGCCGTATTTCAGGCAATGCACGCCGCCCGAATTTTCGGCGACGTTGCCACCGATGGAACAGGCGATCTGGCTGGAAGGATCGGGCGCGTAGTAAAGACCGAACGGCGACACCACGTCGGAAATCGCGGCATTGCGCACCCCCGGCTGCACCACCGCTACGCGCGCGAGCGGATCAACGCGCACGACACGCATGAACTTGGCAAGCGACAGCAGCACGCCGTCCCCCGGCGGCAGCGCGCCGCCCGATAGGCCGGTGCCCGCGCCGCGCGGCACCACCGGCACGCCGAGCGCATGGCAGGTCTTCAGGATCCGTTGCACCTGCTCGTCGGTTTCAGGCAGCGCCACCACCATCGGCAGGCGCCGGTAGGCGGTCAGGCCATCGCATTCGTAGGGCCGCGTGTCTTCTTCCTGCCAGAGCACGCAACGCTCCGGCAGGAATTCGCGCAATGCCTGCGCGACTTTTTTCTGCTGCGGGAGATCTACTTGAGGAAGGGCGCTGCCCACGACAATCCCTGAACCGTGTCGCCCCTGGGAATGTACTCCGCGCCGATCCAGCCCTTGTAGCCGAGGCGATCGATATGCGGCAGCAGCCAGTTGAAGTTGATCTCGCCAGTGCCGGGTTCGTTGCGATCGGGCACGTCCGCGACCTGGATGTGGCCGATCCTCGGCAGCAGGCGCTCGATGGTCTTAGCGATGTCGCCCTCGACGATCTGCATGTGGAACACGTCGTACTGCAGCAGCAGGTTTCCGGCCCCGACGGCGTCGATGACTTCGATGCCTTCTTTCGAGGTATTCAGGAGAAAACCGGGGATGGTGCGCGTATTGCAAGGCTCGGTGAGCAGCGTCAGTCCCGCCGCCGCGCACTTGCCGGCGGCAAACCTCAGGTTTTCCACCAGCGTTTCCTTCGCCTTCTCGCGCGGCAGGCCGGCCGGCGCGATGCCCGCGAGCGCGTTCAGGCGCGGACAGCCGGCCGCCTTCGCGTACTCGATCGCGCGCTCCACGCCTTCGCGGAATTCCTTCACGCGATCGGGCTGGCAGGTGATGCCTCGATCGCCCTTGGCCGCATCGCCCGCCGGAAGGTTATGCAACACCACTTCGACGCCGGCGTCGCGCGCCCGTTGTGCGATTTCCGTGGCGCTGCCGAAGGCATACGGAAACTGGTATTCGACGTAGCGGAAGCCGGCTTTCGCTGCGGCGGCGAAGCGTTCCGGGAACGGCAGTTGGGGAAACAGCAGCGAGATGTTGGCGGCGAGTTTGGGCATCGGGTTAGCATAGCGCGAAATGCATGTCGCAGACACTGCAGCCGTCGCCTGGTGGGTGTGGCCGATCGCCCTGTTCGTTGTCACCTTCTTGCTCGGCGTCGTCGCCGTCGTCGCGGGCATCGGCGGTGGCGTGCTGTTCGTGCCGATCGTCGCGGGATTCTTTCCGTTTCACCTGGATTTCGTGCGCGGCGCCGGCCTGCTGCTCGCGCTCTCCGGCACGCTCGCCGCTGGCCCGGTGCTCCTGCGCAGCGGCATGGCAAACCTGCGGCTGGTGATGCCTTTCGCCCTGAGTGGCTCCATTGCGTCCCTGGCCGGCGCGATGGTCGGGCTGTCCGCGCCGGCGAATCTGGTGCAGACCGCGCTGGGCATCGTCGTCATCGCGGTCGCGCTGCTGATCTGGCGGGTCAGGCCGGGCCGCAACACCGGCATCGAGGAATCCGATCCGCTCGGCGCCGTGCTGCGCCTGGTCGGAAAATTTGACGACCCCGCCTCCGGCGGCCGCGTCGACTGGCGCACCAACCACACTCGGACGGGACTCCTGGTGTTCGCCGTGATCGGCTTTCTCGGCGGCGTGTTCGGCCTTGGCGCGGGATTCGCCAACGTCCCCGCGCTGAACCTGCTGATGGGCGCGCCGCTGAAGGTGGCGGTCGGCAGCAGCGGCCTGATCATATCGATCGTCAACAGCTCGGCGGCCTGGGTCTATCTCAACTCGGGTGCGGTGCTGCCGGTCATCGTCGTGCCCTCGATCCTCGGCATCATGATGGGCTCGCGCATCGGCGCGGGGCTCCTGCGCACGGTCTCCGCCGAGACGGTGCGCCGGCTGATCATCGTCATCATGCTGCTGGCGGGGACGCGCGCGTTGCTGCGCGGACTGGAAATATGGAACTGAAGCCCGACGAGGCGCAGGACCAGCGAGTGCAGGATGCCTACGCGCGCTGGCTCGACGGCATCGCGAAGGCGGGCTTTGCGGCCACCCTCGCCGCATTGCTGGCCTACCTGAGCGGTGCGCTGCCGCCGTTCGTCGTCCTGGCGGACCTTCCGGCGCTCTGGCGGCTGCCGGTCGCGCAGTACCTCGCAGTGACCGGTTCGCCAACCGGGTGGGCCTGGCTCCGGCTGCTCGACAAGGGCGACTACCTCAGCCTGCTCGCCGTCGCTTCGTTCGCCACGGCCTCGCTGCTGTGCTGCCTGCGCATCCTGCCGGTGCTCCTGTCGCACCGAGATCGGACCTACGCTTTGATTGCCGCCGCGCAGGCGACGGTCCTGCTGCTGGCGGCTTCCGGCATCCTGAACCGCTACTTGTAGGCCGGATAGGCTATTCTCCGGTCCAACGCCATACCTGAGGAGGGGCGAGTCATGAAACACGTCAAATCGAAACTCGGCAAATCGGTCAAGGCTTGTGCAATCGCGCTGGCGGTTCTCGGCATGGGTTCCGTCCATGCGCAGTCGACGCTCGAAGCGGTGCAGAAGAAGGGCTTCGTGCAGTGCGGCGTCAATGGCGGCGCGGTCGCCGGATTTTCCGCACCCGATTCCCAGGGCGTCTGGAAGGGACTCGACGTCGACCTGTGCCGCGCAGTCGCGGCGGCGGTGTTTGGCGACGCGAGCAAGGTGCGCTACACCGGCCTCACCGCGCAGCAGCGGTTCACCGCGCTGCAGTCGGGCGAAGTGGACATCCTTTCGCGCAACACCACCTGGACCATCACGCGCGATACCAGCCTCGGCCTGAATTTCGTTGGCGTGAATTTCTACGATGGCCAGGGCTTCATGGTACCGGCCAAGATGCGCGTCGCCGGCCTGAAGGGCGCGGCGAAGGCGGTGAAGAAGGCCCTCAAGGGCGAATCCACCGGCGGCATCACCAGCGCCAAGCAACTCAACGGCGCCACGGTCTGCGTGCAACCGGGAACCACCACCGAGCTCAACCTTTCCGACTATTTCCGCGCCAACGGCATGACCTTCAAGCCGGTGGTGATCGAGACGCTGCCGGAAGTGCTGAACGCCTACTTCTCGGGCCGCTGCGACGTATTCACGACCGACATTTCCGGCCTGGTCTCGTCGCGCGCCTCGCGCGCGCCCAAGCCGGAGGAGCACGTGATCCTGCCCGAGGTGATCTCCAAGGAGCCGCTCGGGCCGGCCGTGCGCCACGGCGACGACCGCTGGTTCGACATCGTCAAGTGGTCGCTGTTCGCGACGATCGAGGCCGAAGAAATGGGGCTGACCTCGAAGAACATCGACCAGCAGGCCTCGAGCAAGGATCCCTCGGTGCAGCGCTTCGTCGGCGCGACCGGCGACATCGGCAAGATGCTCGGTGTCGACAACAAGTGGGCCTACAACATCGTCAAGCAGGTCGGGAACTACGGCGAGAGTTTCGAGACGCACCTCAAGCCGCTGGGCTTCACGCGTGGCCTGAACAACCTCTGGACCAAGGGCGGCCTGATGTACGCGCCGCCGATCCGCTAACGGGCTCGGTACAGGGGAACCCAGGTTCCCCCGTGACCCCCTCCTCCTCGTGAAGCGGAGTTGGATCGCCCAGGCTGCGCTGCTTGCCGCAGCCGGCCTGGGATTGTGGTTCCTGGTCTCCAACACCGCGCACAACCTCGAAACGCGCAAGATCGCCAGCGGCTTCGGCTTCCTCTGGCGCGAGGCGGGATTCGAGATCGGCGAGACCGGGGCGATCGCCTACGGCGCCGCCGACAGCTACCTGCGCGCGCTGGGCGTCGGCCTGTGGAACACCTTTCGCGTCGCCGCCATCGGGGTCGCGCTCGCCACAGTGCTCGGTACGCTGGTGGGACTTGCGCGCCTGTCGCCCAACTGGCTGCTGAAGCAGCTTGCCTCCGCCTATGTCGAAGTGATCCGCAACGTGCCGCTGCTGGTGCAGCTGTTCTTCTGGTACGCGATGATCGCGGAGAACCTGCCCGATCCCGCCGAGGCGCTGCAGCCGCTGGCGGGCGTCTACCTGAGCAACCGCGGCATCGCGTTCCCGACGCCCTGGAGCACGCCCGAGCTGAACGGCTTCAACTTCACCGGCGGCGC
Organism: Betaproteobacteria bacterium; assembly: GCA_025358705.1. GTDB lineage: Bacteria > Pseudomonadota > Gammaproteobacteria > Burkholderiales > SG8-39 > RBG-16-66-20. The sequence continues at coordinate 8,168 of JANYII010000177.1, read as the reverse complement.
CGCGCTCAGCCCGGAATTCGCCGCGCTGCTGGTCGGCCTGGTGATGTACACCGCCGCGTTCATCGGCGAGATCGTGCGCGCGGGCGTGCTCTCGGTCGGGCGCGGACAGGTGGACGCCGCCTACTCGATGGGCCTCACGCGCGGCCGCGCGCTGCGCTTCGTGGTGCTGCCGCAGGCGTTGCGCCTGATCGTGCCGCCGCTCACCAGCCAGTACCTGAACCTCGCCAAGAACAGCTCGCTCGCGGTGGCGATCGGCTATCCCGACCTCGTCTCGATCGCCAATACCTCGATGAACCAGACCGGCCAGGCGCTCGAGGGCGTCGCCATCATCATGGCGGTGTTCCTCACCATCAGCCTGTCGATCTCGGCGTTCATGAACTGGTACAACCGGCGCGTCGCGCTTAAGGGTGTACGGCGATGAAAGGCAGCAAATGAACGCCGCGGCAAGCTGGATGCGCGCCAACCTGTTCTCGAGCTGGCCAAGCACGCTCGCGACGCTGGCCATCGCCTGGCTCGCCTGGAAGCTGGTGCCGCCGTTCGTCGACTGGGCGTTCATCGAGGCGATCTGGCGCTCGCCCAATTCGAACGCCTGCCGCGAGGCGCAGGGCGCCTGCTGGGCGTTCATCGGCGAGAAGCACCGCTTCATGCTGTTCGGCACCTATCCATTCGAGCAGCACTGGCGCCCGGCGCTCGCGACGATCATGTTGATGTTGCTTTGGTTTTTTTCTTCCCTGAGAATTTTTTGGAAATGGTGGCTATGGGCAGTCTGGGTCGTTGGCCTTTTCGCAATCGCCACGCTGATGTGGGGCGGAGTCTTCGGCCTCGCCTACGTCGAGAACGGGCGCTGGGGCGGCCTGATCCTGACCCTGATCCTCGCCAGCTTCGGCATGGCGTTCGCGTTTCCGCTCGCGATCGCGCTCGCGCTCGGGCGGCGCTCCCGGCTGCCGGTGGTGCAGGCGGCCTGCGTCGTCTACATCGAGCTGATCCGCGGCGTGCCGCTGATCAGCGTGCTGTTCATGGCCTCGGTGCTGCTGCCGCTGTTCCTGCCCGAAGGCCTGACCATCGACAAGCTGCTGCGCGCGCAGCTCGCGCTGATCCTGTTCGCCGCCGCCTACCTCGCCGAAGTGGTGCGCGGCGGGCTGCAGGCGATTCCGCAGCACCAGTACGAGTCCGCCGAGGCGCTCGGCCTGTCGTACTGGAAGCGCACGCTGCATGTGATCCTGCCGCAGGCGCTGCGCGTTTCGATCCCGCCGCTGGTGAACACCTTCATCGGCCTGTTCAAGGACACCTCGCTCGTCCTCATCATCGGCCTGTTCGATCTCCTAAGCACCATCAAGGTCTCCTTGCAGGATCCGGCCTGGGCGGGATTCGGCATCGAGGCCTACGTGTTCGCCTCGGCGGTTTATTTCGCGTTCTGCTACGCAATGTCGCGCTACAGCCAGGGTCTGGAACAGGGCGCTCCGGCGCGGGTTCTGCGCGCGACGTGATACACTTTTTGCCCTCTGCACAGAAGATCTAGAGGAGAAAATCATGGGCGCATTCTTCCAATCCCTCAATCGCACCATCATCGCTGGCGTCGTGCTGGTCGCGATCCTGATGGGCATCGCCGGCACGTTCGGACGGATGGGCGAGCACGGCTACTGGCTGTTCTTCATGCGCTGGCTGCACATCGGCTCGGGCGTGATGTGGATCGGCCTGCTCTGGTACTTCAATTTCGTGCAGACGCCGTCCATGCCAAAGATCCCGGACGAACAGAAGCCGGCCGTCAGCAAGGTGATCGCGCCGACGGCGCTGTTCTGGTTCCGCTGGGCCGCGCTGGCGACGGTCGTCACCGGGCTACTGGTCGCAGGGATGAACGGTTACCTCGGCAGCGCGCTGTCGCTCACGCCCGGCACGCGGGCGATCGGCATCGGCATGTGGCTCGCGCTGGTCATGGCGTTCAACGTCTGGTTCATCATCTGGCCGAACCAGAAGAAGGCGCTCGGCATCGTGGTTGTCGAAGCGGCCGAGAAAGCCGCCGCCGCGAAACTGGCGGGAATGACCTCGCGCATCAACACGATGCTCTCGATCCCGATGCTCTATTGCATGGCCGCGCAGTCGCATGGCGGTTTCTGAGCGTAAACATCGCAGCTCCAGGAAACGCGGCTTCGGCCGCGTTTCTTTTTGGGGAACCCTGATTGCTGTCTTGAATGCCGGAAGCAGCATCGCGGCCGGCCTGCCGGGCCGTGACGCGGTCGTGGTCACGCCGGGCGAGGAAGGCCTCGTGGGCGACGCGGACGCGGCGAGCCAGGGAACCATCGACGACGAGCAGATCGAGAACCGGCCGCTCTCGCGCCCGGGCGAAGTGCTCGAAGTCATTCCCGGCGTCGTCGTCACCCAGCACAGCGGCAGCGGCAAGGCGAACCAGTATTTCCTGCGCGGCTTCAACCTGGATCACGGCACCGACTTCGCGGTGCACATCGACGGCATGCCGGTGAACCTGCCCAGCCACGGTCACGGCCAAGGCTACGCCGACATCAACTTCCTGATCCCCGAGCTCGTCGAGCATATCCACTATCGCAAGGGCCCGTACTACGCCGACGAAGGCGATTTCTCGGCCGCGGGTGCGGCACATGTACACCTCAAACGCTCGCTCGAAGGCACCACGGTCGACTTCACGCCGGGAAGCTACGGCTACCTGCGCACGCTGGCCTCGGGGGGACGCGCCTTCGCGGACGGCCGGCTGATGGGCGCGCTCGAAATCGGGCGGGACAACGGCCCGTGGGTCAATCCCGAAAAATTGCGCAAGCTGAACGGCCTGGTGCGCTACGCGCGCGGCGACGAGAAAAACGGCTTCACCCTGACCGCGATGGGTTACACCTCGCGCTGGAATTCGACCGACCAGATTCCCCTGCGCGCGGTAAGCGACGGCACTGTGCCGCGCTTCGGCGCCGTCGATCCCACCGACGGCGGGCGCACGTCGCGCTACAGCCTTTCCACGCAGTGGATCCGGAGCAATGAGACAGGCTCGACCCGCGTCAGCGCCTACCTGGTCCGTTCGGACCTGAAGCTCTACTCCAATTTCACTTTTTTCCTGAACGACCCTGTGAACGGCGATCAGTTCGAGCAGGTGGACAAACGCACAGTCAGCGGCGGGGAAGCCTCGCACCTGTGGAAGACCCAGGTCAGCGGCCGCGAAATCGAGCATACCGTCGGCCTGCGGCTGCGCAACGACGACATCGGCCAGGTTGGCCTGTTCAATACCGTCGCGCAACGGCGGCTCGGCACGGTGCGCAATGATGCCGTCCTGCAGACCAGCGCCGGGCTCTACTATTCCGCTTCGATTCCGTGGACTTCCTGGCTGCGCAGCAACCTGGGCGTGCGCGGGGATTTCTACCGGTTCAAGGTAAACAGCGACAATCCCGTGAACTCCGGCAAAGCCAGCGACTCGCTGCTCAGCCCCAAGCTCGGGCTGGTGTTCGGCCCCTGGTCGAATGTCGAGTACTACGCGAACTACGGCCACGGCTTTCACAGCAACGACGCGCGTGGCGCCACGATCACGGTGGACCCGACGACCGGCGCACCGGCCGGGCGCGTCACGCCGCTGGTGCGCGCGATCGGTTCCGAACTGGGAGTACGCGCCGCTCCCTTCAAGGGCTTCCAGACCTCTGTCGCGTTGTGGCGCCTCGACCTTGCCTCGGAGCTGGTCTTTGCCGGCGACGCGGGGACGACCGAAGCGAGCCGCCCGAGCCGGCGCCAGGGCGTCGAGTGGGCAAACTACTATCGCCCTTTCGGCACGGTGACCTTCGATTTCGACCTGACGCTTTCCAAGGCGCGCTTCAAGGGCGACGATCCCGCGGGCAACTTCATCCCGGGCTCGGCCGATCGCACGCTATCGGGTGGCGTGACTTTCGGTGAAAAGGAAGGCTGGAGTGGCGGCGTGCGCCTGCGTTACTTCGGGCCGCGCACGCTGGTCGAGGACAACTCGCAGAAATCCGGCTCGTCCACTCTGGTCAACGCGCGGCTCGGCTACGCGATGAACAAGCAATTCAAGCTTGGCTTAGAGGTATTGAATATCTTCAACCGCAAGGCGGATGACATCACCTACTTCTATGCGTCGCGGCTGCAGGGCGAGCCCGCCGCCGGCGTCGAGGACAAGCATTTCCACCCCGCCGAACCGCGCAGCCTGCGGCTTTCGGCGGTACTGAATTTCTAGCGCGGCGAGATTTTTTCCAGGCCGCGCAGTTTCACGCCGGGCTTGATGCCGCGTTGCGCGAACCAGCCCTTGTTCATCTCCAGCGCGTAGCGCGCAGGGCGCGTCGCGCAATGCGACTCTTCGCTGTGCGGCTTCATGTCGGCGATATTGATGATCGCGCCAGCCTCATCGATGAAGGCGACCGACAGCGGGATCAGCGTGTTCTTCATCCACATGCAGTGCGCGGCATTTTCCTCGAACACGAACACCATGCCCGAGCCCTGCGGCATCGACTTGCGATGCATCAGGCCTTCCATGCGCGTACCCATGCTGTCGGCCACCTCGGCGCGGATCAGGTGCATGCCCGCGGTAAGCTGAACGGCCGGCAGTTCAGCGCACACCGTCGCGGAAAACATCACGGCCAGCAAGAGCAATAGTTTTTTCATGGCTTCAGAAAAGAAAAAGGCAGGGACAGGCCCTGCCTTTTCGTAACGCAAGGATGGACGATTACTTCTTGTCGCCCTTCTCCATCTTGTCGGCCTTCTTCTCCATCTTGTCTTCTTTCTTCTCCATCTTGTCGCCCTTCTTCTCCATCTTGTCGCCCTTCTTCTCCATCTTGTCGCCCTTCTTCTCCATCGCGTCGGCCTTCGCATCGGTCTTCGCGCCGCCGTGCGAGGCGGCAAAGGCGTTAACGCTCACAACCGCGAACATGGCGGCAACAATCATCGAAAGCAGCTTGGTCATCTCAATCTCCTAGTATTGGTATGGTTAAAACGGGGTGACGTAACGAGTTACCGCCGAACTCCCCGCAGCGAAAAACGCGCGAAGCCGGCGACGGTTGACCGTTCCTCCCGGTTGACCCCGTTTTGCCCCCTGCACGTGAGTTTCCTCACGCAAGCCATTGTAAACAAAAGAAGAATTGGCATCAAACCGTGTTAAGCTATTGTTTTTACAGGATAGTCTCGGTGCCCGGCCGCTCCATACCCCTCTTTGGCCTCTGCCTCGCGCTGCTTGCGGCTGCCGTTGGGGCTTCAGCCGCGCCCTATGTGCCAACCGACGACGCGGTCGTACTGGAAACCTTGCCCACGAGGCCGGGCGACCCCGCCGCCGCAGAATTGCGTCGGATGCGCGCCGCGGCGGCGGCAGCTCCGGGCGACGTCGAATCGGCGTCGCGCCTCGCGCGCAGATTTTTCGACATGGCAATGGCAGAAGGCGACCCGCGCTATGTCGGCTACGCGGAAGCTGCATTGCGGGCATGGCCGGAGTCGGCCTCTGCGCCGGTCGAAATCCTCGTGCTGCACGGCATGCTGCGCCAGTATCGCCACGATTTTGCGCGCAGCATGGCCGATTTCGACCTCGCGCTGAAGTCCGATCCGGCCAACACCGAAGCACGCGCCTGGCGGGCGGCGATCCTGATGGTGCAGGCGGACTATGCCGCCGCGCGCCGCGAGTGCGAATTGCTCGCGGAGAACGCGACCGAGTTGCATGCGACAGCCTGCAGTGCTTACGTCGGCGCCACTACCGGGCACGCCCGCGCAGCCCACGAACGGCTTTCGGCCGCGTTGGCGCGCAGGGCTGCCGTCGACCCGGGCTTCGAAGTCTGGATCCAGACGCGGTTGGCGGAAATGTCCTGGCGCACCGGCGAACTCGCCACCGCCGAACGGCATTTCCGCCGGGGGCTCGCGCTTGGCGTCGACGACAACTTCCTGCTGGCCGCGTTCGCCGATTTCCTGCTCGAGCGTGGGCGCGCGGCCGAAGTCCTGCCGCTGCTGCGCAAATGGGAGCGCTCCGACACCCTGCTGCTGCGGCTGGCCCTTGCCGCCCGAGCGCTCAAGCTGCCCGAAGCTGAAAAATACTCCCGCACGCTGGGCGATCGCTTCGCCGACGCCGGCCTGCGCGGAGAGAAACTGCATCTGCAGGAAGAGGCGCGCTACCTGTTGGATCTCAAGGGCGACGCGCGGGCGGCACTGGCCGCGGCAAGCGAAAACTACCGCATGCAGCGCGAACCGCGCGACGCGCTGGTGCTGATCGAAGCGGCGCTTGCGGCTCGCGATCCAGGCGCAGCGGAACCTGCCTTGCAATGGCTCGAATCGACCGGCTTCGAGAGCGCGCGCATCCGCGACGCCGCCGCGAAGCTGAAGGCGCTGCGGCCATGAGAATTCTGGTTCTCCTGTCACTCCTCTTCGCCGCTACCGCAGTTCATGCGCACAAGCCGAGCGACAGTTACCTTGCGCTTAGCGTTGACGGTGCCGCCGTACGCGGCCAGTGGGACATCGCCCTGCGCGATCTCGAGTTCGCGCTCGGCCTCGACTCGGATGGCAATGGCGAAATCACCTGGGGCGAGCTCAAGTTGAAACGCAGGGAGGTTGAGGCTTACGCCTTTTCCCGCTTAAGCGTTTTTTCAGACGGAAAACCCTGCGCCGTCAGCGCGTCGGATTTCCTTGTCGACGAGCACAGCGACGGCGCCTACGCCGTCATGCGCTTCAGCGCCGACTGCGGCGCCCGCCCGCCGGCGTCGCTCGAAGTCGCCTACAGCCTGTTCTTCGACCTCGACCCCACGCATCGCGGCCTGCTGCGCTTCGAGCGCGGCGGCACGGCGCAGACCGCGGTGCTGTCGCCCGAGCGCCCGCGCCTCGCGTTCAAGGCCGGCGAAAGCTCGCCGCTGGCGCAGTTCCTCGATTACCTGCGCGAAGGCGTCTGGCATATCTGGATCGGCTTCGACCACATCCTGTTCCTTTTGTCCCTGCTATTGCCTTCAGTTTTAATTCTCAGGAAAAATGAATGGCAAGCTGCTCAGCATTTTCGCGACACGTTCTGGGACGTCCTGAAGGTGGTGACTTCGTTCACCGTCGCCCACTCGATCACCCTGTCCCTGGCGGCGCTGTCGGTGATCGCCCTGCCCTCGCGCCTGGTGGAATCGACCATCGCTCTGTCAGTAGTGCTGGCGGCGCTGAACAACCTGAAGCCGGTGGTCGCCGAGCGCCGCTGGGCGGTTGCCTTCGCCTTCGGCCTGATCCACGGCTTCGGCTTCGCCAGCGTGCTTGCCGATCTCGGGCTGCCGCAGGGCACCCTGCTGCTCGCGCTGGTCGGCTTCAACCTCGGTGTTGAGACAGGTCAACTCGCGATCGTGGGCGCCTTCCTGCCCCTCGCCTACGCCCTGCGCGGGAGCTGGTTCTACCGCCGGGTCGTCTTCACCGGCGGTTCCGCCACGATCGCGCTGGTGGCGCTGGTCTGGCTCGCAGAACGCGCGCTGAATGTGAAAATCTGGTCGTAAAATAACGATCTTTTCGCGCCACCGTATAGACCCTTTCGAGGCAATTCCCGTGTCCAAACCAAAGATCATCTACACCCTGACAGACGAGGCGCCGCGCCTCGCCACCTACTCCCTGCTGCCCATCGTGCGCGCCTTCACCAAGCCGGCGGGGATCGAGATCGAGGAAAGCGACATTTCGGTGGCGGCCCGCATCCTCGGGGAATTTCCGGATTTCCTGGCGCCGGAGCAGCGCATCCCCAACAATCTCGGGGAACTTGCCAAGCTGACGTTCAAACCCGAGGCCAACATCATCAAGCTGCCCAACATCAGCGCGCCGGTCGGCCAGCTGACCGCCGCGATCAAGGAATTGCAGTCCAAGGGCTACAAAGTGCCCGACTATCCCGAGACCCCGAAGAACGACGCGGAAAAAGCGCTCAAGGCACGCTACGGCAAGATCCTCGGCAGCGCGGTGAATCCGGTGCTGCGCGAGGGCAATTCGGACCGGCGCGCGCCGGCCGCAGTGAAGAACTATGCACGCAAGAACCCGCATTCGATGGCCCCTTGGGATCCCGCTTCGCGCACCCACGTCTCGCACATGCACGCCGGCGACTTCTACCACGGCGAGAAGTCGATGGCCCTGTCGCACGCCTGCGACGTGCGCATGGATCTCGTCACCCGGAGCGGCAAGACCATGGTCCTGCGCCCCTCGGTGCCGCTGCTCGAGGGCGAGGTGATCGATAG
>JANYII010000158.1 GCA_025358705.1 Betaproteobacteria bacterium | reverse complement strand
AATCAAATCTTCAATATTCGATCGGTTGCGATGCACGAGGACCGATAGCGCGTGCCCCTTAGCCAGCAGGTTCTTGGCCATGCCGTGGCCCATCAGGCCCAGACCTATGAAACCGATTCTTTGCATTGGATCCTCGCGTTTTTCCAGGAAGCGACCAGCCGCCGGTAGTTCCCGGCGACCTCATCCGCGACGGCGGCATCGCCGCATTCGCCCTTGAACCAGCGTTTCGCCGCGTCCATGAAGATGGAGCGGCCGACCGCGAAGCCTTTGCACGCCGGATGGCGCGCCGCGAGCGCGAAGCTGCGCTCGAGCTCTTCCTCGCTCGCTTCCATCCCGAGCAGCAGCACGCCGCGGCAACGCGGATCGTTGGCTGCCAGGAGGCGCTCGATCGACGCCCACTCGCCCTCCGAGCCCGGCGCCTGCAGCTTCCACCAGTCCGGCCGGATTCCGGCGTCGTAGATTTCCTGCATCGCCTCGGGCAGCCGGCTGCAGATGATCTCCAGCAGCAGTTCGCGGCCCGTGTCGACGCAGGCTTCGTACAGCATGCGCAACCTGGGCAGGTCTTCGGAGGTGTAGAAGCTAAGGCATTTCACCGCCTGCTCAGCCGGCCAGGTGCGCAGCTTCAGCCCGATGTTCGCGCCGGCCTCGAATTCGAGCGGCTTGCTGCCCGGCAGTTCCACCGGCCGCGCCAGCCAGATGCCGGCCCCGGTCAGCTCGAACAAGGCCTCCTCGCCGAAGCGGTCGTCGACGATGGCGCCGGCGCCGGGAATGTCGCGCGCCGCTTTCCTCAGCCCCTGCGCCACCAGGCGTTTGAAATGCCGGATCCGCTCCGGCGGCCCGAGCTTTTCCAGCTGCGTGCGATGGTCGAACGCGAGCGCCATGACTTCCGGCCAGGGCTTTCGACCGGTCGTTTTCCTGTGCACGTCGTTCAGGAGGGACGATTCACGCAGACGGAACGGCCAGTCCCTGCGCGAGAGGAAGAGCTCGAGTTCCTCCCTGGAAGGCATGGAGGGGGCGCAGCCGTGGCGCGACACCACGAGGGCGCCGCAGGCGTTGGCGCGCCGCGCGCATTCCCCGGCCGGCAGGTCCTTCAGCCAGCCCGAGAGGAAGCCCGCGGCAAAGCCGTCCCCCGCGCCCAGAATATTGAAGACTTCGACCGGAAATCCCGGACCCTCGATGACCTGTTCCTGGTGATGCACGGTGCAACCCATTGGACCTCGCTTCACCACGAGCATCGCCCCGGTCAGCGCGCGCAGCCGGTGCAGTGCTTCGTTGGTGTCCTCGCAGCCCCCGGCGATGTGGAATTCCTCCTCGGTGCCGATCACCAGGTCGGACATGGCCACGACCTTTTGCAGCGCAAGCGTGACCTCCCGCGATTTCACGAAGCGGTCCTCGCCGCGCCCGGGGGCGGTGAGGCCCCACAGCACGGGCCGATAGTCGATGTCGAAAACGACCCTGACGTTCCTGCGCCTCGCGGTCTCCATCGCTTCAAAGCATGTCTTCGAGATGCGTGCCTGGGAGAAATGCGTGCCCGAAACGAGCAGCGCGTTGGCCGAGCCGATGAAGCCCTCGTCGAAGTCCTCAGGGGCGATTGCCATATCGGCGCAATCGTGGCGGTAGAAAATGAGCGGAAAAGTCTCGCGGTCCTTGATGCCGAGGAACACCAGCGCCGTGAGCTTCTTGGGGTCGGTCTTGACGTGCGACACGTCCACGCCCTCGGCGGCGAGGGTCTCGCGCAGGAAGCGTCCGTTGTGCTCGTCGCCGACGCGGGTGAGCATGGCGACCTTCAGGCCGAGCCGGCTTGCGCCGACACCGGTATTCGCCGGGCTGCCGCCGAGGTATTTGGCGAAGCTGGCAACGTCCTCCAGGCGCGCGCCGACCTGCTCGCCGTACAGGTCGACCGCGGCCCGGCCCATGCATATCAGGTCGAGTTTTCTATCAGCCAAGCTGTTCTCCCACTGCCACCACCAGCGCCTGGGCGAGGCACATCGGGGCGACCAGCATGCGGAAAGGCATCGAGGTCTTCTCCTCGATCTGGAAGCAGATGCGCGAAGCGCGCGCCAGCGGCGAGAGTGCGTTGTCGGTGATCGCGATCACCGGCACCTTGCGCGCGTGGCAGTCCTTGGCGATCTCGACCACCTCCGGCGTGTAGTTCCTGAACGACACCACCAGCAGCGCGTCCTTCGGGCCGATCAGCCGCGCCGGCTCGCGCAGCATGCCGCCGACGGAATCGAGCAGCGGCGCGCGCAATTCCAGCTGGGTAAGGGCGTAGGACAGGTAGTAGGCCACCGGGAAAGAGCGCCGGTGCCCGAGCACGTAGATGGTTTTGGCGCCGGCCAGCAGCTTGACCGCCGCCGCGAGGTCGGCGGGCGCGACATGCTCGAGCAGCTGCTCGAGCGAGGTGATGCCGTCGGCGACGAATTGCGACAGCACGCCGCGCGGTCCCGGCCGCTCGTGCCCGGCGCGGAAGGCCTCGATGCGCTCGCGGTAGTTGCGCAGGCCGGGGTGGTTGTTGGATCGCTCCACAAGACGGGTGCGGAAGACGCGCTGCAGGCCACTGAAGCCCTCGTAGCCCAGGGCCTGGGCGAAGCGCACCATCGCCGAAGGCTGCACGCCGATGCCCTTGGCAAGGCGCGCCACCGTGTCGAGCGCCATGTCCTGCGGATGCTCCAGCGCGAAGGTGGCGATGTTCTGCAATTGCGGCGACAACCCGGGATAGCTGCGGGTCAGGTCGCCCTTGAGGTCGTCGAAGTTACGTGCGCCCGGCATTTGGCATGGGTTGGTTGCTGTGGACAGCAAGGATTAGAACGTTTATTCTTGAAGAATACATACATAGAACAAATGTTGCAATCCCCCCGACGCCACGCCGCGCTCCTTCCGGCACCCATGCTCGCGATCTTCGTCGCGTTCGCGACCTTGCCGTTGTGGATCAAGGGCATCGGCCTGTATCCGTACCTGGGCGTGGAGGTCATGATCTGGATCGTCTACGCGCTGGGCTTCAACCTGCTGCTCGGCTACGCCGGCCTGCCGTCCTTCGGCCATGGCGCCTATTTCGGCATCGGCGCCTATGCCTTCGGCCTGGCGCAGCTGTTGCTGGGGGCGGGCCTGTGGGCCAGCCTCGGCGCGGCGCTCGCGGCGGGCGCCATCGCGGGCGCGGTGGTGGGGCTGTTCATCTCCCACCGGCGCGGCATCTACTACGCGCTGCTGACTATCGCCTTCGGCCAGATCTTCTGGTTCGTCGCCATCAAGTGGCACAGCGTCACGCGCGGCGAGGACGGGCTGCTGAACATCAAGCGCATGCCCGCCGACTTCGGCTTCGCCTCGTTCGAGATCCAGAAGCTCGAGCACTTGTACTACTTCTGCTTCGCGATCTTCGTGGTCGCGGTGCTGTTTCTTTGGCGCCTGGTGCATTCACCCTTCGGCAGGGTGCTCGCGGCGATCAAGCAGAACGAAACGCGCGCGCGCTTCGTCGGCTACAACGTCTGGCTGTACAAATGGACGGCCTTCACGCTCTCGACGCTGGTGGCGGGAGTCGCCGGCGGTCTGTTCGCCCTGGCGCAGCAGTCGGCCTACCCGAATGTCATGAGCCTGCACCAGTCGGGATTCGTGGTGATGATGGTTCTGGTCGGCGGCGGGCTGGTGTCGTTCTGGGGGCCGGTGCTGGGCGCGGTCCTGTTCTTCATTGCGCGCGACCTGCTGGGCGCCTACACGGAGGCCTGGCTGCTCTGGTATGGCCTCCTCTTCATGCTGATCGTGCTCTTCAAACCCGAAGGTCTGGCGGGAATGCTGCGTCGTGGCCCTGTTCGAAGCCAAACGGCTGCATAAGCGCTTCGGCGCCCACGTGGTGCTCGAAGACGTCTCGATGCGCTTCGAGGAGGGACGGCTGTCGGGCATCATGGGCCCGAACGGCGCCGGCAAGACCACCTGCTTCAACCTGCTCACCGGCCGCCACGCGCCCGATCGCGGCAGCGTGACGTTCGAGGGCCGCGACATCACCGGCCTGCCGCCGCGCAAGATCGCGCGGCTGGGAATTTCGCGCTCGTTCCAGATCATGAACCTGTTCGACGACTACAGCGTGCTCGATAACGTTTCGGTGGCCAGCCCGGATGTCAGGCAGCGCGGTTTTTCAATGCTCGGCTCATTTGGTGAAGCGAAGGGAGCCGCGGAGGTGCTCGCCCAGGTGGGACTTTCCGGAAAGGAAGGCATCAGGGCCAAAGACCTTTCCTACGGCGACCGCCGCGCCCTGGAGATCGGCGTTGCGCTCGCCGCCCGGCCGCGCCTCCTGTTCCTCGATGAGCCGACGGCAGGGCTGGGCGCGGAGGGCACCGCGCGCATCGCCGCGCTGATCGCGGAATTGAAGCGCTCGATCACCATCGTGCTGATCGAGCACGACATGAAGTTCCTGTTCGGCCTGGCCGACCACATCTATGTCATGCACTGGGGCCAGGTGATCGCGCAGGGCGCGCCCGCCGAGCTGCGCGCCAATCCCTGGGTGCAGCGCTCCAACCTGGGGGCGTTGGCGTGATCCTGGAGCTGCGCGACATCCATACTTTCTACGGCGAAACGGAAGTGTTGTTCGGCGTCTCGCTCGAGATCGGCGCGGGCGAAGTGGTCGCGCTGCTCGGTCCCAACGGCGCGGGCAAGACGACGACGCTGCGTTCGATCCTGGGTTTGTCGTCCGTGCCTTCCGGAGAAATTCTGTTCGATGAAAAAAACATAACCCGTAGCCCTACGCACGAGATCGCGCGCGCCGGGATCGGCTGGGTGCCGGATGACCGGCGGATCTTCCCGACACTGACGGTCGAGCGCAACCTGTCGATCGCTCGCAAGAAGACGCGCTTCCGGGCCTGGAGCGAAAAGGAATGCTTCGAACTGTTCAGCGCGCTGGAATACCTCAAGCACCGCGAGTGCGAGAACCTCTCCGGCGGCGAAATGCAGATGGTGGCTATCGCGCGCGCGCTGGTGGGCTCGCCTGGCCTGGTGCTGTTCGACGAGCCCAGCCAGGGCCTCGCGCCGAAGATCGCGCAGGACGTGATGCGTACCATCGGAAAGTTGAAGCGCGAGGGCGTTTCGGTGCTGCTGGTGGAGCAGAACCCGTTGGCCGCCCTGGCCGCCGCCGACCGCGTCTATGTCATGGACAAAGGCCGCATTGTTCACAGCGGGGCGGCGCGCGCCCTGACGGACGACGCGACGCTGCGCACCCGGCTGCTGGGGGTCTGATGATTCTTTCGGTGGAGAGCGTGGTGAAGCAGTACCGGCGCCGTTTCAAGCCCGGCTTCCGCCTGGAAGCGAGCTTTGCGGTCGAAAAGCCATCCATCGTCGGCGTCATGGGGCCCAATGGCTCCGGCAAGACCACCCTGTTCGAACTGATCACCGGATCGAACGTGCCTACTTCGGGGCGCGTCATGTGCATGGGCCAGGAGGTGCACGGCGTCAAGGCGTCCCAGCGCGATCGCCTCGCGATCCACTACCACCAGTCCTACCAGGTGCGCCGCTTCGCGCGCCGCCGGCCCGATTTCCTGCTCGAGCCGGCGAAAAGCGACTACCCAATGGTGCACCTGTTCGACGAGCCGCAGTTCAACACCCAGGACGGCTACATCGGCTTCATGCTGGACTTCTTCCGGCGACTCAGAGGCGAGGGACGCGTCGTGTTCCTCTGCTTGCACCCGACGGAACGGTATCACCTTGAGATCCTGCGCGAGGTCTGCGAGCGTTTCGTGTTCGTCGAGCAAGGGCGCGTTTCCCTGTTCGACGGCCTTGATGCCGCTTGCGCCGACCCGCGCGTCGCGGCTTACCTGGGAGGAGGGTCCATCGCATGAACGCCTTCGTGTTCTCACCCGGCATCGCGCTGATGCAGCGGCTCGCCAACGAGATAAAGCTGCCGCTGCTCAGCGCGCTGCATCTGGCGCCCTGCGCGGTGCTTTACGCCATGACCTCCGGCAGCCTGTCTGCAGGGCAAGAGGCGCTGATCGCGGCGCTGGTGCTGCTTGCCATCTATTCCATGGCTTCGTTCTTCCTGCAGGCGAACATCGGCTGGGTCCTGCTGATCGGCGTGATCGAGCGCATCGGCAAGGGCGATCTCACCTCCACCATCAACACGCGGCTGGGCGGGCATTTCGGCCAGGTGATGCGCGCGCTCGAAACGGTGAACCGAAACCTGGGCGAGATCGTGGCGCAGGTGCGCGCCAGCTCCGATTCCGTGTCGCACGCGGCGCGCGAGATCTCGACGGGCAACACCAACCTGTCGGAGCGCACCGAGCAGCAGGCCGGAACGCTGGAAGAAGCGGCGGCGGGCATGGAGGAGCTGGCTTCGACCGTGCGCGACAACGCCGCCAACTGCCAGCGCGCAAGCGACCTCGCGCGCGAGGCGGAGAACACGGCGCGCGACGGCGCGCGGGCGGTCCATGAGGTGGTCTCAAGCATGTCGACCATCGAGGCGGGCTCCAGGCGCATGGCCGACATCATCAGCACCATCGACCAGATCGCGTTCCAGACCAACATACTGGCGCTCAACGCCGCGGTGGAGGCGGCGCGCGCGGGCGAGCAGGGCCGCGGCTTCGCCGTGGTCGCAGCCGAGGTGCGGGCGCTGGCCAAGCGCAGCGCGGACGCCGCCAAGCAGATCTCCGGCCTGATCGGTCAGAGCGTGGCGCAAATTGCGGAGGGCAGCCGCAACGCCGAGAAATCCGGCAAGGTGATCGACGGCATCGTCGCCGGCGTGCAGCAGACCACAGGCCTGATCGCCGAGATTTCCGCTGCATCGGGCGAGCAGGCGAGCGGCGTGGAGGAGATCAACCGCTCCATCACCCAGCTCGAAGGGGTGACACAGCAGAACGCGGCGCTGGTGGAACAGGCCGCGGCCTCCGCGATGTCCTTCGAGGACGAGGCGCGAAGGCTGGCGGACCTGGTCAGCCGCTTTCGGATCGCGGCCGAAGCGGCGCCGGCTCCGGAGGCATACCCGCTGCGTCGGCCAATGCCGGCGCAGCGTAGAATCCGCGGCTGAGGAGCCGTCCGCATGAACAAACCCGCAGAATTGCAGCTGGCGACCGTCCCGGTCTGGATCAACGGCAAGGCGGTGGTGCCGCAGGGACGAATGGGGGACGTGTACAACCCCGCCACCGGGCAGGTGTCGAAGCGCGTGCCGCTTTGCGGCGAAAAGGAAATCGACGCAGCGGTGCAAGCCGCTTGCACTGCGCTTCCCGAGTGGCGCGATGCGTCGATCCTGCGCCGGGCGAGGGTGATGCAGCGGTTTTTGGCCTTGCTCCAGAAACATCAGGGTGAAATTGCCGCACGCATCACCCAGGAGCACGGCAAGACGCTACCGGATGCGATGGGCTCGGTGCAGCGTGGCATCGAGGTGGTCGAGTTCGCCTGCGGCATCCCGCAATTGCTCAAGGGCGAGTATTCGGAGAATGTCGGCACCGCGGTGGACACGCACAGCGTGCGCCAGCCGGTGGGCGTGTGCGCGGGCATCACGCCGTTCAATTTCCCGGCGATGGTGCCGCTGTGGATGTTCCCGATGGCGATCGCCTGCGGCAACACCTTCATCCTCAAGCCCTCGGAGAAAGTGCCCTCGGCCTCGATTCTCATGGCCGAGCTTTTCAAGGAAGCGGGCCTGCCCGACGGCGTGTTCAACGTCGTGCATGGCGACAAGGAGGCTGTCGACGCAATATTGAATCATCCGGCCATCAATGCGGTGTCATTCGTCGGATCGACGCCGATCGCGAAATACATCTACGAAACCTGCGCGAAAAACGGCAAGCGCGTCCAGGCGCTGGGCGGGGCGAAGAACCACGCAGTGGTGCTGCCCGACGCCGACATGGAGTTCACCGCCGACGCGCTGATCGGCGCCGCCTACGGCTCGGCAGGCGAACGCTGCATGGCGATCTCGGCCGTTGTCGCGGTGGGAAATTCTGCTGATCCCCTGATTTCTCTTTTGAAGAAGAAAGCGACTGCGATCAAGGTCGGCCCCGGAGACCAGGACGGCGTGGAAATGGGTCCCTTGGTCAGCGCCGAGCACCGGGACAAGGTATTGGGGTTCGTGAACAAGGGAGTTGCCGAAAAAGCGAAGGTCGTCCTAGACGGTCGCAATCACGGCATGAAAGAGGGCTACTTCCTCGGCACGACGCTGTTCGACAACGTGACGCGCGACATGGAGGTCTACAAGAACGAGATTTTCGGGCCGGTCCTGGTCGTCCTGCGCGTCGACAGCCTCGAAAAGGCCATCGAACTCGTCAATTCAAACCCGTACGCGAACGGCACCGCGATCTTCACCGCATCGGGCGGCGCGGCGCGGCGCTTCGAGAACGAGGTGCAGGTCGGCATGGTCGGCGTGAACGTGCCGATCCCCGTGCCAGTGGCCTTCTATTCCTTCGGCGGCTGGAAGAATTCGCTGTTCGGCGATTTGCACGTGCACGGCATGGAAGGGGTCAAGTTCTACACCCGCACCAAGGTGGTCACGACTCGCTGGCCGCACCAGGACACTCCTTCTGCGGGCTTGAACATGCCCACGCTCGGCTGAAGTGGTTGAAGTTTTCTCCCAGGACTACGCGCAAGCGCGCCAGGGCTTCCTCGCGGCCGCCGCCGGGCGCGGGCTGATAGCGGAAAGCGTCCTGCATCCACTCAAGGGCGCGCGCGACGAAGATCTCGCGATGGATTCGGTCCTGCTCGGCTCCGCGAGTTCCGAATCGCTGCTGATCGTCACTTCCGGCACGCACGGCGTCGAAGGCTTCTGCGGCTCGGGCTGCCAGCGCGCGCTGCTGGGCGACGAGGAGCTGCTCAAGCGGATCGATGCGTCGAAGCTCGCCGTGCTGCTCGTGCACGCGGTCAATCCCTGGGGGTTCTCGCACCTGCGGCGGGCAAACGAAGACAACATCGACCTGAACCGCAATTTTCTCGAATTCGCGCAGGCGCGACCGAGGAATGGCGGTTACGAGGAACTGCACGCCCTGCTGCTGCCGCAGCAATGGCCCCCAGCCGACGCCAACCGCGCCGCGCTCTACGCCGCGCGCGAGCGCATGGGGCACCGCGAATTCCAGACCGCGGTGAGTTCGGGGCAGGACAGCCGGCCCGACGGGCTGTTCTTTTCCGGCACCGTGCCTTCATGGAGCAACCGCACGCTGCGCGCGCACGTGAAGCGCCACGGCGCGGGCAAACGGCGCATCGGCTGGATCGACATCCACACGGGCCTCGGCCCGAACGGCCACGGCGAGAAAATCTACGCGGGCCGCAACGATGCCGCCGACCTCGCGCGAACCCGCGCCTGGTATGGCGCAGATGTGATGTCGTACTATGACGGCGGCTCGGCGTCGGCCGAAGTCAAGGGCTCGGCTGCGCTGTGCGCGCACGAGGAATGTCCCGATGCCGAAGTCACTCTCATGGGCCTGGAATACGGCACGGTGCCTTTTGAGGCGGTGTTGCACGCCTTGCGCGGCGCGCACTGGCTCGAGATCCACCCTGAGGCGCCCGCCGCGCTGCGCGCGAGCATCGATCGCGCCATTCGCGACGCGTTCTACACCGAGACCGAACTCTGGCAGGGCATGGTGCTCGGCCAGGCGCGGGTCGCGATCCTGCAGGCCGTGACCGCTCTCGCCCGGGTGTAGGATTCCGGCTCCATGATGACGGCTTCCGTCCAGGAGAGAAAAACATGAAGAACATTTTCATTGCAACGGCAGTCCTCTTGTCGGGCTGCGCCGGCACTTGGGAAAGCACGCCGGTGGTCGAGCGCATGTACGTGATCACCTGCGGCGAGAACCACGTCAAGGACCTGGCGCGCTTCACCGGCCAGGCGGCCGACAAGGACAAGGCCGTGGTGTTCAGCGACTACTGCTACCTCATCAGGCACGCGAAGGGCTGGATGCTCTGGGACACGGGCAATGCCGACCGCCTCGCCGCCATGCCGAACGGCCTGCAGACGCCGGTCGCCACGGCATACATGCGCAAGCCGCTGGCCGAATCGCTGAAGGAAATCGGCGTCGCGCCCGAGCAGATCCAGCACTTCGCCATGTCGCACCACCATGGCGACCACTCGGGCAACGCCAACTACTTCGGCACCTCGACCCTTTACATGCAGCAGGCGGAATACGACGCGGTGTTCGGGGCCGAGCCGCAGAAATACGGCGTTGCCGTGGCGAATTTCGAGAAGCTGCGCGGCGCGAAGACGGTCAAGCTGAACGGCGACCATGACGTGTTCGGCGATGGCTCGGTGGTGATCAAGTCCACGCCCGGGGATACGCCCGGCCACCAGTCGCTGTTCGTGCGCCTGGCAAAGACCGGCAAAGTCCTGCTCTCGGGCGACATGGTGCACCAGTCGGTCAATTGGGACGCGATGCGCGCCCCCGGGTTCAACTTCAACGTCGAGCGCAGCGTGCAGTCGATGCGCGAGATGGACGTTTACCTGAAGCAGACCGGGGCGAAGCTCTGGATCAACCACGACATGGTGCAGAACCAGGCCATCCCGAAGGCACCCGCCTTCGTTGAATGAACCCGGTGGTCTTCACGCTGATCCTGGGCACCGCCACGCCCGGCGGCGGCTTCCCGGTCTACGGCGACGCCTATGCGGAAATGCTGAACGCGCAGGAGCCGCGGCTGCGCATCGAGACGCGCAACACCAAGGGCAGCGCCGAGAACGTGCCGCTGCTGGAAGCGGGCAAGGTCGACCTCGGCCTCGTCGCGGGAGAGTTCGCGAGCGCGGCGCTGGCGAAACCCGGCGCCCAGCTTCGCATCGTCGCGGCGATGTATTCCTCTCCTGGAATGTTTGTTGTTCGGGCGGATAGTCCAATAAAAAAAATTGAAGACTTGAGGCAAAAGCCCGTCGTACTGGGAACCCAAGGGTCGGGCATTACTGTCCTGGGGCGGCTGGTCTTAAGTGCTTTGGAAATAAAGGCCATTGAATTGACCCTCGAAAAAGCCGCGGACGGTCCGCCGATGCTGCAGGACGGGCGCGCCGTGGCACTGTGGGGCGCGGGCGTGGGCTGGCCCGCGTTCACGGCGATCGCCAGGGCGGGCGGACGCTTTCTCGGCCCGGACGCGGAGGAAGTGAAGCGCATCCTCGCAAAGAACCCGTCGCTGCAGGCGGTGACACTGCCGGCGAAGAGCTATCCCGGCCAGGAGGCGGCGATCACATCGGTCGGTTCCTGGAGCTACGTGTTCGCGCGCCCGGGGTTGCCGGACGAACAGGCCTACCTGCTCGCGCGCGCGCTGCATCGGGCGGAAGGTCCCATGGCGACGCGCCTGGAGCAGGCGAAGGAGAGCACGGCGGCGAACATTGTTTCGGCCGCGCCGCGCGTGGAACTGATCCACCCGGGTGCGCAGAAGTACTTGAGGGAAGCCGGACTGCTCCGTTAGTACATGTAGTGGCCGCCGTTGACGTGGATCACCTGTCCCGAGGTGAAGCCGCCGCCGTCGCCGGCGAGGAAGGTGCAGGCCGCGGCAATCTCGTTCACGTGGCCGAATCGCCCGAGCGGAATTTCGGCAACGATCTTTTCTTTCGGCTGGTGCTTGTATTGCGACTGGTCGCGCACCGTGTCGATCGCGCCGGGCGCCACGGTGTTCGCGGTGATGCCGTCGGGGCCGAACTCGCGCGCGAGCGCCTTGGCCAGGCCGTGCAGCCCGGCCTTGGCAGTGATGTTGTGGGCGCGCTGCGTCACCTGGCCCCAGAAACCGTCGAAGCCTGAAATCAGGATCAGGCGCCCCCACTTGCGCTTCTGCATGTGCGGGATGGCGTTGCGCGCGAGGTAGAACGCCGGCGTGAGGTTGGTGGCGAGCACCGCGTCCCAGTCGGCCACGCTGATGTCGAGGAATGGCTGCATGCGCCGCACGCCGACGTTCGAGACCACGATGTCCACCGAGCCGAACGCATCGGCGGCGGCCTGCACCAGGGCCGCGACCTCGTCGTGCTTCGAGACATCCGCCATGACGGGCAGCGCGCGGCCGTCGGCGTCGGTGATCTCTTTCGCCACCGCGTCGACCGCGGCGCGGTCGCGGTGGCCGTTGACCACCACGCTCACGCCTTGTGCCGCAAGGGCGAGGGCAATGGCTCTTCCGATATTGCGTCCTGAGCCCGTGACGATGGCGGTTCGGTTCATAATTCGCCAATGATAAGGACTTTGCTCGCCGCAGTTCTTGCCGTCCCGATAATTTCATTGGCCCAGGCCTGGCCGTCGAAGCCGATCCGCCTCGTGGTGCCGTATCCGCCCGGCGGTTCGACCGACCTGCTCGCGCGCACCATCGGCGTGAAAGTGGGCGAGGCGCTCGGCCAGCAGATCATCGTCGACAACCGCGCGGGCGCGGGCGGCATGCTCGGCTCGGACATCGTCGCGCGCTCGGTGCCCGACGGCTACACCCTCCTGTTGGGGACGGGAGCGACGCACGGCCTGACGCTGCTGCTGTCGAAAACCATTCCCTACGATCCGGTGAAGGACTTCACGGCGATCACCGCGGCGGTGGAAGTGCCGATCATCCTCTGCGTGAATCTCACCATTCCGGTCGCCACGGCGAAGGACCTCGTCGAGTGGGGCAGGAAGAATCCGGGCAAGCTCGCCTACGGCAGCTCGGGCACCGGTTCGCCGCACCACCTGTCGGGCGAACTGCTCAAGCAGATTTCCGGGATCGACATGGTGCACGTGCCCTACAAGGGCGCCGCGCCGGCGGTGCAGGACCTGATCGGCAGCCAGATTCCGGCGGTGTTCACCACGCTCTCGACCGCGCTGCCGCACATCAAGGCGGGCAAGATCCGCGCGGTGGGTTTCGTTGAAGCGAAACGCCAGCAGAGCGTTCCGGAAATTCCCACCATCGGCGAATCGGTGCCGGGCTACGTCATGCCGGCGTCCTGGCTCGGATTCTTCGGCCCGGCCGGATTGCCCGATGCGATCCTCAAGCGCTATAACACGGAGATCGTCAAGGCGGTCCAGTCGCCGGACGTGCGCGCCAAGCTCGAAGCCGCCGGCATGCCGGTCGTGGGCACCAGCAGCGATGAATTCGCGCGCATGGTGAAGGACGACATCGAGACCTTTCGCAGGATCGTGACCGCGGCGGGCATCAAGCCCGAGTGAACGCGCCTCTCGCGGGAATTGTCGTCGTCGAGCTGGGTCATAGCGTCGCCGCTCCCTGCGCCGGGCTGGTCCTCGGCGATCTCGGCGCCGACGTGATCAAGATCGAGAAGCCGGGCGGCGACGACGCGCGCAAGTGGGGCCCGCCCTTCCTCGATGGCGCCTCGGCCACCTTCCAGGCGATCAACCGCAACAAGCGCTCGGTGGTGTGCGAGCTGCGCGACCCGACGCAGCGCGCGCGGCTCGTCGATTTCATCGTCGCGCACGCGGACATCGTGCTGCAGAACCTGCGCCCCGGCCAGGCCGACGAGGTGGGCGTGGGCGCCGCGGCGCTGCTCGCGATAAAACCCTCGCTGATCTACTGCAATATCGGCGCCTTCGGCGCGAAGGGCCCGCTCTCCGATCGCCCCGGTTACGATCCGCTGATGCAGGCTTTCGGCGGCATCATGAGCGTGGTCGGCGAGGAGGGCAGGCCGCCGGTGCGCGTGGCGCCCTCGATCGTGGACCAGGGCACCGCGCTCTGGGGCGTGATCGGAATCCTCTCTGCGCTGCACAGCCGGCGCGATACCGGCAAGGGCGGCGTGGTGGATGTATCGCTGTTCGAGACCGCCGCCGCATGGATGGTGATGCATTCGGCGCAATATCTCGGCTCCGGGGAAATACCCATGCGCCACGGCTCGGGCGCCAACGGCATCGTGCCGTATCGTGCCTACCGCACGAAGGACGGCGACCTGGTCGTCGCTGCCGGGAATGATGGCCTGTTCAGGAAGCTTTGTGGAGTTCTGGGTTTCAACTGGTTTGAGGACTCCCGCTTCAAGACGAACCCGGATCGCGTGAAGCATGCGGGCTTGCTCTATCAGCTCATGGAAGCCGAAATGCTGAAGAAAACGAATTCGGAGTGGACCGCGCTGCTCGACGCCGCTGGCGTGCCCTGCGCGCCGGTGCAGAACGTGAAACAGATGCTGGAGCATCCGCAGATGGAGGCGCTCGGCCTGCTTCAGCAGGTCCCGGGATCGAGCCAACCTCTCATTGGTCTGCCGATTTCATTTGATGGTCATCGCCCCCTGCCGCGCTCGGCTTCGCCGGCGCTCGGGGCCAATACTGCCGAGGTGCTGGGGAAATGAAATTTCCTGAATACAAGACGCTTGCCCTGGAAAGCAAAGGGGAACAGGTCCTCGTGGTGACGCTCAACCGGCCCGAGGTGCTCAACGCCATCAACACGCAGATGGGGCGCGACCAGCTCGACCTGTGGACGCGCCTGTCGGCGGAGCCGGGCAAACTGCGCTGCGTCATCGTGACGGGCTCGGGCGAGCGCGCGTTTTGCGCGGGCGGCGACCTGAAGGAGCGCGACGGCATGACGCAGGCCGAGTGGCAGGCACAGCACGACATATTCGAGCGCGCCTTCATGGCGCTGGTCGAGTGCACGGTGCCGGTCATCGCCGCGGTAAACGGCCATGCCTTTGGCGGCGGGCTGGAGATGGCGCTGTGCTGCGATTTCATTTACGCCGTGCCCGGCGCGCGCTTCGCGCTGTCCGAAGTGCGGCTCGGCATCATGCCCGGCGGCATGGGCACGCAGAACCTGCCGCGCGCGGTAGGCGAGCGGCGCGCGAAGGAAATGATCCTCACGGCGCGGCCGTTCAGCGCTGCCGAGGGCAAGGAATGGGGCCTGGTGAACCGCGTCTGCGAGCCGGCGAAGCTGCTCGAGGAAGCGCTGGCCACGGCGCAGGCGATCGCGGAAAACGCGCCGCTGTCGACGCGCCAGGCGAAGAAGTCGATCCACTTCGGCCTGCAGATGGATCTCATGAGCGGCTACCGTTTCGAGATCGAGGCCTACAACCGGCTGGTGGACACCGCGGACCGGCGCGAAGGCGTGAAGGCCTTCAATGAAAAACGCAAACCGAAGTTCGAAGGGAAATGAGATGGCGAGCGTCGAGCTTGGCGAGGACTACCCGGAGATTCGCGAAAGCGTGCGGCGCATCTGCGCGGATTTCCCGAACGAATACTGGCGCAAGATGGACGAAACCGAGGCTTACCCGAAGGAATTCGTCGATGCGCTCACCAAGGCTGGCTATCTCGGCGCGCTGATTCCCGAAGAGTACGGCGGCGCCGGACTGCCGCTGCGCGCCGCGGGCGTGGTGCTCGAGGAATGCCACGGCGCCGGCTGCTACGCGGCCGCCGCGCACGCGCAGATGTACACCATGGGCTCGGTGCTGCGCCATGGCAGCCCGGAACAGAAGCAGAAGTACCTGCCCGGCATTGCCAGCGGCAAACTGCGTTTGCAGGCCTTCGGCGTCACCGAGCCGACCACCGGCACCGATACGACAAAGCTGAAAACGCGAGCAGTTCGGGATGGCGACCATTACGTCATCACCGGGCAGAAGGTCTGGACATCGCGCGCGCTGCACTCCGACCTCATGCTGCTGCTGGCGCGCACCACGCCTCTGGACCAGGTGAAGAAGAAAACCGAAGGCCTGTCGGTGTTCCTCGTGGACATCCGCGAATGCCTCGGCAAGGGGCTGGAGATCCGCCCGCTCAAGGCGATGATCAACCACCACGCCACCGAAGTGTTCATGGACGGCATGCGCGTGCCGGCGGCGAACCTGGTGGGCGGCGAAGGCAAGGGCTTCCGCTGCATCCTGGATGGCATGAACGCCGAGCGCATCCTCGTCTCGCACGAATCGATTGGCGACGCGCGCTGGTTCATTCGTTCCGCGTCGAAGTACGCGACCGAACGCGTGGTGTTCGACCGCCCGATCGGGCAGAACCAGGGCATCCAGTTCCCGATCGCGCGTGCCTACGCCTCGATGCAGGGGGCGGAGATGATGCTGCGCAAGGCCGCAGCGCTGTTCCAGGCCGGGCTGCCCTGCGGCGAGGACGCGAACGTCGCCAAGCTGCTGGCGTCGGAAGCTTCCTGGGAGGCGGCCGAGGCCTGCATGCAGACCCACGGCGGCTTCGGCTACGCTCGCGAATACCACGTCGAGCGCCGCTGGCGCGAGGCGCGCATCTCCAGGATCGCGCCGATCTCCACCAACCTGATCCTCGCCTACATCGCCGAGCACGTGCTGGACATGCCCAGGTCCTACTGATGAACGGGCTGACGCGCAACCTGGCGGAGTTCGCCGCTTCGCTGGATTTCAGGAAAATTCCGGCGGATGCCGTCGCCACCGCCAAGCGCGGCTTCATCGACTGCACCGGCGTGATGTTCGCGGGCAGGGAAGAGCCTGTTGTAAAGGTCTTACGAGGGACTTTTTCTTTTCCTGCCGGCAGTGATTCAAAAATACTCTTCGATCAAGGACAAACCAGTTCTCCTGAGGCCGCCCTGATCAACGCCACGGCGGGCCACGCGCTGGATTACGACGACGTGGCGATCGACGGCCACCCGAGCGTGGTGCTGGTGCCTGCGATCCTCGCCGAGGGCGAACGCCTGCGCGCGAGCGGCGCCGAGATGATCGCGGCCTACGTCGCAGGATACGAAGTGTGGGGCGAGCTCGCCTCGCGCGACGAGGACAAGTACCACGCCAAGGGCTGGCATCCGAGCGGAGTATTCGGCGCCATCGCCGCCGCCGCCGCTGGCGCGCGACTGGCGAAGCTCGATGCCGGACGCACCGCGCATGCCCTGGCGGCGGCCGCATCCATGTCGGCCGGGCTGGTGGCCAATTTCGGTTCGATGATGAAGCCGCTGCAGGTGGCGCGCGCGGCGCAGGGCGGCCTCATTGCCGCTCGCCTTGCCGCGAAAGGTTTCACCGCCTCGCCCGATGCGCTCGAGCATCGGAACGGTTTCCTGAATGCCTTCTCGCCCGCCGGCCGCGTACGCACCGACGGCACGCTCGGTGAATGGCACATCCTGAAGAATGGCCTGAACATAAAGCGCTACCCGGTCTGCTATGCGCTGCACAGGTCTATTGACGGTTTGCTTGGCCTGGGAAAATTCGACATAGGAAAAATAAAAGAAATAGAGCTCTCCATCGGCAAACTGCAGGCCGGGATGTTGCGCCACAGCCGGCCGCAGAACGCGCTCGATGCCAAGTTCAGCGCCGAGTTCGCCGCCGCATCCGCGGTGGTCGCGGGACGCGTCGGCCTGGCCGAGTTGAGCGACGACTTCGTGCGCTCGGCACCGGTGCAGGCGCTGTTTCCCAAGGTCAGGATCAGCCCGGTGGACGATCCGGATGCGGACGATCCGCTGTTTTCGCGCAGCGACCAGGTGCGCGTGACGCTGGCTGACGGCACGGTGCGCTCCGGCGAGCCGGTCAGCCGCGCCAAGGGCCACGCGCACAACCCGCTCGGCATGGACGAATTGCGTTTGAAATTCAACGATTGCGTCGCCGGCGCGCTGCCGGCCGCCCACCGTGATGTGCTGTTCGAGCGACTTTCCGGGTTGGAAGAACTTGCTTCGGCAGTCACGCTTTACACCTGACTCGCCTTGAATTATCCTTCCAACTAGTTGTCTAGCTGGAATGATCCATGGGAATCGTTGTGGGGGCCTTCGAGGCCAAAACCAAGCTCGCCGAACTGCTCGACAAAGTCGAAGCGGGGGAGAGTGTCACGATCACGCGGCGCGGCAAAGCGGTGGCGCAGATGATCGCCGTGAAATCCGATGGGGAGTCTGAACGGATGCGGGCATTGGTCGAGGAGATCAAGCGCACGCGTGTCGGTCGTGGCAAGCCAGCGGGTCCGGGCACCACGATCTCGGAATTGATCAAGGCCGGAAGGCGCTATTGATGCCGCTGGTGCTTGATTCGTCTATCTGCCTTTCATGGTTCTTCCCGGATGAACGCACGAGCTTCACTGATTCGGCGCTGCAGGTGGCGGCCAACGAAGAGTGCTGGGTACCGTCTGTGTGGCGGCTGGAGTTTCCCAATGCGCTCCTGGTTGCGGAAAAAAGGCGCCGGCTGACGCGTGCTGAGCGTATTCAGGTGCTGGATGAGGCGGCGCGGCTCCTGATTCGTGTCGATACGATCGTCCATGACCTCCGGCAAATCAGCGCCTTGGCGGACCAGCATGGGCTGAGTACCTACGACGCGTCCTACCTTGAACTTGCTCTGCGCCTTCCGGCGCCGCTGATAACCCTCGACAAGGAACTCGCAGCGTCGGCCGTGGCGGCGGGCGTGGTTGTCCATGCGCCGGGACGCCTTGGCGCATCCCAATTGCGCGGGCGCTACAATGTTTAGTGGTACAAGACTGAAAAACAACTAAATACGTGGCAAAACAACAAGTTTACGACGCATCCGCGATCCAGGCCTTGAAAGGGCTGGAGCCCGTCCGGCGCATGCCGGGCATGTACACCCATACGATCCACCCGCTGCACATCGTGCAGGAGGCGATCGACAACGCCATCGACGAGGCGCTGGCCGGGTTCGGCAAGAAGATCGTCGTCTCGGTCTCCAAGGACGGCTCGGTCGAGGTCGAGGACGAGGGCCGCGGCATCCCGGTCGACCTGCACAAGGAAGAAAAGAAGCCCGCTGTCGAGGTCGCCTTCACCATGCTGCACGCCGGCGGCAAGTTCGCGAAATCCGGCGAAGGCATCTACCACATCTCCGGCGGCCTGCACGGCGTCGGCGTGGCGGTGTCGAACGCCTTGTCGAAGCGTTGCGAAGTGACGGTGTACCGCGACGGTTATCGGCACACCATTGCGTTCGAGGGCGGCGAGCTCAAGCAGAAATTGAAGAGCGAAAAAATCAAGGACAAGCGGACCGGCACCACGGTGCGCATCTGGCCGGACCCGAAGTACTTCGACTCGCCGAACATCCCGATGGGCGAGCTCGAGCACCTGATCCGCTCGAAGGCCTACCTGCTGCCCGGTTTGACGACGGTCCTGAAAGTTGAAGGCAAGGCGGACCAGAGCTGGAAGTTCGAGAAGGGCATGGCGCAGTATTTCGAGCGCACGCTGGATGGCCGCGAGCTGGTGGCGCCCCTCTTTTCCGGCGCCAGGCACTTCGACGACAAATCGGCCGCCGATTTCGCCGAAATCGAGGCGGGCGAGGGCGCGGAATGGGCCATTGGCTGGGTCGCCGACGGTGACATCTTCGCCGACAGCCACGTCAACCTGATCCCGACACGCTCGGGCGGCACGCACGAGGCGGGCTTCCGCAATGGCATTTTCGACGCGACCGCGGCCTTCATGGAGACGCGCACGCTGCAGCCCAAGGGCGTGAAGCTGATCGCCGACGACCTCTGGCAGCGCGCCTGCTTCACGCTCTCGGCGCGCATCGTGCGCACCCAGTTCCACGGCCAGACCAAGGAAAAGCTCACCACGCGCCATGCGGCGAAGCTGCTGGAGCTGTGCGTGCGCGACGCCTTCGAGCTGTGGCTGAACCAGCACCCGGACGAGGGCAAGAAAATCGTCGAGCTCGCGATCGAGCAGGCGCTCGCGCGGCTCTCCAAGGGCAAGAAATTCGAGAGGAAGAAGGGCTCCGGCGTGGCGACGCTGCCGGGCAAGCTCGTCGAGTGCTCCTCGGACGACACCTCGCGCAACGAATTGTTCATGGTGGAGGGCGATTCCGCCGGCGGCTCCGCCAAGGAGGCGCGCGACAAGGAGACGCAGGCGATCCTGCCTTTGCGCGGCAAGGTGCTGAACTCGATGTCGAAGGACGCGCGCACCGTGCTCGCCAACAAGGAACTGCAGGCGATCGCCACCGCCATCGGCGTCGATCCGCACGGCTCGGAGGACACGCCGGACCTCACGGGGATTCGCTACGGCAAGGTCATCATCATGACTGACGCCGACGTCGACGGCGGCCACATCCAGGCGCTGCTGCTGACGTTCTTTTTCATGCACGCGCCCAAGCTCGTCGAGACCGGGCGCATCTACGTCTCGCAGGCGCCGCTCTTCAAGGTGGAGATCCCCTCGCAAGGCAAAGGCAAGCCCGCGCGGCGGGTCTACTGCCTGGACGATGAAGAGCTGGACGAGACGCTGCGCGCGCTGAAAAAAGAGAAGGTGAAAGAGGATTCCTGGGAGATCTCGCGCTTCAAGGGCCTTGGGGAAATGAATCCCGAGCAGCTCTGGGAAACCTCGATGAACCCCGACTCGCGGCGCCTGGTGCGGATGCAACTGGATGCGGGGCAGTTGAAGAAAGTGCGCGAGACCTTCGAGTTGCTGATGGATTCCGGGGAAGCCGAAGGACGCCGGAACTGGATGCGCGAACACTGGAAGACCGTCGAGGCTGATGTCTAAGAAAAAGCAGAAGCCGGCCTGGGAGCGTGGCTACAACGGCCACGTTTACTGGCTGGGCAAGAAAAAGCTCGGAAAAGTCACCATCCACGCCGACAAGAACGCAAAGCACAAGTACACCTGGGAAGCAGGCAGCCGCGCCGGTGGCGGCGATGACCTAGACAAGGCCAAGCGCGCGGTGGAAGCCGCGGTGGCGATGGCCGACAAACAACTGGACCTCTTCAGCTGACCATGGACACTTCCAAGACCGCAGACATGTTCGCGCCGGACAACGGCGACGATTCGGCGCCGATCGAGCGCCACGCCTCGCAGGCCTACCTGGGATACGCCGTCTCGACGGTGAAATCCCGGGCCCTGCCGGAGATCGCCGACGGCCTGAAGCCCGTACAGCGCCGGATCCTCTACGCGATGGGCGAGGCCGGGGGGGCGAACGCGGCCACGACCTACGTCAAGTGCGCGCGCTACGTCGGCGAGGTGCTGGGCAAATACCACCCGCACGGCGATTCCTCGACCTACGAGGCGATGGTGCACCTGGCGCAGCCGTTCTCGATGCGCTATCCGCTGATCGAGGGCCAGGGCAACTTCGGCAGCCGCGACGGCGATTCGGCCGCGGCTTACCGGTATACGGAAGCAAGGCTTTCCAGATTTGCAGAATTGGTTTTAAGTGAAATAAATGAAGGAACCGTCGACTTCATCAAGAATTACGACGGCAAGTTCGATGAGCCGCAATTGCTGCCCGCGCGCATGCCATTCGGCCTGCTCAACGGGTCGTTCGGGATCCCGGTCGGGTTCTCCACGCGCATCCCTCCGCATAACCTGAGGGAGATTGCGCTCGCCGCGGCGCTCATCATTCGCACGCCCAAGGCCACGGTCGACGATGTGCTCGCGCTCCTGCCCGGGCCGGATTTTCCCGGCGGCGGCCAGATCATTTCGAATGCGGCGGAGATTCGCGCCGCCTACGACGTGGGCCGCGGGTCGATCGCGATGCGTGCGCGCTGGCACGTGGAGCCGCTCGCCCGCGCGCAATGGCGCATCGTGGTCGACGAGCTGCCGCACGGTGTTTCGTGCCGCCAGGTGCTCGAGGAAATCGAAGCGCTGGTGAACCCCAAGCCTGCGACCGGCAAGAAGGAAGTGACGCAGGAGCAGAAGCGCCTCAAGCAGTTCGTGCTCGACCTCGTCGAGACGGTGCGGGACGAATCGGACCGCAAGAGCCGCATGCGCATCATCATCGAGCCGAGGTCGTCGCGCCAGGATGCGGACGAGATGATGAAGGCGCTGCTCGTGCACACGTCGCTCGAGATGCGCTACCCGCTGAACCTTACGTGGCTCGGGCTGGACGGGCTGCCCGAAACCAAGGGCATCGTCGGTGTCCTCAAGGAGTGGACCGAGTTCCGCATCGCGACCGTCCGGCGCCGCACGCAGTTCCGCCTGGACAAGGTCGAGGATCGCCTGCACATCGTGGAAGGCCGCATCAAGGCCTTCGTGAAGATCGACGAGATCATCAAGCTGATCCGCTCGTGCGAAGACCAGGCCGAGGCCAAGAGGAAACTCTCCGAGAAATGGGGCTTTTCAGAGCGGCAGGCCGAGGACATCGTCAACCTGCGCCTCGGGCAGCTCACGCGCCTGGATGGCATCAAGCTGAACGAGGAGAAGAAGGGCCTGGAGAACGAGCGCGAAGGCCATCGCCGGGTGCTCGACTCTGAGCGCGTCCTGCGCACGCTGGTCGTCAAGGAACTGGAAGACGACGCCAAGAAGTACGGCGACGATCGCCGCACCTTGATCAAGGCGGATGAGCGCACGCAGATCGAGCGTGCGGTGCTCGTCGAGCCTGTGACGGTCATCCTGTCGCGCAAAGGCTGGATCCGCGCGCGGGTCGGCCACGGCATCGACCTCTCCACGGTCAACTTCAAGGACGGCGACGCGATGGCGCAGTTCGCCGAGTGCAAGACGACCGACCAGGTCGTGTTCCTCGGTTCGTCGGGCAAGACGTGGACGCTCGATGCGGCCGGCCTGCCGTCGGGTCGCGGCGATGGCGCCCCGGTGAACAGCCTCGTGAATGCGGCCGGCGACACGATCGTCTGGATGGGCACAGGGTCGATGGAGCAGAGCCTGCTGCTGCACACCACGGCCGGCCACGGATTTATCGCGCAGCTCAAGGACATGGTCACGCGCATGAAAGCCGGCAAGGAGTTCATGAAGCCGGCCGAGGGCGCTACGGTCCTGCCGCCGGTGCCGGTGCCGATGTTCAAGGGCGACGTCAGCCCGCGCGTTGCGGCACTTTCGTCCGACGCGCGCCTGCTCGTCTTCCTGCTCGATGAAGTGCCGCTGCGGCCGAACGGCGGCCTGGGCGTGCAGCTCATTGCGCTGCCCGAGAAAGTGACCCTCGCTTCGGTGGCCGTGACCGACGGCTCGCACCTCACCTTGTACGGCGTGCGGCGCGGCAAGCGGGCCACCGAGGACCTCGGCAAGAAGGAGATTCGCGAATACGACGGCCGGCGCGCGCAGCGTGGCCGACTGGCGGATGTCGGCCTGAAGGGGATCGACAAGGTGGGGGCGTAGATTTGCCGTTTTCAGAAACTGAACTGACACGCGAGCCGCACAGGTGTTAGTTCTCCTGTATCGTAAGTCAAACATTGCCGATGTTGAGACGGGCCTGCCGCGATGAACCCGATGCTGCGCCCGTTCGTCGCGCCCGCGCTGATCCTCTCGGTCACCGCGGTACTGGCGCTGTTCGGCCCTTCGCTCCCGCCCACGCTCGCCGGCCTGCCTTCGCTCGGGCCGTACATCACCCTCCTTGGCGCAGGCGCGATGGCCTTGTGGTTCAACCGGGGGCGCGCCTTCATCGCCGCCATGTCGATGTTCGCGGCCTATGCCGGCTATCGCTACTCGGTCGACGTGGGCGCCTTTTCGGCGAAGGTCACCTACACGGCGCTGGTCGTGCTCGTCCCCGCCAACATCCTCGCCTCGCTGATCCAGGCCGAGCGCGGCGTCTTCCACCACCACAACCACCGCTGGCTGCTGGTGATCATCGGGGAGTTGCTCCTCGTGCTCTGGATGGCGAGCGCCGGACGCAGCAGCCTTTCGGGCGTCGCCTGGATCGGCGTGTTCGACCACTGGACGCTCAACAGCCCGCCCACGCCGCTGGTCGGCCGACTGATGTTCGCCGTCGCATTCGGCGCAGCCATGTGGCGCGCGCACCCGAAGCCGCCGGCGATCGAGCCGCGCGCGCTCGACATCGGCCTGGCTGCGTCGCTGGCCGCTTTTTTCGTGGCGGCCGAATGGTCGACCTCCCTGGGGCTCTTCACGGCTTTCATGACGGGAGCGGGGGCCGTGCTCTTCATCGCGGTGCTGCAGGAGACGCACCGGCTTGCCTTCAACGACGAGCTGACCGGGCTTCCTGGCCGCCGTGCGCTGCAGGAGCGGCTGCCTGCGCTCGGGCCGATCTGCGCGATCGCCATGGCCGACGTCG
>JANYII010000152.1 GCA_025358705.1 Betaproteobacteria bacterium | reverse complement strand
CCAGCTCCGATCCGAGCTACTGCCAGCGGGTCACTGCCAACGACGGCGAACTCGGCGAGCAGCACCTGCGCGATTTTCAGGACAACGAGAAGACAATCCCGACCATCCTTACGACCTCGCAGAAGCTCTCCACCGGCGTGGATGCGCGCAACGTCCGCAACATCGTGCTGATGCGTCCGATCAACTCGATGATCGAGTTCAAGCAGATCATCGGTCGCGGCACCCGGCTCTACGACGGCAAGGACTACTTCACGATCTATGATTTCGTCAAGGCGCACCACCACTTCAGCGACTCCGAATGGGATGGCGAGCCGCTCGAGCCGGAGCCGAAGGAGCCTCGATATCTGCCGATCGAGCCCAAGGAGCCGGGAGGTGTGAAGGAGCCTCCGCCGGAACGCAAGCGCAAGGCGAAGATCCGGCTCGCCGACGGCAAGGAACGCAGCATTCAGCACATGATGATGACGACCTTCTGGCATCCGGACGGCACGCCGATGTCGGCACAGCAGTTCATGGAAATGCTGTTCGGCAAGCTGCCGGAGTTCTTCAAGGACGAGGCCGAGCTCCGGGCGCTCTGGAGCGCGCCCGACACGCGCAAGAAGCTGCTGCAGGGACTCGCGGAGAAAGGCTTTGGCCACGAGCAGCTGGCCGAAATGCAGAAGATCATCGATGCCGAGAAGAGCGACCTCTTCGACGTGCTCGCGCACGTGGCCTATGCCATGCCTCCCGTCACGCGGGAGGTGCGAGCCTCGGGCGCCAAGGCTCTCATCAATACGTCGTTCAATGCCAAACAACGGGTGTTCCTCGACTTCGTCCTGCAGCACTACGTGAATGTGGGCGTAGAGGAACTCGACCAGGAAAAGCTGACTCCGTTGCTGCGCCTCCGGTACCACAATTCCATTGCCGACGCCGTGGCCGATCTGGGCGCGCCGGAAGAGATTGGCCATGTATTCGCCGGGTTTCAGAGGTTTCTTTATGAACCGCGCGCTGTTGCCGGACGTTAAGCAGTATGGACATTCCCGGGCACGTTGCTCCGTTCTGGAAATCCTTCGTGTCGACGCAGAAGTCGGACCCGACGCCGCGTTTCTACGAAACGTTCCACTTCGACGACAACGAACCGAGCGCGAACGAGTTGGCGGAGCTGGTGCTGCGTGGGAAGAAGCGGGCGACGGCGGGGCTGGTGTGGGTGTTCGAGCATGATCGCAAGCCACTGCCGAGGGTGGGCGATCTGAATGTGGTGACGAACTGGGCGACGCAGCCGCTGTGCGTCATCGAGACGGTGCAGATCGACATCGTTCCTTACGAGGAGGTGTCGGCGGAGTTCGCGGCGACGGAGGGGGAGGGCGATGGGTCGCTGCGCTTCTGGCGCGAGGCGCACTGGGCGTACTTCGGGCGCGAGTGCAAGCGGTGACGGTCCACGATGACCAATTGACTAGTTAAGTATACAATTAGTCATGGCCCCAGTCGCCGCACCCGCACATCCGATTCCCCGCCTGGCCGCGCGCGCGGCGAAAGAGCGGCTGAAGGGCTTCCCGGTGCTGACGATCACCGGGCCGCGGCAGTCGGGAAAGACCACGCTGGCGCGCCTGCTGCGGCCGAAGGCGCCCTACTTTTCGCTGGAAGATCCCGATACCCGGGCGTTCGCGCTGGAGGACCCGCGCGGGTTCCTGCGCCAGTGCGAGGACGGCGCGATTCTGGACGAAGTGCAGCGCGCGCCGGCCTTGCTGTCCTACCTGCAGGGCGTGGTGGACGCCAGGCGGCAGATGGGGCGCTTTATCCTCACCGGCTCCAGCCAGTTCGATCTGCTGGCCGCGGTGACCCAGAGCCTGGCGGGACGCAGCGCGCTGCTGACGCTGCTGCCGTTTTCCCTGGGCGAGCTGCAGGCCGCCGGGCGCGCGCCGGGCAGCGTGGCGCAACTGCTGTACCAGGGCCTGTTTCCGCCGGTGCATGACCGCCCGGTGTCCCCGGCCGTGTGGCTGCAGGACTACGTCGCGACCTACGTCGAGCGCGATGTGCGCGGCCTGCTGGGCATCAAGGACAGCGCCGCCTTCATGCGCTTCGTGCAGCTGTGCGCCGGGCGCATCGGGCAGTTGCTGAACCTGAGCGGGCTGGCCGCCGACGCCGGCATCTCGCGGGTGACGGCGCAGTCCTGGCTGTCGGTGTTGCAGGCCAGTCACCTGGTTTTCCTGGTCCCGCCCTGGTCCAGCAATATCAGCAAGCGCCTGATCAAGAGCCCCAAGCTGTATTTCTGCGACGCGGGCCTGGCCGCCTCGCTGCTGGGCGTGCGCGAGCCGGGGCATTTGTCCGCGCATCCGCAGCGCGGCCTGCTATTCGAGAACTGGGCCATGACCGAGCTGCTCAAGGCCCAAACCAACCGCGGCATCAGGCCCAGC
Source organism: Betaproteobacteria bacterium (assembly GCA_025358705.1). Classification (GTDB taxonomy): domain Bacteria; phylum Pseudomonadota; class Gammaproteobacteria; order Burkholderiales; family SG8-39; genus RBG-16-66-20. The sequence goes on along the minus strand of JANYII010000152.1, from coordinate 5,404 downwards.
CTGTATTTCCTGCGCGACAAGCAGGGCCACGAGCTGGACGCGCTGATCGAAACCGCGCCCCGGCGCCTGCATGGGGTGGAGATCAAATCGGGCGAGACGGTTTCGTCCGACTGGTTTGCCGGGCTGGACTATTGGCGAGAGCAGTTGCCGCGCGGCGTCACGTTCACGCCCTGGCTGGTGTACGGTGGCGGCAGCGCGCAGAAACGCGAGAAAGCGCAAGTGCTGCCGTGGGCGGGCCTGGAGTCTTTGCTGGCGCAACTGCATGGCTGAATCCTGTGTTACGGCACGCCGGATGTACGGATGCCGGTGACCTGCGAGCGTTTCGCCGTCGTGTATCGTGGAGGGAATGAAGTTCCTTGAGCACAGGATCCCGCCGCCCGCAGTCGGGCTGGGGATTGGGGTCCTGATGTGGTACCTGGCGTCGCTGGCGCCGCCGCTCGAGGTGCCGTTGTGAAGTTCTTCGCGATCGGCTGCCTGTCCGCGTTTCTCGCAGTGGCGCTTGGCGCCTTTGGCGCGCACGCGCTCAAGAACAGCCTGTCGCCCGAGATGCTGGCGACGTTCGAAGTCGGCGTGCGCTACCAGATGTATCACGCGCTCGCGCTGCTCGCGGTCGGCTGGGCATGCACGCAGTGGCCGGGAAAGGCGGCGACGGCGAGCGGCTGGCTGTTCGTCGCCGGCACGCTGCTGTTTTCCGGCAGCCTCTACGCGCTAAGCCTGAGCGGCGAGCGCTGGCTGGGCGCGATCACGCCGCTGGGCGGCGTCGCGTTCCTCGCCGGATGGCTGTGCCTGGCCTGGGCGGCGCTGAAGCGCTGACCGATCTGGCGATAAAATGAAAGCATGTTCATTTCCCCGAAATGGGCCGCGATTGCGGCCGCTCCCTTCGCCCTGATCTGCCTGGGATTCGCGATCAACGGTTTCCTGTCGCTGGACGAGATCGCCGATCCCGCGCAGCTCGCTGACGCGAAGGGCTATATCTGGTTCTGGATGTTCCTCGCCAGCATCGCGGTCATCAGCGGCGCGCTGTCGTGGTGGTTGATGGCCAAGCAGCAGAACGAGGCCTGAAGGCCATGCTCGAATTGAGGCCCGTCTGCGAGCACTGCAGCCGCGCGCTGCCGCCGGATACCGCGGAGGCGTGGATCTGCTCGTACGAATGCACGTTCTGCGGCGATTGCGTCGAGAACGTGCTTAAGAACGTCTGCCCGAACTGCGGCGGCGGTTTCATGCCGCGGCCGGTGCGGCCCGCGAGGAACTGGAAGGGCGACAACTATCTCGGCAAGGATCCGGCCAGCACCAGGGTGAAGCATCGGCCGGTGGATCCGGTCGAGCACGCGAAGTTCTCGGCCGCGATCAAGAGCATCCCGCCGGAAAAGCGCTAGCGCGCGTGCTGCTCGCGCTCAAGCTGCTGCTGGTGCCGGCCCTGCTCGCCGTCATCTCGATGGCCGGCAAGCGTTGGGGCGCCGGCGTCGCGGGCTGGCTGGCGGGGTTTCCCTCGCTCACCGGGCCGGTCCTCTTCTTTCTCGCGCTCGAGCGCGGGCCGGATTTCACCGTGCAGGCGGCGGTCGTTTCGCTTTCGACGGTGTTCTCGGCAGTCGCGTTTGGAGTCGCGTATGCGTGGGCTTGCACGCGCTTGCACTGGTTCTGGAGCCTCGCCTGCGCGTTCGCGGCCTGGACGGTGGCAGCGCTGCTGCTGTCCCATCTGCCTTTGACCGCGGCGATCTCGCTCGCCATTTCGCTCGTCACGCTTTTTGCGGGGCCGCGTGTCTATCCCCGGGCACAGGCGCAATGGGGCAGCAGCGCGATGCCGGCGCACGAGCTGCTGCTGCGCATGGTGGCGGGCGCCGCGATGGTGCTGGCGGTGACGGCGGCGGCGGAGGCGCTTGGCCCGCAGTGGACGGGGATATTCGCGGCATTCCCGGTGATGAGCACCGTGCTCGCGGTGTTCTCGCACCGTGCCAACGGCCCGGGCTTCGCGGTCGCGCTGCTGCGCGCGATGGTCGGGGGCTTCTACTCCTTCCTCTCTTTCTGCCTGGCCGTCAGTCTGCTGCTGCCGCACGCGAGCATTGCCGTGACCTTCGCCGCCGCGGTCGCCGCGGCGGTGGTCGTGCAATGGGCGGCGAAAGCCATCATGATGCGGCTTGCATAACCCGGGGTGCCGTCGATGATCCGTGGAAGCTGTCTTTGCAAGCGCGTGCGGCTCGAGATCCACGGCAAGCTCGGCCGCTCGAGCCATTGCCACTGCTCGATGTGCCGCAAGGCGCACGGCGCGGCCTTCGGCAGCTATGCCGCGGTGCGCGCCGAGAATTTCAGGTTCGTGGCGGGCGAGGAGCTGGTCCTGCGCTACAAGTCCTCGCCCGGCGTCGAGCGGACGTTCTGCTCGCGCTGCGGCTCGACGCTGCAGTTCATCAGCCAGAAGAGCGCCGGCATCATCGACGTTGCCCTCGGCGTGCTGGACGACGATCCCGGCATCCGCGTGCCGCACCACATCTTCGTCGCCTCGAAAGCGCCGTGGGTGGAGATCACCGACGGCTTGCCGCAATTCCCGGAAAGGTCGAAGCCGTGAAGCACAAGGCCGGCGCGAAGGCGCCGCGCAAGCTGGTCTGCCTGGAGACCTACTGGTCGGACCGGCACGTGCAGGCGTTCCGCGAGCGCTCGGTGCGGCCGTTCTTCGAGGGCCTCGCGGCGCAGCTGGAGCCGCCGCTGGCCATCGCGCATCGGTTCATGGATACGCCTTCGCAATTGATTTCCTATACAAAATATAAAAAGGGATTGCTCTGGCGGGATCCCGAGACCTTCGACACGCCGGTGTACTACCTGTCGTTCCACGGCTCGCCCGGGAAAATCCACACCGCGCTGGCCAAGATTGGGCCGGCGGCGCTGTGCCATGCCTTTTCCGGCTGGGGCAAGAGCTACGACAACCTGGTGTATTTCGGCGCCTGCAGCGTGCTGGCGGGAAAAAGCGGGGCGCGCTTCGCCGAGCGCTTCCTGGCGGCGTCGGGCTGCCGGGCGCTGGTCGGCTACACCACCGACATCAACTGGATGGACAGCATGCTGACTGATCTGCTCTTCCTGCGGCGCTTCTACGCCGACCCGGACCCTTGGCGCAACCTGCGCCAAATCCATGATTCGGTTCTGGAAGATTTCAAGCCGGCGCGCGCGCTCGGCCACGTCTTGCATATCCGCGGGCGCTGAGATACTTTAGGCCTAATCTATTCAGGGTTGAGGTATCGATGGACCGGGAAACCGCGTCCCGCACCGACGACCACCAGGCGCTGCGCCTGTGGCTGCGCCTGCTGACCTGCTCCCAGCTGATCGAGCGCGAGGTGCGCGCGCGCCTCGGCCAGCGCTTCGACACCACCCTGCCGCGCTTCGACCTGATGTCGCAGCTCTGGCGCTACCCGGCCGGCCTGAAGATGAACGAGCTCTCGCGCCACCTGATGGTGACCGGCGGCAACGTCACCGGCATCGTCGATCCGCTGGAAAAGGAAGGACTGGTGGAGCGCACGCCCGAGCCCGCGGACCGGCGCGCCTGGCGCATACGGCTGACCAAGGCCGGGCGCAAGGCCTTCGCCGAGATGGCGCGCGCGCACGAGGGCTGGATCGTGGAGCTGCTCGGCGGGCTGCCGCGCCGGGAACACGCGGAGATCTACAAGCTGCTCGGGAAAATGAAGCAGGTCACCATGGAGGCGAAGTCATGATCGAGGCGAAGCACTTCCTGTGGAAGACGGAAGGCAAGGTAGGAGTGATCACGCTAAACCGTCCGGAGAAGAAAAATCCGTTGACCTTCGAATCGTATTCGGAATTGAGAAATTTATTCCATCAATTGAAAAATGAAGATCAAATTAAGACAATCGTCGTGACCGGGGCTGGAGGCAATTTCTGCTCGGGTGGGGACGTGCACGAGATCATCGGTCCGCTGACGACGATGAAGATGCCCGAGCTGCTTGCTTTCACGCGCATGACCGGCGACCTGGTGAAGGCGATCCGCCATTGCCCGCAGCCGGTGATCGCCGCGGTGGAGGGCGTCTGCGCCGGCGCCGGCGCGATCGTCGCGATGGCCGCCGACCTGCGCTACGGCGCGCCGGACGCGAAGGTGGCCTTCCTCTTCACGCGCGTCGGCCTGGCCGGCTGCGACATGGGCGCCTGCACCATCCTGCCGCGCATCATCGGCCAGGGCCGCGCTTCCGACCTCCTGTACAGCGGGCGTTCCATGTCCGCCGAGGAAGGCCTCGCGTGGGGCTTTTTCAATCGCGTAAGCGATCAAGTCCTGGATATTTCAATGCAAACCGCAAAGGAACTCGCCGCCGGCCCGACCTTCGCCCATGGCATGACCAAGAAAATGCTGCACCAGGAATGGAACGTCGGCGTGGACGAGGCGATCGAAATGGAAGCGCAGGCGCAGGCGATCTGCATGCAGACCAGGGATTTCCACCGCGCCTACGAAGCCTTCGCGGCGAAGAAGAAGCCGGTTTTCGAAGGCAACTGATGGAGACTGCGCACGTCGACACCTTCGCGCGCGACAACCTGCCGCCGAGGGACCAGTGGCCGGAGTTCCACTTCCAGTTGCCGGAGCTGCAGTACCCGGAGCGCATGAACTGCGCGGCGATCCTGCTAGACGACATGGTGCGGGCGGGCCACGGCGACCGTATCGCCATCCGCGCACCGGACGGCGAGTGCACCTATGCGCAGCTGCAGGCGCAGGCCAACCGCATGGCCAACCTGCTGGTGCGCGAGATGAATCTCAAGCCCGGCAACCGCGTGCTGCTGCGCGGCCCGAACAACCCGATGATGGCGGCGGCCTGGATGGCGGTGTTCAAGGCGGGCGGCATCTGCGTCGGCACCATGCCGCTGCTGCGCGCCAAGGAACTCACCGAGATCGTCAACAAGGCCGAGATCACGCATGCGCTTTGCGACAGGCGGCTCGACGCGGAATTGAAGTTGGCTTTGGTTTCCTGTTCTTCTCTTAAATCCATCAAGTATTGGTATGACGATGCGACCGACGCATTGATAGGAAAGCAAGCTGCCGAATTTAAGAATGTAAACACCTCCGCAGAGGATGTCGCCTTGATTGCTTTTACGTCAGGAACGACCGGCAAGCCCAAGGGCACCATGCATTTCCACCGCGACGTGGTCGCGATGTGCGATTGCTTCCCGCGCTCCTGCCTCAAGCCGACGCAGGACGACATCTTCATCGGTTCGCCGCCGCTCGCCTTCACCTTCGGGCTGGGCGGGCTGCTGTGCTTTCCGCTGCGCTTCGGCGCCAGCACCGCGCTGGTGGAGAAGTTCACGCCGGACTCGATGCTGGCGCCGAAGCGCAGCGGAAAGCACAGCAGCCCGCCCAGCCCGAAGGTGAAGGCGAGCGGCGGCGAACCGATGAAGATGTCGTCCTGCGTCGGCTTGAGGCAGG
>JANYII010000099.1 GCA_025358705.1 Betaproteobacteria bacterium | reverse complement strand
GGACGTCTTCTGGTGCACGGCCGACGTGGGCTGGGTCACGGGTCACACCTACATCACCTATGGCCCGCTCGCGGTAGGCACGACGGCAGTGGTGTTCGAAGGCGTGCCGACCTATCCGGATGCGGGCCGCTTCTGGAAAATGATCCAGGACCACAAGGTAAACGTCTTCTACACGGCGCCGACCGCGATCCGTTCGCTCATCAAGGCGGGCGGCGACCTGCCGAAGAAATACGATCTCTCCAGCCTGCGCATCCTCGGCACGGTGGGCGAGCCGATCAATCCGGAAGCCTGGATGTGGTACCACACGGTGGTCGGCAACGAACGCTGCCCGATCGTCGATACCTGGTGGCAGACAGAGACCGGCGGCCATCTCATCACGCCGCTGCCCGGCGCGACGCCGACCAAGCCGGGCTCCTGCACGCTGCCGCTGCCGGGAATCATCACCGACATCGTCGATGAGACCGGACTCCCGGTGGGCAAGGGCAAAGGCGGGATTCTCGTCATCAAGCGTCCCTGGCCGTCGATGATCCGCAATATCTGGGGCGATCCGGAGCGCTTCAAGAAAAGTTATTACCCGGAAGATTTCCAGGGCAGGTATTACCTGGCCGGCGACGGCGCGAGCACCGACGAGGACGGCTACTACCGCATCATGGGCCGGATCGACGACGTGATGAACGTATCGGGCCACCGGCTCGGCACCATGGAGATCGAGTCGGCGCTGGTGGCCAATTCGAAGCTGGTGGCGGAGGCCGCGGTAGTCGGGCGGCCCGACGATCTCACCGGCGAAGCGGTGTGCGCGTTCGTCGTGCTCAAGGGGGCGCGCCCGACCGGGGCGGAGGCGCAGAAAATCGCGAAGGAATTGCGCGACTGGGTCGGCAAGGAAATCGGCGCCATCGCCAAGCCCAAGGACATCCGCTTCGGCGACAACCTGCCGAAGACGCGCTCAGGCAAGATCATGCGCCGCCTGCTGCGCTCGATCGCCAAGGGCGAAGAAATCACCCAGGACATATCCACGCTCGAGAATCCCGCGATTCTCGAGCAATTGAAGCAACCGCTCTGATGCAGCCGGCAGAGGCCAAGGGACAGCGCCTGATCGCGTTGTTCATCCTCGGCAGCCTGCTGTTCAACTACCCGGTTCTATCGCTGTTCAACGTGCCCGCCGTGGTCTTCGGCGTGCCGGTGTTGTACGCGTTTATTTTCGCCGCCTGGGGGCTGCTGGTCGCGCTGATGGCGTTCGTAGTCGAAGCGAGGCGCTGACGGGGCGGCCAGGACGCCCCGTTCCTTCTAGATGCTGCACGGCCACGTCATAGTCCTGGTGGCGTTCGCCTATCTCGGGTTGCTGTTCGGCATCGCGTACTACGCCGACAAGCGCGCCGATGCCGGCCGCTCGATCATCGGCAACCCGTACATCTACGCGCTGTCGCTCGCGGTGTACGCGACCGCCTGGACGTTCTACGGCTCGGTGGGGCGCGCAGCCAGCGACGGCATCGGCTTCCTGCCGATCTATCTCGGCCCGACGCTGATGATCGCGCTGTGGTGGCTGGTGATGCGCAAGATCATCCGCATAAGCAAGGCCAACCGCATCACGTCGCTGGCCGATTTCATCGCTTCGCGCTACGGCAAGAGCGCGATCCTGGGCGGGCTGGTGACGGTGATCGCGGTGATCGGCATCCTGCCTTATATCTCGCTGCAACTGAAGGCGATCTCGACCAGCTACGCGATCCTGCTGCATTACCCCGAGATCAGCATGCCGGCGAGCGGCGGTGTCGCGCCCCTGGCCACGGATACCGCGTTCTGGGTCGCCCTGATCCTTGCGGCGTTCACCATTCTGTTCGGCACGCGGCACCTGGATGCCGCCGAGCACCACGAGGGCATGGTAGCCGCGATTGCTTTCGAGTCGATCGTGAAGCTGCTCGCGTTCCTCGCGGTCGGCTTGTTCGTCACCTATGGCATGTTCGACGGTGTCGGCGACATCTTCAGCCGGGCGCGCGCCGACCCGAGGCTGAGCCCGATGCTCACCCCCCTGGAGGGCGTCGCCGGCAGCTACGCCAACTGGGTCTGGCTGACGATCCTGTCGATGCTCGCGATCATGTTCCTGCCGCGCCAGTTTCAGGTCGCGGTGATCGAGAACAAGGACGAACGGCACCTGGACAAGGCGATCTGGCTGTTTCCCCTTTACATGCTGGCGATCAACCTGTTCGTGCTGCCGATCGCCTTCGGCGGCAACCTGCATTTCACCGCCGGCACCGTCGACGCCGACACCTACGTGCTGACACTGCCGATGGCGGCGAAGCAGGAAGGCCTGGCGCTGCTGGTTTTCATCGGCGGCCTGTCGGCCGCAACCGGAATGGTGATCGTGGAGACCATCGCGCTCTCGACGATGATCTGCAACGATCTCGTCATGCCCGTGCTGCTGCGCCTGAAGGGATTGCGCCTCGCCGAGCGGCGCGACCTGACGGCGCTGCTGCTCGGCATCCGGCGCGGGGCGATCCTGCTCATGCTGCTGCTTGGCTACCTGTATTTCCGGCTCGCGGGCGAAGCCTACGCGCTGGTGTCGATCGGCCTGATTTCGTTTGCCGCGGTCGCACAGTTCGCTCCGGTGACCCTCGGCGGGATCTTCTGGAAAGGCGGCACACGGCTGGGCGCGCTGGCGGGGCTGATCGCCGGCTTTGCGGTCTGGTCCTATACCCTGCTCCTTCCCGCGCTGGCGCGCTCAGGATGGGTACCGATCGGCCTGCTCGAACAGGGGCCGTTCGAGATCGAGTTGCTCAGGCCGCTGCAGTTGTTCGGCCTCGCGGGCCTCGACCAGATCACCCACGCAATGATCTGGAGCATGGTCGCCAATATCGGTGGCTACGTCGGCGTTTCCCTGCTGCGCTCGCCAAGCGCGGACGAGCACCGGCAGGCGAGCCTGTTCGTGGACGTATACAGGCAGACCGGCGAGGCGGGTGGCGCGCGCTTCTGGCGTGGCACGGCCTCGGTGCCGGACCTTTACAACCTGCTGGCGCGGTTTCT
>JANYII010000095.1 GCA_025358705.1 Betaproteobacteria bacterium | reverse complement strand
TACGTCCCCGCGCGTTGGGCGGGCGAAGTGGAACGCGTCACCCGGGGCAGCATCAGTTCGGCCGAAGTCGTCAATGAAGCCAGCGCCAAGAACCCGGTGCGCGTGAAATCGCGCCCGGAGCACGCCCCTTTCGGAATGTCGGAGAACGATCCCATGAACCAGTACGCCCCCTCGAAGCGCATCCAGTCCTTCCACCCGCCGCAGCGCACCCTGATGGGCCCCGGCCCGACGGAGATCCATCCGCGCGTGCTCACCACCATGAGCCAGCCGGCGATCGGTTACCTCGATCCCGTCTTCGTCGAGATGATGGAAGAACTGAAGTCGCTGCTGCGCTACGCCTACCAGACCAAGAATGCGCTCACCTTCCCGATCTCCGGTCCCGGCTCGGTCGGCATGGAGTTCTGCTTCGTCAACATGGTGGCGCCGGGCGACAAGGTCATCGTCTGCCAGAACGGCGTGTTCGGCGGCCGCATGCTGGAGAACGTGATCCGCTGCGGCGGCGTGCCGGTCCTCATCGAGGACAAGTGGGGCGAGCCGGTCGACCCGCAGAAGGTGGAAGACGCGCTGAAGAAGAACAAAGACGTGAAAATCGTCGCCTTCGTGCACGCCGAGACCTCCACCGGCGCGCAGTCGGACGCCAAGCTGCTGACGCAGATCGCGCACAAACATGGCGCGCTGGTGATCGTCGACGCCGTCACCTCGCTCGCCGGCACGCCGGTGAAGGTGGATGAATGGGGCATCGACGCCATCTACTCCGCCAGCCAGAAGTGCCTGTCGTGCACGCCGGGCCTGTCGCCCGTGTCGTTCTCCGACGCCGTGGTGGAGCGGGTGAAGAAGAGGAAGGACAAGATCCACAGCTGGTTCATGGACATGAACCTGCTCTTCAACTACTGGAACGCCGGCACCCGGACTTATCACCACACCGCGCCGACGAACTCGCTGTTCGCGCTGCACGAGGCGCTGCTGCTGATCCGCGAAGAAGGGCTGGAAAACGCCTGGGCGCGCGCCACGCGCCATCACCTCGCGCTCAAGGCCGGCCTCGAAGCGATGGGCATGAAAATGCTGGTTGCCGAGAAATACCAGCTTCCGCAGATGAACGCAGTGAAGTGCCCCGAGGGCGTGAACGAGGCCGAAGTGCGCAAGACGCTGCTAAACGAATTCAGCATCGAGATCGGCGCCGGCCTCGGGCCGCTCGCCGGCAAGATCTGGCGCATCGGCCTGATGGGCTACAGCTGCCGTCCGGACAACGTGATGCTCTGCCTCTCCGCGCTCGGCTCGGTGCTCTCCGACATGGGCCTGCCGATCCACGTCGGCGACGCCGAAGCCGCCGCGCACGGCGCGTACGCGCAGATGCATGTGAAGGACGCGCAGCGCAAGAAACGCGCTGCGTAGAAAATCAGGGTCAGACCGAAAATCAGGGTCAGACTACGATTCCCGCTTTTGTCCTTTGGAAATCGTAGTCTGACCCTGATTTTCTTATGGACACGCTGACCCACGCGCTCTCCGGGGCGCTGCTCGCAAGGGCGACGAACCCGAAAGACGCGCCGCCGCGCTCGCTGCCGCGGCGCATCGCCGCGGGATTCTTCGCCTGCGCCGCGCCGGACCTGGATTTCGTCATCGGCGCCTGGGGGCCGATCGAGTACCTGGAACTCCACCGCGGCCCGACGCATTCGTTCCTGCTGCTGCCGTTCTGGGCGCTGCTCTTTTCCTGGATCCTCGCGAAGATCCTGCGCCACCCGGGCGGCTGGCGTGCGCTCTACGGCATCACCGCACTCGGCATCGCGCTGCACATCGCCGGCGACCTGATCACCAGCTTCGGCACCATGATTTTCTGGCCGCTGTCGGACATGCGCCCGGGCCTGGGCAGCACCTTCATCATCGACCCGTGGTTCAGCGGCATCATTGTTGTCGGTCTTTTGCTTTCCATTGCCTATAGAAAAAGCAGGATTCCCTCGATTGCGGCGACTGTTGTTTTGCTTTCCTATGTTTTCTTTCAAACCCTGGAAAAAGAAAAGGCGCTGCAATTCGGACGCGAGTACGCGCAAACCCTGAATATCCCCAATGCCACGGTCGCGGCGCACCCGCGAGCGGTGTCACCCTACAACTGGACCGTGTTCGTGAGCGACGACCGGACGCACCACTACGCGCACGTCAACCTGGTACGCGATGCGCCGATCACCTACCGCGAGGGCGACGGCTTCGTGGCGAAGCTGGACTCGGCGTTCCGGCCGCTCGCGCAGGCGCAGTGGCTGACGCGCAGCCGCTACGGAGATTCCGAAGGCGCAACTGCGGCGGCGAAAGAGGCCTGGGACTCGCCGGTGTTCGGCTTCATGCGCTGGTTCGCCGACCAGCCCGTGCTCGACGCGGCGACAACGAACCCGGAGTGCTACTGGTTCGTCGACCTGAGGTTCCTCAATCCCGGACGCGACTGGCTGCCGTTCCAGTTCGGCGCTTGCCGCGACACTCCCGGCGCGCCTTGGCGCGCACGGGAGCGATAGCAGGGCAGAAGCTTACTTAAGCGAGAACGACGCGAGTTCCTGCACGCTGGTGCCGGCGAACGGCCCGTAGCTCATGTAGAACTCCATGCGCACGTAGTTCGCCACTTCCGGAACGTACCAGAGCGTGATCTTGCGCGTGCCGGTGACCACGCCGCTCGCCTTGCCGTTGGCCTCGATCTTCAGCGCGCGGAACTTGCCGGCGGGCACCGTGACGTCCTCCCAGTCCAGCACCTTCGTCGCCATGTCGATGTTGATGCTGCCGCCGCCGATCGGCGCCGGATACGCGAGCTTGCCGGCGTAGGTCTTGCCCGGCGCCAGCGGAAAGGAGAAGTACAGCATCGCGTCCGAGGCGCGCGCCGCGCCGCTGGTCATGCCTTCGCTGTAGGGATTGAGCTCGCGCGACATCGCCGTGGTGCGCGTGCCGCTGGGCAAGGTGACGTCGATCGCGACTTCCTTCGCGCCGACCTCCTTCACCACGCGCTTGAGCTCGGCGGCGGGCCCGGGCTTGTCGCGCTTGCTGTTGTCGACCTTGTAGACCCATTCCGTTCCCGGCTTGAGCGCTGGGCGCTCCACCGGCGCGGGCTGGGCGTAAGCGGACTGCATGAACGCAAGAACGGCGAAGCCGCAAAGCGGCTGGACAAAGCGATGCATTTTATTTTTCTCCTTGGTTGAAATCGATGCTTCAGGCCTGCTTGAACGATGCCTTCGCGCCCTCGCCCGCCTTGAGAACATTGCGTCGATGCATCCCCGGCCTTCCTCCAATGACTGCACGGATGATACTGCCCCGCCTGCGAGCGCACCGATCCCGCGGTGACGCCGAGGGGCTCGAACAGCACCTTCATCATCGACCCGTGGTTCAGCGGGATCATTGTCCTGGGCCTGCTGTTCTCGATCTTCTACCGGAATTCGAAGATCCCCTCGATCGCGGCGATGATTGTTCTGCTTGCCCTTGTTTTCTTTCAAACCCTTCAGAAAGAAAAGGCACTCGAGTTCGGCCGCGAATACGCACGCAGCTTCGTCCCCGGCGACGGCTTCGTCAATCCGGGACGCGCCGGGTTCACCCTGGGTTGCGCGCGCCCCTAGGAAAGCAAAAGGCCCGGTCGCGCCTGCGGCCGGGCCTTTCGGACTGCTCCTGCGGAGATTCGCTGCTTACTTCTTGGCCGCCGCCGGCGCCGCCTTGCGCTGCTCGTCGCTGATGCTCTTGGCGAGGACGGCGTAGACCGCGGCGTAGCCCGTGTCGAGCGCATCTTCTTCCGCCTCGGTGAGCTTGCCGTCCCGCTTCCCGTTGTCCATCGCCGTCTTGATCTGGGCGAGATAGCCGTCGATCTGCTTCTTCTCGTCGGGGGAAATGCGGCCGACTTCGGAGCCTTCCTGGAGGAGCACGACGGCCGCGTTGGCGAGCTTGTTCCAGCGCGCCTCAGAGACCGGGTGCCACGCCTTCACCTGGGCGTCGGTCAGCTTGCGCGCCGGGTCGGAAAGGTTCTTCGCGAGCGTCGCGTAGACCGCGGTGTAGCCCCGGTCGAGCGCATCTTCCTCCGCCTCGGTAAGCTTGCCGTCCCGCTTCCCCTTGTCCATCGACGTCTTGATCTGGGCGAGGTAGTCGTCGATCTGCTTCTTCTCGGCGGGGGTGATGCGGCCGACTTCGGCGCCTTCGTGCGTGAGCACGGCGGCCCCGTTGGCGAGCTTGGTACAGCGCGCCTCGGAGACCGGATGCCACGCCTTCATCTGAGCGTCAGTCAGCTTGCGCGCCGGGTCGGAAA
>JANYII010000070.1 GCA_025358705.1 Betaproteobacteria bacterium | reverse complement strand
GCCGGCCCATCTACGTGCGCCACGAGATCGTCCACAACAAGTTCGTGGTTGCCGACCTGCGCGAAAAGGGCGCGGTGTTCGTCGAGGAACTCGCCGAAGTGCCGACCGGCAGCACCGTGATATTCAGCGCGCACGGCGTCTCGCAGGAGGTGCGCCGCGAGGCCGCGGCGCGGGGCCTCAATGTGTTCGACGCCACCTGCCCGCTGGTCACCAAGGTCCACGTGCAGGTGGCCAGGTTGCTGAAAAACGGCCACGAGATCGTCATGATCGGCCATCGCGGGCATCCCGAGGCCGAGGGCACGATGGGCCAGGCCAGTTCCGGCATGCACCTGGTCGAGACGCTGGAGGACGTGGCCAGCCTTCGGGTGCGCGATCCCGAGCGCCTTGCCTACGTGACCCAGACGACCCTGTCGGTGGACGATGCGGCGCAGATCGTCGCTGCGCTGCGCGCGCGCTTCCCCGCGATCCGCGGGCCGAAGCGCGACGACATCTGCTACGCGACCCAGAACCGCCAGGACGCGGTGAAATTCATGGCGCCGCTCTGCGACGTGGTGATCGTGGTGGGCTCGCCCAACAGCTCGAACTCGAACCGGCTGCGCGAGGTGGCGCAGAAGATGGGCGTCGAGGCCTACATGGTGGACAGCGCCGCCGACCTGAAGCCCGAGTGGATCGCGGGCAAGCCGCGCGTCGGCGTCACCGCGGGCGCCTCGGCGCCCGAACTGCTGGTGAACGAATTGATCGAGCGCCTGCGCGAACTCGGCGCGCAGAGCGTACGCCCCCTGGAGGGCGCCGCCGAGCACGTGGTGTTCTTGCTGCCGCGCGAGCTCGCGGTTGCGCCCCGGGCAAAGCAGTGACAAATTCGGCACTTCGGGCCCGGTGGCCCGCCGCCCATCCTGCTTTCGCCGCCTTTTATCCGCCCGAGGTTCCGCCGGGGCGCCAGCCAATTTATAGTGACCAGGAGACTAGACCCATGACGCATTGCACCTTCCCACAGCAAACCTCGGCGCGCCGTACCGGCGGCTTCACTCTGATCGAACTAATGGTCGTGGTCACGATTGCCGCGACGCTCGCGGCAATCGCGATTCCTTCTTACCGCAACTACAACATGAAGGCCAACCGCTCCGCGGCGGGCCAAATCATGCTAAACATCTCGAACCGCGAGGAGCAGTACATCCTGGACGCGCGGGCCTACTCCGACGTGCCGGGTTCGAGCGGCCTCAACATCACCCAGGACACCTGGACCTGCTCCAACACGCCGGCGACCGGCTGCACGAACACCTTCTACCGGGTGACGATAGCGGTCACCACCGGAACGCCGCCTACCTACACGATCACCGGCACGCCGGTCTCGGGGTCCTACCAAGCGACCGACGGCAAGCTGACCCTCACCAGCGCCGGCGTGAAGTCGCGCAGCGCCGGCGACGGCAAATGGTGAGCGTCTGATGCGCCGCCCTGCCGCCGGCTTCACCATCATCGAGCTGATGCTCGTGGTGGCGATCGTCGGCGTGCTCTCGGCACTCGCCCTGCCGTCGATGCGCGACCTGGTCACGACCAACCGGATGAAGAGCGTGTCGCTCGATCTCTACACCAGCCTGACGCTCGCGCGCAGCGAGGCGATCAAGCGCAACGCCGTCAACGTCTCGGTGGCGCCAGTCTCCGGCAGCTGGCAGCAGGGCTGGGTCGTGTTCGTCGATGTTGACTCGAGCGGCACCTACAACTCCGGCGACACCCTGATGATCCAGGGCGAGGCGCCGGACAGCAGCATCACACTGTCGGGACCGACAATCATCACGTACAACCGCGACGGACGGCTCTCGACGGCTGCCGTTTCGATCACGCTCAAGGCCGGCACCAACAACACAAGCTCGCCGATGCGCTGCATCGCCGTCTCCGTGAGCGGCCGGCCGTCTAGCACGGCGGACACCAACGGAGTCGACAGCGATGGCTGCAACTGACATGCGGCGCGCGCCGGCGGGCGCCCAGTGCGGCTTCTCGATGATCGAAGTCCTGGTTGCGATCTTGATCGTGATGGTCGGGCTGCTCGGCTTGGCCGGCATGCAGGCTCGGGCGCAGCTCGCGGAG
>JANYII010000248.1 GCA_025358705.1 Betaproteobacteria bacterium | reverse complement strand
CCGGTCGTGCCGACGGTGACCGCGCCCGGATTCGCCTTCGCGAAAGCCGCGAGCTGCTTGAGGTCCTTGATGTCAGTGTCCGTATGCACGGAGAAATTACACGGATCATCGATGATGTTGCCGAGGTAGTCGAAGCGCTGCCAGCCGAACTGCGCCGGGCGCTCGATCGGAATGGTGAGCAGCGGCGGCGTGTTGACGAAGCCGATGGTGTAGCCGTCGGGCGCCGCATTGGCGAGCGCCGCGAAACCGATCTCGCCGCCCGCACCCGCGCGATTCACCACCGCGATCTTGGCGCCGCCGCCGAGGTTCTTCTCGATGAACGGCGCGATCGCGCGCGCGATCAGGTCGGTGCCGCCGCCGGGCGAGTACGCGACGATGACGTTGATCACGCGGTCCGGGTATTGCGCGCTGCCGGTACCGGGCAGCAACAGCGACAGGGAGCACAGGGCGGACGCAATAAGTTTTTTCATGTTGGTTCAATCCCCAGCACGGCCTTGACGCCCTCGAGCAGGGCGTCCCGCTCGAAAGGCTTGGTTATATACCCGTCGGCGCCGCCGGCAAGACCGCGCATGACGCTCTCGCGCTTCGCCTCTGCCGTCAGCATGATCACCGGGACGACCTTGAGCGCCGGATGCGCCTTCATGCGCTTCAGGATTTCGAAACCGTTCACGTCCGGCAGCACGACGTCGAGGATCACAACGTCGGGGAGCGGCGATTCGCGCAGGGCGGCAACCGTCTGGTCCCGGTTCGCCGCGGCGCGCACCGCGAAACCCGTCTCTTCCAGCAGGCGGCGCACCAGGATAACCATGTCCGGATCATCCTCAACCACCAGCGCGGTCCATTTGCCGCCGCGCGGGCTGCCGGCCTTCACCGCCTTGCGCGCGATACTTACATAGTAACCACTGCGCTCGAGTTGCGGCGCGCCCGTCTCGGCTTCGCGCGCCGCGCTCGCCTTTGCGCTCACCATGGTCTCCTCGCCGCTGCCCGCCGCGGCGAAGAAGGCGCTGAAATCGAGGCCATCGGTTTCCGAGATGGTCGGCGCGCGCACCAGCCCGCCGCTGATCAGCGAGCGCACGATGTTGCGCAGCGCCTCCGAAAGCATCTGCGGCGCCTGCTGTTCCAGGTCGCCGATGGTCGCCTTGCCGTCCATCAGCACCATCAGCTCCAGCGCCTCGCGCGGCAGCGTTGTTGCGCCGCCGCGTATCTGTGCCGTGCCCTTGTCCGTCAGGACGAACACGTCGAGCGGATAGACCGCGATGTTGGCGCGGTTCTCGCTCGAGAATACGGAAATGAAATCTTCATCAGCCATGTCGATTGCCCTCCGGGGAGCCGTGTACACTGCCCGCCGAGCCACAGAATAATGCAAACCATGCGAGAAATCAGGCCGGAACGTGTGCTTGAGGTCGTCGTCGCAGTGGCGAAGGAAGCCCGCCCGCACGTCGCCCCCCATGCGACGCTCGACAGCTCGCTGGAAAAGGAGCTCGGGCTGGACAGCCTCGCGCGCGTCGAGCTGGTCCTGCGCCTGGAAAAGGAGTTCGGCGCGAGCCTGCCGGAGCAGGCCCTGGCGACCAGCGAGACGCCGCGCGACCTGCTGCGCTTCCTGCTGTCTTCCGCGGGCCATGCGCCCACATTGGCCTCGCACGCCGCGGATCGCAGCGTAGCAAGCCTGGTGCAGGCCGAGGGCGTGCGCCCGCCCTCCGATGCTCAAGCACGAACCCTGACCGAAGCGCTCGAATACCACGTCGAGCACCAGCCGGACCGGCTGACAGTGTTCATGTACGAAGAACAGAAGGAATTCCCGCTCAGCTATCGCGCCCTGTGGAATGGCGCGATGGGCTATGCCGCGCACCTCGCGCAGGCTGGACTGCAGCACGGGCAGATGGTGGCGATCATGCTGCCGACCTGCAAGGAGTACCTCTACTCGTTCTACGGCGTGCTGCTCGCGGGCGGCGTGCCGGTGCCGCTGTATCCGCCGGCGCGGCTGACGACGATCGAAGACCACATGACGCGCCACGTGGGGATACTCAAGAGCGCCGGCGCGACGATCATGATCACCATTGCGGAGGCCAAGCCGCTCGCGTACCTGCTGCGCGCACAGGTGGAGTCCCTGCAGTTGATCCTGACTCCGCAAGAGATAAGTTCGACTTCCGGGCAAAATTTCAAGCCGGTCCATGGCAAGCCCGGCGAAACGGGATTCCTCCAGTACACCTCGGGCAGCACCGGCAACCCCAAGGGCGTGGTGCTCTCGCACGCCAACCTGATGGCCAACGTGCGCGCCATGGGCCTGGCGGTGAACACCAGCGCGGCGGATGTCTTCGTGAGCTGGCTGCCGCTGTACCACGACCTCGGCCTCATCGGCGCCAACTTCGCGTCGCTGGTGCTCGGCTTCCCGACGGTGCTGATGTCGCCGCTCGCCTTCCTGTCGCGGCCTTCGAGCTGGCTGCGCGCGATCCACCGCCACCGCGGCACGCTCTCCGGCGGCCCGAACTTTTCCTTCGAGCTGTGCCTGCGCCGCATCCCGGACGAGGAGATGGAAGGCATCGACCTTTCCAGCTGGCGCTTCGCCTTCAACGCCGCGGAGCCGGTGAGCCCCGACACCATCATCGAATTCGAGAAGCGCTTCGGCAAAAATGGCCTGCGCAAGAACTGCCTGTCGCCGTCCTACGGCCTGGCGGAATCTTCGGTCGGCGTGGCGATCACCGTGCCGGGCACGCCCTGGATCGCGGACCGCCTCGAGCGCGAGCGCTTCACGCGATCGGGCGAAGCATTGCAGGCGAAACCCGGGGACGCTTCACCACTGATCGTGATCGGCTGCGGCACGCCGATTCCCGGACACGACATCCGCGTGGTGGATGCCGCCGGTCTGGAATTGCCCGACCGGCAGGAAGGCCATTTGCAGTTTCGCGGTCCGTCGTCTACCTCGGGTTACTACCGGAACCCAGAGGCCACTAAGCATCTGTTCGGCAGCGGTGACTGGCTGAACACCGGCGACCGCGCCTACCTTTCCGGCGGCACGCTGTTCCTCACCGGGCGCGAGAAGGACATCATCATCCGCGGCGGCCGCAACATCAGCCCCTACGAGCTGGAGCAGGCGGTGGGCGACCTGGCCGGCGTGCGGCGCGGCTGCGTCGCCGTGTTCGGCAGCCGCGACGCGGCCAGCGGCACCGAGCGCGTGGTGGTGCTGGCCGAGATGCGCAATACCGGCTCGGAAAATGCGCCTTCGCGCCACGATGACCTGAAACGCATGATCAACGAACTGGCAGTGTCGCTCATCGGCGCGCCGGCCGACGACATCGTGCTGGCGCCGCCGGGGACCGTGCCCAAGACCTCCAGCGGCAAGATCCGCCGCGTCGCAGCGCGCGAGTTCTACGAGCGCGGGCCGTCGGCGGTGACCGGGGGCGCGGTGTGGTTGCAGTTCGTGCGCCTGGTGCTGGCCGGCGCCGCCCCGCAGCTGCGCCGCGGCCTGCGCACGCTTGGCGGCGCGCTCTTCGCGCTGCGCGCCTATGTTGTTTTTGCGGTGCTGATTCCCTTTGCCTTTTTCGCGGCGCTTCTCCTGCCGGTGAAAGCTTGCTGGACGGTTGGAAAAGCGGTCTCAAAATGGTTCCTGCTTTTTTCGGGCATTCCGGTCGCCGTCGGAGGACAGGAAAACCTCGAGACGAAAACCCCCGTGGTCCTTGCCGTGAATCACACCAGCTACCTGGACGCGCTGGTCCTGCTCGCCATCCTCGAGTACCGCAGCTACGCCTTCGTTGCCAAGCGCGAGTTCCAGGACAGCTTCCTCATGCGCGCGCTGCTCTCGGGCTTCGGCACGCAGTTCATCGAGCGCTTCGACGTCGCCAGGAGCACGGAACACGCGGGCGAGCTGGCCGAAGCGGCGAAGCGCGGCGTGTCGCTGATTGTGTTCCCGGAAGGTACGCTCACGCGGAATACCGGGCTGATGGGCTTTCGCACCGGCGCGTTCCAGGCCGCGGCGCAGGCCGGCATTCCGGTTATTCCGATTGCGCTGCGCGGCATCCGCTCCGTGCTGCGCGACGGCACCTGGTACCTGCGCCGCGCGGCGGTTTCCGTGACGATCGGCGCGCCCATCGCGCCCGATGGCACAGACTGGGCCGCGGCAGTGAAGCTGCGCGACGCGGTGCGCGCCGAAATCCTCAGGCATTGCGGCGAACCCGATCTCATCACCGGAAAATCGGGGTCAGAGCCCGATATCCCCTGAACCTGTTTTGATCGGCGTCAAAACCGCACTCACGTCAGGGCGATAGCATGCCCCATGTTTTCCGCGGGATACCGGCCTTTCTTTCTACTGGCTGGGCTGTGGTCCGCGATCGCGGTTCCGGTCTGGCTGTGCGCCTACGCTGCCGAACTCGTGCTGCCCAGCGCCCTGCCGCCGATGGTCTGGCATGCGCACGAAATGATCTTCGGATTCGCGTTCGCCAGCGTCGCCGGCTTCCTGCTCACCGCGATTCCGAACTGGACTGGCCGCCTGCCGCTGCGCGGTACGCCGCTCGCCGCGCTGGCGGCCCTGTGGGCGGCGGGACGCGTCGCGATGCTGCTGTCGGCGAAGATCGGTGCGCTGCCGGCGGCGTTGATCGATCTTGCTTTTCCCGTCGCGCTGATCGCGGTCGTCACCCGCGAGATCGTCGCCGGCGGCAACTGGCGCAACCTGCCGATGGTCGCCGCCCTGTCGCTGCTCGCGGCTGGCAGCCTGCTGGTGCACCTCCACGCGCTCGGAATCTCATACACCGCCGAGATCGGCAACCGCCTCGGCATCGCGACGCTCTCGATGCTGATCGCCCTTGTCGGGGGACGCATCGTCCCGAGTTTCACGCGCAACTGGCTGGCGCGCGTACGGCCGAAAAGCGCGCTGCCGACGCAAGGATTCCGATTCGACATTGCGGCACTCGCAATCACCTTCGCCGCACTCGCTGCCTGGGTCGCCGCACCGGATAGCGAGGCGACGCGCTGGCTGGCCCTCGCCGCGGGAATCGTGCTCGCCGTCCGCCTGTCGCGCTGGTGCGGCCTGGCGACGCTGCGCGAACCTCTGCTCTTCGTCCTGCACGCCGGTTACGGCTGGCTCTCGTTCGGGCTCCTGCTGCTTGGCTTGAACGGATTTTTCCCGGTGTTGCCGGCATCCGCCGCGCTGCACGCGCTCACGGTCGGCGCCGTTGGCACCATGACGCTTGCCGTGATGACGCGCGCGACGCTGGGCCACAGCGGGCAACCGCTGGTGGCGGGACCTGGAACCGTGGCGATCTACCTGTTGGTCACGCTCTCCGCCCTGCTGCGGTTGGGCGTTCCGCTGGCCGGATCGTCGGGCACAGCGCTCACCTGGGCCGCCGGTGCTGCCTGGAGCTCGGCATTCCTGCTCTTCGTTTTCCTTTACCTGCACCCCTTGACCCAGATCAAACCAGTACCCGACTAGCCAGCTAGACTATACGCACAACCAAAGTGCGGAGGCTACATGAGGGGTCGTCTGGTAACAGCAGTCGTGGTGGGAATCTCGCTCGCAGCCTGCAGCCCCTCGTCAGCGCCGCCCACAGGCAACTACGACACCTCGAAGATGGACCTCAAGCCGGTCCCCGCCAAGGTCTCGGCTGAACGCCATACCGGTGCATTCGCCGAGGGCGCCGCGCTCAGCATCGTTCCGGAGCTCAAGCCGCTCGACCTGTCGCCGGTGAAAACGATCCGGCTGGACACTACGCACAAGATCATCGAGATCGCGCCGGGCGTGAAGTTCAGCGCCTGGACATTCGGCGACCACGTCCCCGGCCCGACGGTGCGCGCACGCGTCGGCGACAAAATAAAATTCAGCATGACCAACCGCAGCGACGAGCCGGTGCCGGGCGTGCGCCTGACCGCCGCGCCGATGATGCATTCGATGGACTTCCACGCGGCGATGGTCTCGCCGCAGGACAAGTACCGTTCGATCGCGCCGGGCCAGACCATCGAGTTCGAGTTCACGCTCAACTACCCCGGCATCTTCATGTACCACTGTGGCACGCCGATGATCCTGGAGCACATCGCCTCGGGCATGTACGGCGCGGTGATCGTGGAGCCGCGCAACGGCTACCCGACCAAGGTCGACCGGGAATACGTCGTCATCCAGAGCGAGTTCTATGTCAAGCCCGACCCCGGCAAGCAGAAGGTGGACGGCGCGCCGCTCTACGTGCTCGACACCGACCGCCTGCGCGCGGCGCAGCCGACGCACACGGTGTTCAACGGCGTGCACAACGGCATGGTGAAGCAGCCGCTCGCCGCGAAAGCTGGCGAGCGCGTGCGCATCCATGTGCTGAACGTGGGCCCGAGCAAGACTTCCAGCTTCCACATCGTCGGCACGATCTTCGACCGCGTGTGGATGGAGGGCAATCCGGACAACCAGTTCCGCGGCATGCAGACCGTGCTGCTCGGCTCCTCCAACAGCGCCACGGTGGAATTCATGATCCCCGAGGACGGCTCCTACATCATGGTAGACCACCACTTCGCCAACGCATCGCAGGGCGCCATCGGCCTGGTGTCGACTGCTACGAAGCCGCCGGCGCAGGAACTCGAACACCACAACATGCCGGCCTCGGCAACGCCGACGGATCCGGATGCGATCGCCGGCAAGCAGGCCTTCGAGAGTAAGTGCCTGGCCTGCCACTCGGTCGGACAGGGCAAGAAGCTCGGGCCGGATCTCGCCGGCGTCAGCAAGCGGCGCAGCAAGGACTGGCTCGCGCGCTGGCTGAAGGAACCGGAGAAGATGCTGCAGACCGACGCCGACGCCAAGGCGCTGCTCAAGGAGTTCAACAACCTGCCGATGCCGAACCAGAGCCTGTCGGATGCGGAGATCAAGCAGTACCAGAAGTACTTCGAATGGATCGACGCGCAGCCGCCCTCATCGCACTAAGCGCCGCGCAGTTCACCTTCACGGGTGCCGCGCTGGCCTGCGGCGTCTGCGTCGAAGACAAGATGGCGGCGGTCTACGACCACGTCGTAGTAACGCGGGCCCTGAACCAGAAGCACTACGTGGCGTTCTTCCATGTCGAAGGCGCGCTGGTCGCGGGCGAGGCGACGAAGCAGGCGCTGGTGAAAATCGCCGACTCGGCGGCGGACAAGGGCAGCGCCCGCGTATCGGTGGAGTCCGCCTCGCTGTCGGTGGCCTACGACCCGCGACACACCACGGTGGTGGCATTGCAGAACGACCTTGAGCGCCGCCTCGCAGCGAAAAAGCTGACGCTCATGCTGATGCAGGTAGTGGAAAAGCCCGCGGACGTCAATCCCTCCGTGGCGCGCGCGCTGCGCGCCCAAGGGAAATAACCTAGCGGTCGAAGTCCCGGCGCTCCAGCAGCCAGGAAATTCCGAAGCCGATCACGAGGCCCCAGAAAGCGGCGCCGATGTTGAAGATCGGCACGTCGGCGACAGTGACCAGGAACGTGACCAGCGCGCCGAGCGCGAATTTGCCGCCGAACGCGACGCCGAACGCAGTCTGCAGCACGCGCAGCATCGCGAGGCCGCCGAGCACCGCGATGAACGCGGGCGGCATCGAGAGCAGCAGGCGTACGAACAGCGGCGACAGGAGGCCGAAGGCAAGCGCGAGCACGCCGACCAGGACGCCCGCCGTGTAGTGCCGGTGCTTCTCGCCCGAGGACGAAATGATCGCGTTCACCGGGCCGGTGAGGCAGGTGGAGACCGAGCCCACGAAGGCGGTGACGATCGACCCGGCGCCGCAGGCGACCGCAATCGCGTCGATCGGCGGCTTGTGGCCCGCGGCGGAGAGCACCGCGAAGCCCTGCCCGTTCTGCACCACCAGCACCGTGATCGCGAGCGGCACCACCAGCTCGATCATCGCCTGCCAGGAAAACACCGG
>JANYII010000039.1 GCA_025358705.1 Betaproteobacteria bacterium | reverse complement strand
CAGGCCCGGATAGTTGAGCGTCAGGCGCGAGGGCAGCGCACCGGCGTATTCGAGATAGCGGATCTTCCAGCCGGCCTGCTCGAACTCAAGCAGGCGCCCCTTTTCATCCCTGCGTTCTGCCGTCGGGCCAGGCGCCGGCTTCGGCGCCGCGCGGCCGCGCACCCAGTCGGCCAGGCCCACCAGCGGCAGGCGAAAGCCGAGCACCTGGTCGGTAAGCTCTTCGGCGTCCGCGGCCCGGAACTCGCGCCCGTTCTGTGTCGTCAGCGTGATCTCGCTGCCTGCGCGCGCGAGGCGCGCGATACCCTGGCCGAAAGGCGTGGTCAGGAGCATTTCATCGAAGCGCACCCCATGCCGCCAAGCGATATTGCCGCTGCCCGCGTCGTCGCGGTAGGTCGCCGCAATGCGGCCCGAAAGCTCGAAATCGAGGTCGGTTGCGGGAAACAGGAACCCGGGTCCCGCGCAAGCCGCCAGCACCAGCGCGGCTACGGCGACGCAAAGGCTACGCACGGTCTCGCGGTTCCAGCACCGGTTTCCTAGGGAGCGAAGCGCTTCAAGGTCTTTTGCAGCGTGTCGTTCTCGGGACTGGTCTTGAGGGATTCCTGCCAGATGCGGCGCGCTTCGTCGCGATCGCCGAGCGCCCACAGCACTTCGCCCAGGTGGGCGCCGATCTCGCCGTCCGGGCGGCCTTCCCAGGCGCGCCGCAACTGCTGCGCGGCGCCCTTCAGGTCACCCATGCGGTACAGCACCCAGCCCAGCGAGTCGACGATGAACAAATCCGCAGGCGCGATCTCGAGCGCCTTCTCGATCAGCTGCTTCGCCTCCGGCAGGCGCAGGTTGCGATCGGCGAACGAATAACCGAGCGCGTTGTAGGCATGCGCATGGTCCGGCTTCAACTGGATCAGCCGCTTGAGGCTCGATTCGAGAATGTCGAAGCGATCGAGTTTTTCCGCCGTGAGCGCATGGTCGTAAAGCAGGTCGGGCTCGTCGGGGGTCTTGCGCAGCGCCTGCCCAAGCAGGTCGAATGCCTCGCTATTCAGATTCGCATCGCGCAACAGCTGCGATTCGGCTACCAGCAGTTGCACGCGCTGCGGTTCGGCCTGCACGCTCACGCCGTGCAGGTAGGCGCGCGCCTCGGCCAGCTTGCCCTGCTTGGCGATCGCGTTGGCGGTGCGCATGCGCGCCGGCAGCGCCTGCTCGCCGCGCTGGATCGCGTCGTACCAGCGGATCGCGCCCGGCCAGTCCTTCTGCTCCTCGGCGATCTGGGCCAGCGTGAAGCGCACCGAGTTCGCGTCGCGAAAACCAAGTTCCAGCAGCCGCTTCATGTTGGTCTCGGCGACCGCGTATTCCTTGACCTGGAAGGCGAGCAGGCCCACCGCGTAGATCGCGTCGATGTCCTTCGGAAACCGCTTGAGGATCGACTCGAACTCCGCGCGCGCCTCCGGATAGCGCTTGTCGAGGACCAGCGTGCGCGCGAGACCGAGCCGCACATCCCGCGAATCGGGATTTTTCTCGAGGAAAGCCGTCAGCCGCCTGGCCGCCTCGGCAGGCGAGCGCCGCTGCAGCAGCTGGGCTTCGTACATCGCCGCGACCTCCCAGTCCGGACGCAGCTCCAGGGCGCCGCGCGCCTCCGCGAGCGCGAGCGCTTCGTCGTTCGCCACGGCCGCAACCTGCGACAACGCCAGGTGCGCCTGCGCCAGCTTCGGGTATTGCGCCGCGAGCTTGTGCACCACGCGCAGGTTCGCCTGCGGATCGGGGTTTCCCGCCAGCAGCCGCGAGAGCTGCATGAAGCCGTTTGCCGCAGCGTTGGCGTCGATCGCGAGCAGTTTCGCGAGGTAGGGCTCGGCCTCGTCGACGCGCTTTGCGCTCACCAGCAGGACAGTGACCGCCTGCAGCGCCTGCGCGGACGCCGGGTCGGTGTCGACCCAGACACGCGCCGACTCGAGCGCGAGTGCCGGCATGCGCGCGAAATTCGCGACTTCCACCGCGCGACGCGCGATGCGCGGATCGCGGGTGCGGCGGGACAATTCTAGAAAAGTCTGCGCCGCCAGCACGGGATTGCCGCGCTGCGCGGCAATTTCGCCGTACAGGAATTCGTAAAGGGTCTGCCCCGTCAGCTCCTGTACCGGCAGGTTCGGCGGCGGCCCGGATACCGGCGCCAGCGCCGGCGCGGAAGGCGCGTCATCGTCGTCGTCTTCGTCGGACGATTGTTGCGCCTGAACGCTGCCATGCACGAACATGAAGGCCGCGGCAAGAAGAGTCGCGGTGAATGCTGCAAGCCGGTTTGGAACTACGAGCATGTCATGATCAGTGTAGGTACATTTAGTACCTCGCACAAGACAACCTGCGGATACGCTGCACGATGCCGGAACTGCCAGAAGTCGAAGTCACTCGCCGGGGAATTGCGCCCCACGTCGTTGGCCGGACGATCGCCGGGGTCACGGTGCGCGATCCCCGCCTGCGCTGGCCGATTCCCGATGCGGTGCACGCTCTGGCCGGGCGCGTCGTGCGCCAGGTCACGCGGCGCGGCAAATACCTGCTGCTGGATTGCGGCGACGGCCACCTCATATTGCACCTCGGCATG
>JANYII010000013.1 GCA_025358705.1 Betaproteobacteria bacterium | reverse complement strand
CTCGACTTCTTCGAGATCGCCTTCATCATCATCCCGCTGCTCGCGCCGGTGGCCTCGAAGCAGTCGAGGAAGAAGGCAAGGAAGAAGACGAACACGTTGACGAAGATCAGGAAGCCGACCGCCCCGCCCGGCAGGTGGGACAGCAGGTGCTCGATGAACGGGTCGCCGTTCACGCCGCGGAAGACGAGCACGAAGGTCGTCGAGCCGATCAGGATGAACAGCACCATGGCGGTGATGCGCATGGTGTTCTGCGATGCCTGCCAGATCAGGTTTCGCAGCTTGACGATGCGCACCCCTTCCCACATCAGCACCCCAAGGCCGATGTAGAACACCACGAACAGCGGCGCGCGCAGCTTCTCGAAAAACGCGCCCGACGTGGCGGCCAGCGCGGGCATCCACTCGTCGGCGAGCATGAGCGACGCGGGCACGCAGATCACCAGGATCGTCACCAGCGCGATCCACGCCGCAATCCTGCCGTGCCGCGAGAACTCGGGATGGTGCACCACCGCCAGTGCGATCGCGCCCACGGTGCCCATGGCGCCCGCCTCGGTCGGCGTCGCCAGGCCGAGGAAAATGGTGCCCAGCACCAGGAATATCAGGACCGCGGAGGGCACGATGCCCCAGAGGCACTTCTTTATCAGCGGCCAGCCGTGCAGGGTGCGGGAGGACTTCGGGATCCCCGGCACCCACTGCGGCTTGAAGATGCTCACCAGCAGGACGTAGCCCGCAAACAGCAGCACCTGCACCACGCTCGGGCCCCAGGCGCCGGCGTACATGTCGCCGACCGACTTGCCGAGCACGTCGGCCAGCACGATCAGCACGAGGGACGGCGGGATCAGCTGGGTGATGGTGCCGGAGGCCGCGATGACACCCGTGGCGAAGCGCTGGTCGTAGCCGTAGCGCATCATCACCGGCAGCGAGATCAGCCCCATCGCGATCACCGAGGCCGCGACCGTGCCCGTGATCGCGCCAAGGATGGCGCCGACGATGATCACCGCGTAACCGAGGCCGCCGGGGATCGGGCCGAATAGCTGGCCCAGGCCGTCCAGCAGGTCCTCGGCGAGGCCGCAGCGCTCCAGGATCGCGCCCATCAGGGTGAAGAACGGGATCGCCAGCAGCGTGTCGTTCGAAATAATGCCGAACACGCGTTCCGGCAGCGCCTGCAGCAGCGCGAATTCGAAGTAGCCGGACTCGATGGCGATGAAGCCGAAGAAAAGGCCCACCGCGGCGAGCGAGAAAGTGACCGGGAAGCCGATCAGCATGAACAGCACCAGCCCCCCGAACATCACGGGCGCCATCAAATCCAAGGGGATCACGTCAGGGCCTTCACGTCTGAATTTCTCACTGCAACGGCCTTTCGTAGTGCAAGTCGGCCTTCATGTGGCCGGTGATCATGGCGATGCGCTTGATGAGCTCCGAAACGCCCTGCAGGGTGAGCAGGAAGAAGCCGATCGGCAGCAGGATCTTGACCGGCCAGCGGATCAGGCCGCCGGCGTTCGACGAGATCTCGCTCATGTGCCAGGCATTGTAGAAAATCGGCCACGACAGGTAAGCCAGGATGACCGTCGCCGGCAGCATGAACAGGATGAAGCCGAAGATGTCGATGCCGATCTGCCGGCGCGTGCTGACGTTGGCATAGACGATGTCGACGCGCACGTGCTCGTTCTTCTTCAGCGTGTAGGAGGTGCCCAGCATGATCACGGCGCCGAACATGTACCACTGGATCTCCAGCCAGGCGTTCGAGCTGACGTTGAACGCGTAGCGCGAGAAGGCGTTGCCCGCGCTGATCAGGCAGGACAGCAGCACCATCCAGTCGGCGATGGTGCCGATGCGTTCGTTCATCGCATCGATCATGCGCGACAGGCCCAGGCACAGCTTCATCATCGCAACCCCTCCTTTGCGAGTGCGGGAACGACCGGGTGCTTCAGGCGGATGTCAGGCCGCCGGGCGCGATTCCGACACCCGCTTTCGCGCGCATCTCCATCGCTCGCCGCTGCACCGCTTCGTGCAGCCCGGGCTTGTAGCCGAGCGCGAAGAATACCTCAGCGGCGAGAAAGATGGGCGCGACGAAGATCTGAAACAGGTTGTCCACCAGCGCCGGCTTGCGGCCTTCGTAGACGTGGCCCCAGAGCTGCAGCGCCCAGCCGACGATGAACAGGACCAGGAACCAGCCCAGGCTTGCGACGAGCGCGGCCTGCGACAGGGGATCCGCGCCCCACAGCATCAGCGCGAACACCGCGCCCATCGCCAGGCCAAGCGGGACATCGAGCACCAGGTAGTACAGGAGCAGCAAGGAGGTGACGACGAGGGCGCCGGTCAACGCAATGCCGCCGATCTCGACGCGCAGCCAGCCAAGCGGAACCATGAGGGAGAAAACGATCATCGGCACGCCGACGAAATGCGTCGCCTTGTTGCGCGCGTCCTGATGGTAGGCCGCGTAAAACGACATCTGGTCTTCGAGCGTCTTCACAAGTCTCCTCCCGAGTGCATCTGGCCGAGCGAAAGCCGCTATAATTCAACATTTTACACGTCCGGATGCAGGTCTCGCACGGAACAATCAGGCCGGGGGGCGGTCCCGTGGGGCTCACCATCGGCAATTTCGACGGCGTGCACTGCGGGCACCGCGCAATGCTGGACAGGCTGGTCGCCAGGGCGCGCGAAATGAAGCTGCCTTGCAGCGTCCTGACATTCGAACCGCACCCGCGCGAATTTTTCCAGCCTTCCGCAGCGCCGGCCCGATTGTCGCGCCTGCGGGAAAAGCTCGAACTGATCGCCGGGGCGGGGATCGACAGGACGCACGTGCTTCGTTTTGGTGCGCAGCTGGCGGCGCTGGCGGCTGATCGTTTTATTGAAGACGTGCTGGTGCGCGGCCTCGGAATGCGCTGGCTGCTGGTGGGGCGGGATTTCCGCTTCGGCGCCAGGCGCGCAGGCGATTTCGCGCTGCTAGAAGCGTCTGCGGCGAGGCTGGGATTCGGGCTCGAAGCGATGCCGGAAGTGACGAACGCAGGCGAGCGTATATCGAGTTCCGCGACGCGTACGGCGCTCGCGGCGGGCGACCTGGCGGGCGCTGCCCGGTTGCTCGGGCGCGAATACACGATGAGCGGGCGCGTTGCGCATGGCGAGAAGCTGGGACGCACGCTTGGTTTTCCGACTGCGAACATCGTGTTGCGGCGCCGGCCGCCGCTGGCAGGAATATTCGCCGTCGAAGTGGAACTCGAGGAGACACACGCCGTATTGCGGGGCGTGGCCAGCGTGGGCAGGCGGCCGACGGTCAGGGAAAACGCGCCGCCGCTTCTGGAAGTGCATTTATTTGACTGGAAAGGCGATCTTTACGGGCGCCACCTGCGGGTGAAATTCCGGCACAAGCTGCGGGACGAGGCAAAGTACGATGGGCTGGAAGCGCTGCGCGCCGCGATCGCGCGGGACGCAGGCGAGGCAAGGGACTACTTCAGGAAAAATGGCTGACTACAAAAGCACGCTGAACCTGCCCGACACGCCGTTCCCGATGCGGGGCGATCTCGCCAGGCGCGAGCCGCTGTGGGTGAAGGAGTGGAACGACAAGGGCGTCTACAAGCGCCTGCGCGCGGTCGCGAAAGCGCAGAACCGCAAGCGCTTCGTACTGCACGACGGGCCGCCCTACGCCAATGGCGACATCCACATCGGCCATGCGGTCAACAAGATCCTCAAGGACGTGATCGTCAAATCGAAGGCCCTGGCCGGGTTCGACGCGCCTTACGTGCCGGGCTGGGACTGCCATGGCATGCCGATCGAAGTGCAGATCGAGAAAAAGCACGGCAAGAACCTGCCCGCGGGCGAAACGCAGCGATTGTGCCGCGCCTACGCGACGGAACAGATCGCCAAGCAGAAGCTGGATTTCCAGCGCCTCGGCATCCTCGGCGACTGGGACAACCCGTATCTGACGATGGCCTACGGCAACGAGGCGGACGAGATCCGCGGCCTTGGCACGCTGCTGAAGAAGGGCTACATCTTCCGCGGCCTCAAGCCGGTGAACTGGTGCTTCGACTGCCAATCGGCGCTGGCCGAGGCGGAAGTCGAGTACGAAGACCGCAAGGATCCCGCGATCGATGTGGGATTTCCGTTCGCTGAACCCGAAAAGATTGCAAAAGCATTTAATTTAAAAAGTATTCCAGATAAAGCAGGCTTCGCCGTCATTTGGACCACCACGCCCTGGACGCTGCCCGGCAACCAGGCGCTGAACGTGCATCCGGATTTCGACTATGCCCTCCTGGATACTGACCGCGGCCTTCTGATCCTCGCTGACGGGATGCTCGCGCCCGGCGACGTGCCGGAGGCGACCGAGGAGGAATTCGATGCCCTCGCCATGCCGAAGCTGCTGGCGAAGTACGGAGTGAAGGTCTGGAAGCTGATCGGCAAGGCGAAGGGCAAGGCGCTGGAGAACATCCGCTTCCGGCATCCGTTCTACGATCGCACTTCGCCGGTCTACCTGGGCGACTACGTGACGCTGGACGCGGGCACCGGGATCGTCCACTCGGCGCCCGCCTACGGCGTGGAGGACTTCGATTCCTGCCGCCGCAACGGCATGAAGGACGACGAGATCCTGACGCCGGTCATGGGCGACGGGAAATACGTGTCCACGCTGCCGGATTTCGGCGGGCTGTCGATCTGGGATGCCAACCCGAAGATCGTGAAGTTGCTGGAGGCGAAAGGCGTCCTGTTCGCCGTCGACTGGAAGCACGTCCACAGCTACATGCACTGCTGGCGCCACAAGACGCCTGTGATCTTGCGCGCCACCATCCAGTGGTTCGCGGGCATGGACGCGGTGCCGGGCTACAACGGCATCAAGCCTGCCGAGCCCCTGCGTGCGACGGCGCTGCGCGGCATCGAGGCCACGGAATTCTTTCCTGCCTGGGGCAAGGCGCGGCTGCACGGCATGATCGCCAACCGCCCGGACTGGACGCTGTCGCGCGCGCGCCAGTGGGGCGTGCCGATGCCGTTTTTCGTGCACAAGGAAACCGGCACGCTGCATCCGCGCACGCTGGAACTGCTTGAAGAGGTCGCGAAGCGTGTGGAGAAGGGCGGTATCGAGACCTGGCAGACGGTGACTACCGCGGAGTTCCTCGGCGCCGATGCGGCAAATTACGAGAAGGTGAAGGACACGATCGACGTCTGGTTCGATTCGGGTTCCACGCACCTCACCGTGCTCAAGGGCTCACACGCGGGCGAAAGTGCGTTTCCCGCCGATTTGTACCTGGAGGGATCCGACCAGCACCGCGGCTGGTTCCATTCCTCGCTGCTCGTGTCCTGCATGATGAACGGCGTGCCGCCGTACAAGGCGATCCTGACGCACGGCTTCGTCATCGACATGGAAGGCCGCAAGATGTCGAAGTCCAAGGGCACCGGCATGGCGCCGCAGCAGGTCGCCGGAACGCTGGGCGCCGAGATCCTGCGCCTGTGGATCGGCAGCAGCGACTACTCGGCCGAACTCACCATCTCGAACGAGATCCTGAAGCGCGTCGTCGAAAGCTACCGGCGGATCCGCAATACCCTGCGCTTCCTGCTCGCCAACACCTCGGATTTCGATCCGGCGAAGCATGCGGTGCCGGTGGCGCAGATGACCGAGATCGACCGCTACGCGCTCGCGCTCACGGCGCGCCTGCAGGCGGCCGTGGTCGAGGACTACAAGGCCTACCAGTTCCACCTCGTGACGCAGAAACTGCAGGGTTTCTGCTCGGAGGAGTTGGGCGGCTTTTACCTCGACATCCTCAAGGACCGGCTCTATACCTGCGGCGCCGATTCACGCGCACGGCGTTCGGCGCAGACGGCACTCTGGCATATCGCGCAAAGCCTGGTGCGCCTGATGGCGCCGATCCTGAGCTTCACCGCCGAGGAAGCCTGGGCGGTGTCCGGCGGCAAGGGCGAGAAAAGCATTTTCGAGGAAACCTGGCATGCGGTCCCGGACGCGGAGTTGGACCAATCCGTACTGGACCATTGGGGGAACGTTCGTCAATTTCGCGAAATCGTTACGAAGCGAATTGAAGAACGGCGTGCGCAGAAAGAGCTTGGATCTCCCCTTCAAGCGGAACTAGACATCCGGGCGCATGGTTCTATCTATGACTCGTTGGTGCGTCTGGGCGATGAGCTGCGGTTTGTGCTTATTACCTCGCGTGCCACGGTGCAAGAAGCGAACGGAGGCCCAATTCAAGTTGACGTGAAGGCAAGCGGACACCAGAAATGCGAGCGCTGCTGGCACTACCGCGCCGACGTGAGCGCAGCCGGCCTGTGCGGCCGCTGCGAGGGCAACCTGAACGGCCCGGGCGAGACCCGGCTGCATGCCTAGGACGCTGCACTGGTTCGGCCTGGCCGGATTGGTCGTCATTCTTGACCGCGTCACGAAAGCGCTCGTGCTGCAGGCTTTTGTCGCCGGGGAAGGGCGCGTGGTCACCGATTTTTTCAACCTCGTGCTGGTATTCAACAAGGGCGCGGCGTTCAGCTTCCTCGCCACGGCGCAGGGCTGGCAGACTTTCTTTTTCGCGGCGATTGCGATCCTCGCTTCGGTCGTCGTCAGTTTTCTGATTGTCGGGAATAAAAACAAGAAACTTTTCTGCGGCGGCCTGGGGCTCATCCTGGGCGGCGCCCTCGGCAACCTCTACGACCGGCTGGTGTACGGCCAGGTGGTCGATTTCCTCGATTTCCACGCCGCGGGCTGGCACTTCCCGGCTTTCAACGTCGCCGATTCCGCGATCACCGTGGGCGCGGCGATCCTCATTATTGAAAGTTTTTTTCAAAAGCAATCCGGATGACAGACAGTCCCGACAAGGATCTGGCACTGCTGCTGCGCGCGCTCGCGTTCGCGGCCCACAAGCACCGCGACCAGCGGCGCAAGGACGCAGAAGCCTCGCCCTACATCAACCATCCGATCTCACTGGCCCAGGTGCTGACGGGCGAAGGCGGCGTCACCGACATCGAGGTGCTCGCCGCGGCGCTGCTGCACGACACCATCGAGGACACCGCGACCACCTTCGAGGAACTGGTCGAGCATTTCGGCAGCGGCATCGCCGGCATGGTGGCCGAGGTCACCGACGACAAAGACCTGCCCAAGGCCGAGCGCAAGCGCCTGCAGATCGTGCACGCCGCCGGCATCAGCCCGGGCGCGAAACTGGTCAAGCTGGCCGACAAGATCTGCAACCTGCGCGATGTCGCAGAGCGCCCGCCCGCCAAGTGGGACCTGGAGCGGCGGCGCGAGTATTTCGAGTGGGCGAAGCGGGTGATCGACGGCCTGCGCGGCGCGCATCCCGTGCTCGAAGCGGCCTTCGATGCCGCCTACCGCCGCAAGCCCTAGAATTTGCCGATGGAAGTCCTGCTCGCCAAGCCCCGCGGTTTCTGCGCCGGCGTCGAGCGCGCCATCGAGATCGTCGATCGCGCGCTCGCGCAGCTGGGCGCGCCGATCTACGTGCGCCACGAGATCGTGCACAACCGGTTCGTGGTCGAGGACCTGCGCGCGAGGGGTGCGGTATTCGTCAAGGAGCTGGACGAAGTGCCGCGCGGCGGCACGGTGGTTTTCTCGGCGCACGGCGTGGCCAGGCAGATCTTCCGCGATGCCGAGGCGATGGGGCTCAAGGTGTTTGACGCGACCTGTCCGCTGGTCACCAAGGTCCACGTCGAGGTCGCGAAAATGCTGCGCGAAGGCAACGAAGTGGTGATGATCGGCCATCGCG
>JANYII010000324.1 GCA_025358705.1 Betaproteobacteria bacterium | reverse complement strand
GGCCGCCGGCGCCGGCGGCCGTCCACAGCGACCAGCCGCGCTCGGTCACCAGCAGCGCCGCGGTGTAGCCGCCGATGCCGAAGAACGCCACTTGCGCGAAGGACAGCAGGCCGGTGTAGCCGTAGACGAGGTTCAATCCGCCCGCGAGTACCGAGAACACGCCGAAACTCACGCCCAGCGCGAGGAAATATTCGTTCACACGCGCACGCCGCGGCCGAACAGTCCCTGCGGCCGGAACAGCAGGATCGCGATCATCGCCACGAAGGCGAAGGCGTCGACCAGCACCAGCGGCAGGAAGGCGCTCATCAGGCTCTCCAGCACGCCCAGCGCCACGGCGGCGATGGCGGCGCCCGAAATGTTTCCGAGGCCGCCGATGATGATGATGGCGAAAGCCTTGAACACGAAGGAAGCGCCCATCATCGGATCCACCGCGTAGACCGGCGCGAGTACGGCTCCGGCGAGCCCGGAAAGGCCGATGCCGATGGCCACCGCCAGGCGCGAGACCGTGTGCGGGTTGATGCCGACCATCAGCGCGGCATCGCGGTTCTGCGCCACGCCGCGCATGGCTTTGCCGATGCGGGTGCGGTTCAGGATCAGGTAGAGCGCGGCGAATGCGGCGAGTCCCATGCCGAGCGCGTACAGGCGCAGCACCGGCACGCGCACGCTGCCCAGCACGACGTTGCTGTAGGTCAGGCTGCCGGCGATCATCTTCGGCGTCGTGGTGAAGAGGAACACGGCGCCGTTCTGCAGCACCATCGACAGGCCGAGGGTCAGCAGGATGCTGCGCTCGAAGCCCTCGCCGTGCAGCGAGGCCAGCAGCGCCTCGTAGAGGACGAAGCCGAGGCACAGCGCCACGGCGGTGACGATCGCGACCGTCGGCCAGTAGCCGAGCGTGGTGCCGATGGAGAGGTAGTACGCGAGCATCGCGCCCAGCATGTAGAACTCGCCGTGCGCGAAGTTGACGATCTCCAGCACGCCGAAGATGAGCGACAGGCCCATCGCGATCAGCGCGTAGATCACGCCGATCACGATGCCGTTGATCAGGAGCTGCAGGAGGAAGCTAGGATCCACCTGCTAGGATTTACCCGCGGGCCGGAAACCTGCCGGCGCGGCGCGCCCGGTCAGGTCTTGCTCATGCCGAGGACCACCACCTTGCCGCCCCGGATGGTGAGGATGATGGCGTTGTTGTGCGCCAGGTTGTTCTGGTCGAATTCCACGGTGGAGCCGAGGATCGAGGCGAACTTGGTCGTCGCGAGCGCATCGCGGATCGCGGCCGGGTCGGTCTTGCCGGCGCGCCGGATGGCGTCCAGCAGGATCTGCGTCGACTCGTAGGACTCGAAGCTGATCAGGATCGGCGCCGTATTGAAGCGCGCGGTGAAGGCGGCGACGAACGCCTTGTTGCCCGGTGTGTCGACCGAGGGATCGTAGGGCTGCACGGCCGTGGTGCCGTCGAGCAGGCCGCTGGCCATGATCTCGGCGGGCACCTGGTCCACCAGCGGGCGGCCGGTGAGCGGCACGCCGCCGCCGAGCTGCGCCCACTGCCGCATCGCGTTCTGGAAGTCGGCCGACACGGCGTAGAGCGCAAGCTGCTGCGGCTTGGCCGCCTTGATGCGCGTGAAGACGGCGGTGAAATCCGGCGCGCCCTTCTGGAAGTAATCCGTCGAGGCGAGCTTGAGATTGAGTTTCGACAGCGCCTGGGTGAGGCCGTCGGAGCCGGCGCGGCCGAAGTCGGAGTCTTCGCCGAGGAAGGCGATGCCGCCCGCCTTGCCGTCCTTGTGCAGGTGGCGGATCAGCGCGTCGAGCAGGCTGGCGTCGGTCGGATTCACCTTGAAGGTCCACTTGTTGCCGCCCACGCCCGACTTCTCGGCGATCGAGGTCGCCGAGGCGTTCGCCACGACGAACGGGATGCCGGCGCGCTCCACCAGCGGCATGATGGCGAGCGCCGCCGAACTGCACAGGCCGTCATGGATCGCGACGTATTTCTTCTCCGCGAGCATCTGCGTGACGCTCTTCACGGCTTCGGCCGGGTTGCAGCGGTTGTCCTGGAAGTCGATCTCGATCTTGCGCCCGAGCACGCCGCCCTTGGCGTTGGCCTCGGCGATCGCCATTTCCGCGCCCCAGCGCGAATGCTGCCCGAAGGAGGCCACGGTGCCGGTCAGCGGAATCGACGAGCCGATCACGATCGGCGCGCCTTGCGCCATTGCGGTTCCCGCCGCCACGATGAACGCTGCGCCCGCCGCGATCGCCTGCAGATGAATCCTTGCCATGATCCACTCCTTGAAGTAGACGACTGAAGACTGCAAATACTATCAGGGCATTCATTGACAAGGGGGCGGTCGCCCCTCTATCTTGGCCGCTGTTTTGAATTGGGAGATCAATATATGAAAAAGCCGCTCATCCTGGCATTAGGTCTGGCATCGGCACTGCTGCTGGCGCCAGTCCAGGCCCAGGTAAAAGACCTGCCGCGCGCCAAGGCCGAAGCGGTTGGCATGTCCACCGAACGCCTCGCGCGCATCACCGCGACGCTCGCCGCCGATGTCGAGGCGAAAAAGATTCCCGGCGCCGTGGTCCTCGTCGCGCGCCACGGCAAGGTGGTGATGTACGACACGGTCGGCAAGATCGACCCGGCCGGCAGCGCGCCGATGACAAAGGACGCGATCTTCCGCATCTACTCCATGACCAAGCCGATTACCACGCTGACGGCGATGATGCTGGTGGAGGAGGGCAAGCTCATGCTCTCGGACCCGGTGTCGAAGTACATCCCGTCCTTCGCCAAGATGCAGGTCGGCGTCGAGAAGCCGGATGCGGCCGGCAAGCCGGTGCTGGAACTCACGCCCACGCGCCGGCAGATCACCATCCAGGACCTGATGCGCCATACCTCGGGCATCACCTACGGCTTTTTCGGCACTGGGCTCGTCAAGGCCGCGTATGCGGACGCGAACCTCGGCGGGACGGACATGACGAACGAAATGCTGGCGGACAAGGTCTCGAAACTGCCGCTCGCCTACCAGCCCGGTACCACATGGGACTACAGCCATTCGACCGACGTGCTCGGCCGCGTGATCGAGGTGGTGACCGGCAAGCCGCTGCTCCAGGCGATGAAGGAGCGCGTGCTCGATTCGCTGGGCATGAAGGACACCAGTTTCTACGTCGCCGATGCCGCCAGGCAGCCGCGCCTGGCTGAACCCTTTGCCGACGACCGCAACATCGGCACCAACGCCAATTTTGGCGACCCGCGCGTGGCGGGCAAGTACGAGTCGGGCGGCGGCGGCCTGATGTCCACCGCGATGGAGTACGCGCGCTTCTCGCAGATGCTGCTGAACGGCGGCACGCTGGACCGCAAGCGCTACGTCAGCCCGAAGACGCTCGGCTACATGACGTCCGACCATCTTGGCACCGCGATCGCCACCACGCCGCTCTTCCTGCCGGGTCCCGGCCACGGTTTCGGCCTCGGCTTCGGCGTGCGCAAGGTCTCGGGCGAAGCGTCCTTCCCCGCGGAGGCAGGTACCTACTACTGGGGCGGCGCGGGTGGCACCTACTTCTGGGTGGATCCGAAGACGGATCTCTTCGTCGTGTTCATGATGCAGTCGCCGAAGCAGCGCGTGTACTACCGCACGCTGATGCACGACATGGTGTACGCGGCGGTGATGAAATAGTTACTGCGGCTTGACGCCGGCGTCCTTCGCGATCTTCTCGAAGATCCCCATCCAGTGCTCATAGCGCTTGCGCAGTTCCGCGGGCGTGCTGCCGAGCGGCACTGAGCCCGCCTTCGCGAAGCGGTCGCGCAGGTCGGGTGACGCGAGCGCCTGCTGGATCGCCTTGTTCAGGATGGCCACCACTTCGGGCGGCATGCCCGCCGGGCCCATGATGCTGCGCCAGGCCGGCATGTCGTAGCCCGGCAATCCGGCTTCCGCCATGGACGGTACGTCGGACAGCATCGCCGAGCGCTCTGCCGAGGTCACGGCGAGCACGCGCAGCTTGTCCTTGCTCGCGATCGCGCTTACCAGGGCCGTGACGAAATAGTCGAGACGTCCGGTCATGACGTCGGTCATCGCCCCTGCCGTGTCCTTGTAGGTGACTTCGATCGCCGTCACGCCCGCCATGCTGTTGAACAGGAACACCGCCCACCACGGCACCTGCCCCGCGCCGATGGTGCCGTAGGTCATCTTGCCCGGACTCGAGCGAGCGAGCGCGATGAATTCCTTGAGATCCTTCGCGGGCAGCGACGCGCTGGCCACCAGCGCGAAGGGCGAGGTCTCGATCAGCGACACCGGCGTGAAGTCCTTCACGATGTCGTAGGTGACTGCGGCGTTGACGAATCGCGCCCCGGCCATCGAGCCGCCGGCGAGCAGCAGCGTGTAGCCGTCGGGCGCCGACTTGAGCACCGCGGTCTGGCCGATCACGCCGCCCGCGCCGGGCCGGTTCTCGACGACG
Organism: Betaproteobacteria bacterium; assembly: GCA_025358705.1. Taxonomy (GTDB): domain Bacteria; phylum Pseudomonadota; class Gammaproteobacteria; order Burkholderiales; family SG8-39; genus RBG-16-66-20. The sequence continues at coordinate 1,667 of JANYII010000324.1, read as the reverse complement.
AATGGCTGGCCGAGGATCGCGCTCAGCCGCTCGGCCACGACGCGAGTGGCGAAATCGTCGCCGCTGCCCGGGCCGGAGGCGACGATGATGCGCACCGGCTTGACGGGGTAGGGATCGGCGGCGTGAGTGGCAAAGGAAAGGCATGCGGTGACGATTGCCAGCAGCTTTTTCATTTCTTGGGTTCCCTGATCATTTTCGGCCCCGCATTGCCGACCGTGCGCTCATACGAGCCGTCGCTCGTCTTCACGTACTTGGTCATGCCGAGGTCCTTGATCCTGCTGTCGGACTTGGTCGAGAATTTCCCGTGCACCGGGACGGCGCTGATCTGGCGCTCGACCGGCTTGCCGCAATCGGGACACTTCTTGAGCTTTGCATCGGCGACGCGCTGGTAGACCTCGAAGCGGGCGTCGCACTGCTTGCACTTGCCTGAGAGAGGGGCGTACTCGTAGATGGGCATGGCGCGATTCTACGCGGGGTTGTGGAACAATAGCGCCATGATAAGAAAGGGAATCAAGCAGCTCATCGCCGAGGCCGAGCAGCGCTCGACGGGCATCTCGATCGAAGAGGCGAGGAAGCGCATCGGCGACGAAAAGACGGTGTTCGTCGACATCCGCGACGTGCGCGAGCTCGAGCGCGAGGGCATGATCCCGGACGCGTTCCACGCGCCGCGCGGCATGCTGGAGTTCTGGGTGGATCCCGAGAGCCCGTACTACAAGCCGGTGTTCACCGACGACAAGACCTTCATCCTCTATTGCCAGGCGGACTGGCGCGGCACGCTCGCCGCGGCGGCGCTCGGCGACATGGGCATGAAGAACGTGCTGCACCTGCAGGGCGGCTTCGGCGAGTGGCGCAAGGCGGGCGGCCCGACCGCTTCCAGGCCGGACAAGAAAAAACCTTGAGCAAGACATTGCGCGGCATCCTGTGGATGTCGTGCACCGTGCTGTCCTTTTGCGCCATGGCGATCGCCGCGCGCCAGCTGCTGAAGCATATCGGCACCTTCGAGATCCTGTTTTTCCGCACCGGCGTGTCGCTGCTGATCGTGCTGGCGGCAACGCTATTTGCCGGCGGGCCGGGTTTTGCCGCGCTCAGGACGCGCCGCATCGGCCTGCACCTGTGGCGCAACGGCGTGCATATCGGCGGCCAGGCCTCCTGGGTCTACGCCATCGGCGCGCTGCCGCTCGCGATGGTGTTCGCGATCGAATTCACCGCGCCGATCTGGACCGCGATTCTCGCGGTGCTGGTGCTGGGCGAGCACATGAACCGCGGCCGGGTGGTGATGCTGCTCATGGGCCTGGCCGGGGTGCTGGTGATCCTGCGTCCCGGCATCGGCGTGTTCCAGCCGGCATCGCTGGTGATGCTGTTCGGCGCTCTGTGCTTCGCCGTCCAGTTCATAGGCACCAAGCAGCTTTCGACCACCGAATCGCCGATGGCGGTGCTGTTCTGGATGTCGGTGATCCAGACCCCGGTGTGCTTCGCGGCGGCGCTGCCGGGCTGGATTGCGCCGGGAATGGATGACCTGCCGTGGATCCTCGGCATCGGGTTCGGCAGTTTCACCGCGCATTACTGCATGACGCGGGCGATGAAGCTCGCTGATGCGATGGTGATCGTGCCGGTGGATTTCTTCCGCCTGCCGCTGATCGCGGTGGTCGGCGCAGTGTTCTACGCCG
>JANYII010000236.1 GCA_025358705.1 Betaproteobacteria bacterium | reverse complement strand
CCGGTCGTGTGGTGGGCGCTGGCGACGGCATTCACCTTCATGTTTGCCCTGGTCCTGGCGGCCAACCTGTTCGCCGACGCGGTGCGCGACGGCTTCGATCCCCGGGTGCGCATGTGACCGGCCATGCGACGGAAATCGTGCTGGACGTCACAAGCCTGAAAACGAGCCTTGATACGTCCCGGGGCGAATTGCGCGCCGTCGACGGCGTGGACATCGAATTGCGCAAAGGCGAATGCTTCGCGCTGGTGGGCGAGTCCGGCAGCGGCAAGTCCATGACCGCGCTGTCGCTGATGCGGCTGCTGCCTGAGGCCGGGCGCATATCCGATGGCAAGGTGATGCTGGCGGGCCAGGACCTGCTGGCGCTGCCCGAGGCGGCCATGCGCGTGGTGCGCGGACGGCGCGTGGCGATGATTTTCCAGGAACCGTCCACCGCACTCAACCCGGTGCTGACCGTGGGCCGCCAGATCATGGAGGTGATCGAACGCCACACCACGCTGTCAGGGAAGGCAATACGCGGTGAGGCAGTGCGCGCGCGGGCGCTCGAGATGCTCGACGCGGTCGGCATTCCAGATGCCGCGCGGCGCTGCGAGGAGTATCCATTCCAGCTCTCCGGCGGGCTCAAGCAGCGCGTCATGATTGCCTGCGCGCTGGCGGCGGAACCGGAGATCCTGATCGCGGACGAGCCCACGACCGCGCTGGACGTGACGATCCAGGCGCAGATACTCGACCTGCTGGCGAAACTTCAGTCAGAGCGCCGGATGGCGATACTGCTGATCACCCATGACCTGGGAATCGTCGCCCGGATGGCGCAGCGGGTTGCGGTCATGTATGCCGGTGAAATCGTCGAAATCGCGGATCGCGACGCGTTCTTTGCCGCGCCCCAGCATCCGTACTCGCAGAAGCTGTTCGAGGCGCTGCCTTCGCCCGAGAAGCGGGGCACGGAGCTGCCGGTGATTCCGGGACAGGTGCCGCCGCTTACGGGCAGTTTTGAAGGTTGCCGTTTCGTGGAGCGCTGTTCTGTCGCCTACCTGCGTTGCCGTCACGAGGCGCCACGGCTGATCGCAATCCCGGGAGAGTCCACGGCACACACGCTGGTGCGCTGCCACCTTCGGGAGCAGGGCCCGGCGCAGGCGCCGAAGGAATCGTCAACCGGGTCGGAAGAGGGCACGCTGGTGGCGGTAGCGACCATGCCGGTAGTCGCGGAGATGGAAAACCTCAAGGTGCATTTCCCGATCCGCAAAGGCCTGTTCAAGCGCACGGTCGGCTACATCAAGGCAGTGGATGGCGTGTCGCTTGCCATCCATGCGGGAAGGACGCTGGCGCTGGTGGGAGAGTCGGGTTGCGGCAAGACCACCGCTGGCAAGGCGCTGCTGCGCCTGATTCCGCCGACGGATGGGCGCGTGGTGTTCGCGGGCAGGGACCTGTCGACACTTTCACGCAGCGCGCTGCGAAAGAGCCGCGGCGCGATGCAGATCATCTTCCAGGACCCCTACGCCTCGCTCAATCCGCGCATGCGGATCGCCGACATTCTTTCGGAGGGCATGCGCAGCCTGGGCGTGGGCCGCACCGAAAAGGACCGCATGTACCGCATGGCGGAACTGCTGGAACAGGTCGGCCTGCCGCTGGAGGCGCTGGCGCGCTATCCGCACGAATTTTCCGGCGGCCAGCGCCAGCGCATCGCCATCGCGCGCGCTCTCGCGGTGGAACCGAAGCTGATCGTCTGCGACGAGCCCACCAGCGCGCTGGATGTCTCCGTGCAGGCGCAGATCCTGAACCTGCTGAAGTCGCTGCAGGACCGGCTGAACATCGCGTATCTGTTCATCACGCACAACATTTCGATCGTCGAATACCTGGCGCACGAGGTCGCGGTGATGTACCTGGGCCGGATCGTGGAGCGCGGCACGGCGGCGGAAGTGCTCGGCGATCCGAAGCACCCCTATACGCAAGCGCTGCTATCGGCTGTGCCTACGGTAGACGGCAAGCGCGAGATCATCCGGCTGGGGGGCGAACTGCCGTCGCCGGCGCATCCGCCGGCAGGCTGCCATTTCCATCCGCGCTGCCCGAAGGCAATGCCCGAGTGCCGGGAGACCTATCCGGAGGCGCTGCAGCTGGGCCGCAGCAGGACCGTCAACTGCGTTCTTTACCGCGGAGCGTCGAAGGCGGCCAGCAGCAGCTGATTCAGGTCGGTCGGGACCGGCAGCAGTCCCCCATGCAGCAACTGGCCGAGCTGCACCTTGTCCTCGGCGGACAGGGTGGCGAGTTCCTTCCTGAATTCGCGTGCCAGCCGTTCCTTCTCGGACCAGGAAAGTTCCGACAGCTGGATCTGCGCGGCGCGCACCGTGAGCGCCTTGTCCACGAAATACTGGATCATCACGCCGCGCACGGCGGCGTTTTTCGGATCCGCCAGGGCCTCATTCAGCGAATCGAAGATTTCCTTGCGCTGGGCGTCGGTCAGATAGAGGAAGCTGTCGTTGATCAGGCGCTGCAGGTGCTCTGGCTCGACCAGGGTGCCCGGGTAGACCCGCGTCATGTCCGGGGTGAATTCGGGGACGGGGGCGCTCCGGGTCCTGTTCGCGTGCGCTTCGACCATGTCGCGGGCGACGCCGAGCAGGAACATGATGAGCGGGTCGGCTGAGGCAGGCGTGACGACGCCCGCAAAAAGCAGAGTGAATACGACACCCTTTCGCAGGAACCGGCGCATGGGCGTTCATTCTAGGCATCTCTGGACGCGATGGTTGCTGCGTCGCAAAAATACACGATAAACAGCTTTAGGTTATATATTTAACTACCTGATTTTTTTACTATCTTTCCAACGATTTTCTTTCGAGATTTTCCTTTAACTGTCTTGGTGGATGCCTTCGTGCGAGTGGGGGAAGCCCTGGTCTGGATGGTGAGCTTCTGGCCCGCGCTCAGGCGGCCGATCTTGTTCCAGCGGCGCAGGTCCGCGACGCTGACGCGGTAGCGGCTGGCGATGCCGGGTAGCGTTTCGCCAACCTTCACGGTGTGGGAAAAGATGCGGGGGCCGGAGACCGCGATCGGCGGCGCGTACATGATCGGCAGCCGGCCGAGATCACGCGCTCCATTCACGGGAACGACCAGCGTGGCGGGCATCGCGCGCACGCGCGGGCTGATGCCGTTGACTTCCTTCAATTGCGCCAGGCTGACGCTGAACTTCTTCGCGATCGCGTCGAGGGTGTCGCCCTTTTTCGGCTGGTAGGCCTGCCAGGACACCAGCGACTTGTCGTCGTACTTGGTGAGGTTCTCGTGAAAAATCTCGACCCGGTCCGCCGGCAGCACGATGCGCGGCGTCAGGTCGGCGCGGATCATCGGCCGGCTGAAGCCGGGGTTCAGCGCGATGAATTCCTCGACTGGCATCTCGGCCAGCTTGGCGGCAAGGCGGACGTCGATGTCGCGTGTCCTGGTGACAGAGGTGAAATACACTTCGTTGGGAATCGGCTCAAGTTCGATGCCGTATGCCGCGGGATTGGCGACGATGTTCTTCAGCGCCTGCA
>JANYII010000304.1 GCA_025358705.1 Betaproteobacteria bacterium | reverse complement strand
CTTCGCTGGCCCACGTGAAGCCGGGAACCACCGTGCTGCGGTTGGGCAGGTATGACTGACATGCGCTTCCTGCTCTTGTGCGCTCTCCTGGCGGCAAGTGCTCCGGCTGCGGCGCAGATTTACCGCTGGACCGATTCGCAGGGCCGGGTCAACTTTTCGAACACCGCGCCGCCGCCGGGCGTCCAGGGCACGGTGGTTGATGCAAACGCGAAGGAAGGGCCGCCGTCGCCGGAGAGCACGGAGTGCTACACGATCCGCTGCCAGGGCGAGCGCCTGGAGGAACGCGAGCGCAAGCGCGAGGCCGAGAACGCGAAAGCGATGGCGGAGCGCGCCGCCGTCGAACCCAAGCGCGCCAGGGGACTCGAATTCCGGAAGTACATCAGCATCACGCGCGGCATGAGCGAAGGCGAGGTGCTGGGTATCGCGGGCGAACCCGATCTGAAGGCGGACCAGGGCATTGCGATCACCGCTCCCATGACGGTCCAGATCAACAAGAATTTCAGTACCGCCGCGCGCGCGGGGTTGGTGATGAAGACCTACACCTACCTTCCCATACCGGGCGACCCGTACACCACCACGATCACGCTAGTCGGCGGACGGGTGAGTGAGATGGAGAGAATTCGCAAGTTCTAGTCTGCGGCGCGGATTGCGCGTGGTCTGAAGGACTGCGCGCTCAGTTCAACCGTCTGCCCGCGTAGTCATTGGACGTTCGCATCTCCCCGAACAATCCTTGCGCACGCTCGCGTGCGACTCGTGCTTCCACGGATCGACCGGCTGCCGCATGCAACTCGCTCAACCCCTTGTGACATTGGGCCGCCAGCGGCCGCATTTCACGCTCCTCGGCCATGGCGAGGGCCTGCCGATAATGGCCAAGCGCGGCGACGCTATCGGGCTGTGCGCGGCTTGACGCGATCCGACCCTGCAGCCAGAGGGTCCAAGCGCGCCCGCCATGTTCCTTTTTCTGTGCGCATTGCTCCAAGGCGCGGACGGCGATACCCGCGGCTTCGTCAGCGCGTCCCGCGAGCAGGTACGCCTCGCCCGCGAAATGCATGCAATAGGTCAGGAGCGGTGCTGCCGCCACAGGCGCGAGGATCTCCAGCGCCGACGCGATCTTGCCATCGTGTGCGAGGCTGGCGCCGAGGAGCGGCGTGAGAACGCGCGAGCCCATCGGCAGGTCGTGTACGCGGGCGAGTTCGACGCCGTGCCGCAGTATCGGAATGGCGCGCGAAAATTCCCCGCTGCGCAGGTGGACGACGCCGGCGGCGAAGCATGCGCGCACCGTGTCCCAGGACGAAGCCAGGCGTTCCGCAAGGGCAAGCGCGCTCGCGGCATGCTGGCGCGCAGCGTCGAAATCCCCGGTTTCCGCCAGACTGAGTGCGAGAAAACCGTGCGAGACCACCGCCGGGTGGCCGATCACGCCGCGCTTTCTGTAGCCTGCGTCATTCGCTGCGCTGGCCGCCGCGGGAAGCAGCAGCGCCTGTGCGTCGCGGAAATCTCCCATGAAAAACCGCGAAGTACCAAGTACATTGGCCGACCAGTAGTCCTCCAATCGCGGTGCCGCGCCAAGTGCGGCGTTCGCGCGTACCTGCTGGCCCACGTCAATTGCCTCCGCGTGCCGCCCCATTACTGTCAGGCAATTGCCGATGAAGATGGAGACCCAAGCCTGCAGTGCAGGGTCGCCGAGGGTGCGCGCATGGGGTTCGGCTGCGCGCAGGCAATCGAGAGTCCCCTTCAGATCTCCGAGCAGGGTGAGGGAACCGCGCAGCGCGAAACTGATGTCAATGGCGGTTCGCACGCGTTCCGGATCCCGCGGCAACTGCGTGGCGGCCGCCAGCGCCTGCTCGAAGCTCGCCACCGCTTCCCGGTGGGCCGAGCGCTCCGCCGCATCAAGCCCCGCAGCGCGCAGGTAATGGAAGGCGCGGTCCCAGCGTTCGCTTTCGTAGCAATGGCGGCCGAGCGCCAGATAGTGCGGCGCCAGGTCCTGGGAATGAATGTCCTCCAGCGCTCGTGCGACCGCGCCGTGCAGCATCCTGCGGTGCAGGCCCGCAAGCCGTGCATAGGCGGCTTCGCGGATGTGATCGTGCGCGAAGTCCAGGTGTTCGCCAACGGCATGCAGCAGGCGCCGCTCGACCAGCTCGGCAACTCCCTCGGCCGCCTCGGCTGGCATGAGATCCGCCGCTCGGGCGAGCAATGCGAAGTCGAACTCGCGACCAACGACCGCCGCAACCGCAGCAAGCTGCGCGGCGATGCCTGTCAGGCGGTCAAGTCGTGCGCTGATCAGGTCGGCGTCCTGCGTCGTGCCGCTTGGATTGGGCGCGCGATTGTCCTGCACCGCTCGCACCGCCTCGATCACCATGAAGGGGTTGCCTTTGCCGATGCGCCAGGCCCTCTCGCCGAGGCTGCGGATCGCGCTCTCGCTCGCGCCCGCCCGCATCAACGTACCCACGATAGCGAGCGTGTCGGCACGCGATATCGGTGCGAGCATGATCTGGCGCGCGCGCTGCTGTCGCCCTATCTCGGCGAGTGTTCGATCGACGAGCGGCGCGCTGCGAACTTCACCGGGCCGGGCCGTGGCAGCCAGCAGCACTGGCCAGCCACTCGTCGCACGCACGAGGTACGCGAGCAGGCGCGTGCTAATTTCGTCGGCCCAGTGCAGATCCTCGATTATCAAGACGAGAGGGCCCTGCAGGCAGAGGTGTCTCAGAGCATTCGCCATTGCTTTGAAGATGCGCAAGTGGTCGTCCCCCGCGTCATCGACTGGCGGTGTGCCCAGATCTGGAAACAGGCGCGCGAGTTCGTGGCGTGATGGCGTGTCCAGGCCGGCGGCAAGATCAGCCAGGACGCCGGCCCCGCGCAGCGCGTGTACCCACGGCCCGAAAGGGAGATTGCGCTCGGCTTCCCATGCGCGGCCGAGCAACACCAAGGCGCCAACACGCTCCGCTTCGTCCGCCAGCGCTTCAATCATGCGGCTCTTGCCGATGCCGCCGTCGCCGAGAATCACGACGCTCGCACCGTGGCCCTCGCAGATTTCCTCGCACAGCGCGCGCAATCGCAAGAGCTCTGTGTCGCGCCCAAGCAGTGGCATGCCCGAAGCGGCGAACTGCGCGCGCGCGCGGCCGAACGAAGGCTGTGCCACTCCGCGCGCCGATTGGGCACCTTTCGCCGACAGCAGTTCGCGATAGAGCAGCCGCGTATCGTCGTCGGGCGTCACGCCAAATTCCTGCTCCAGCGCCGCCAGGCAGGCCTGGTATTGACGAAGCGCCGCTCCGCGCCGTCCTCGCTGCGAATATAGACGCATCAGCATGCGGTGCACCATTTCCTGCGTCCGGTCCATCGCGAGCAAGCGCACCGCTGTCGCTATCGCCTCGTCGTCCTTGCCCTTGCTGCGTTGATGCTCAAGCAGGCGCGTGAGTGCCTGGATCGCCTTTTCGCGCACATGCTCACGGCGTGCAAGAAGCCAGGCATCGAACGCGGTATCTTCCGTTCCCAGGCCCGCGAGCAGTTCGCCACGGTAAAGGTCGGCGGCTTCAGCGATCGCCTGCGGGGTTCCCTCCGCGACCAGCGCTTCGAACACGAGCGCGTCGACCTCGATGGCTTCAGGATTGATCGCGACGGATTCGCCGGTCTCGACCAGCACAGGGACGCTGGTCGCGGCGAGGCTCTGGCGGAGGCTGACGAGCACTTGTCGCAGGCTGTGACGCGCGCGTTCATCGTCTGCGTCCCCCCAGAGCAGCACCGCGAGCTCTTCGCGCGTATGCGCCTTGGCGGGCTGGAGCGCGAGGAAGGCGAGTAACGCCTCTGCTTTTTTCCTAGGGAAAACAATGGCTTGCCCGCCGTGAGGCCGAGCCTCGAAGCCGCCGAACAATTTCAATCTGAGTCGGGTCACGGCCTGTTGACTCTAGCACGGGGATTCCGTCGGTCAGGAAGGGCCAGGCTTTACGGAACGACGCCGCGCAAGCTGTTGTGACGCTCTTGTGCCGTTGGCCGGCTAAAACCGAAGCATGAAACAGGTGGCGACCACGTTCATCGTCCGGCTCTCCCCATCGGGATCGGGCGGCTGGAGCGCTGTCGTCGAGCGCGTGAAAACGGGCGAAAAGTTCCGTGTCGGCGACCTTGAAGGCATAGGTGCACTGATCGCGCGGATCGTTGAGAAAAAGGGCAGTGAAGAGGGTAGGTCAAGTTGAGGGATAATAAATTCATGAAATACATGTAGTTGCAGTTTATATATAATGCGAATTATAGGGATGCGGTGAAGTATTCGGGCGAGTGGCGTTGCGGTCGTTGGATCGTTGGTTGATCGGAATCAAGGGGACATATAAAGAAGTGACGAAGTCCGGCTCCGACGCTGGCAGTACTTCTGGCGGACGCCCTGTAGCGCGCGTCTGGCGGTTGGCGAGCGCGCGTACCTGCGCTGGACTCAGGCGATCGCTCCTTCCCGCGTTGCTGGCCACTCTCGCGCCCGAAGGCGCGGCATTCGGCATCGAAATCCGCGAAGCCGATTTTGCCGACCGCTGGGTCGAGCCGTCGGGCGATTTGCGCATCAAGTTTTCCAGCTTGCTCGAACCTGGCGAGGGCCAACTCACTTTCATCGATGGCGCCTCCGACGTAACCTCGCTCTTTCGCCAGATCGCGCCGGGTGAATATGTCTATAGCGGGCGGCAGCTGCAGCTTGCGCCGGGGCAGCGCAAGCTGAAGGTATTCCTGGTCAAGGACGGCCAGTGGAAGGAAATCGGCAGCTTCGATCTCAAAGTGACGACGGCAAGCGGCTTCGATCAGTTCGCGATGAAGCCGCGGCTCGATGTGACCCTGAAAGGGCAGCTGGACCAGGGCCGCAGCGGCAGCGCGCCGCAATTCACGCGTGGGGACATGTACCAGGACGGTACGTTCAACGGCGGCCTGGGGATCGAAGCGTCCCGCGGTGATTTCAGGGTGTCGTCGAATGTGAACGTCGTGGGCAGCACGTTCCAGCCCGAGGCGCTGCGTTTCGCCACGATGGGCAATCACGCGCCGCAGGCGGACATCACCGACTACGTGGTCAACTCGCAGGCGGGCGGTTCGCAGTTTTCACTCGGCCACATCACGTACGGCAGCAACCCGCTGCTCCTCATGGGGTA
>JANYII010000295.1 GCA_025358705.1 Betaproteobacteria bacterium | reverse complement strand
GTCGCGCAGGCCGGCGGCAATCCAAACGCGCTCAAGCAGGCTCTGACCCAGGCGATCGGCAGGCTGCCCAAGGTCGAGGGCACGCCGGGCGAATTGCACGTCTCGCGCGACCTCGGCAACCTGCTCAACGTCGCCGACAAGGACGCGCAGAAACGCGGCGACCAGTACATCGCCTCGGAGCTTTTCCTGCTCGCGTGCAGTTCGGACAAGGGGGAAACCGGAAGGCTCCTCAAGCAGAACGGGTTAGACAGGAAGAACCTGGAAAAAGCGATCGAACAGGTGCGGGGCGGGCAAAACGTTGCCGGGCAGGCGGATGAATCGCAGCGCCAGGCACTGAAGAAATACACCCTCGACCTGACCGAGCGTGCCGAGCAGGGCAAGCTTGACCCGGTGATCGGCCGCGACGACGAAATCCGGCGCTGCATCCAGATCCTGCAGCGCCGCACCAAGAACAATCCCGTGCTGATCGGCGAGCCCGGCGTGGGCAAGACCGCGATTGTCGAAGGCCTCGCGCAGCGCATCGTCAACGGCGAGGTGCCCGAGAGCCTGAAGGGCAAGCGCGTGCTGGTGCTCGACATGGCCTCGTTGCTGGCGGGCGCGAAATACCGCGGCGAGTTCGAAGAGCGCCTGAAGTCGGTGCTCAAGGAACTGTCGCAGGACGAAGGCAGCACCATCGTCTTCATCGACGAGTTGCACACCATGGTCGGCGCCGGCAAGGCCGAAGGCGCCATCGACGCCGGAAACATGCTCAAGCCGGCGCTCGCGCGCGGCGAGCTGCACTGCATCGGCGCGACGACCCTGAACGAATACCGCAAGTACGTCGAGAAGGATGCGGCGCTGGAGCGCCGCTTCCAGAAGGTGCTGGTCGGCGAGCCGACGGTGGAGGCGACCATCGCCATCCTGCGCGGCCTGCAGGAGCGCTACGAGGTGCACCACGGCGTCGAGATCACCGATCCGGCGATCGTCGCCGCGGCCGAGCTCTCGAACCGCTACATCACCGACCGCTTCCTGCCGGACAAGGCGATCGACCTGATCGACGAGGCGGCGGCGCGCATCAAGATGGAGATCGACTCCAAGCCGGAGGTGATGGACAAGCTCGACCGGCGGCTGATCCAGCTGAAGATCGAGCGCGAAGCGGTGCGCAAGGAAAAGGACGAATCATCCAAGAAGCGCTTTGCGCTGATCGAAAGCGAAATCCACAAGCTGGAAAAGGAGTACTCCGACCTCGAGGAGATCTGGAAGGCCGAGAAGGCCCAGGTGGCCGGCAGCCAGCACGTGAAGGAAGAGCTGGAAAAGTTGAAGCTGCAGATGGACGAAGCCAGGCGCAAGGGCGACTGGCAGAAAATGTCCGAGATCCAGTACGGGAAGATTCCGACGCTGGAAGCGCAGCTTGGGAAAGCGGAAAAGGGCGAGAAGAAAGCCGGCAAACCCAGGTTGCTGCGCACGCAGGTCGGCGCCGAGGAGATCGCCGAGGTCGTGTCGCGCGCCACTGGCATCCCGGTGTCGAAGATGATGCAGGGCGAGCGCGACAAGTTGCTCAAAATGGAAGACCGGTTGCACGAACGCGTGGTCGGACAGGACGAGGCCGTGCGCCTGGTGTCGGACGCGATCCGGCGCTCGCGCTCGGGGCTGTCAGATCCGAACCGGCCCTACGGCAGTTTCCTTTTCCTGGGGCCGACGGGCGTTGGCAAGACCGAGCTGTGCAAAGCGCTCGCCGGGTTTCTGTTCGATTCGGAGGATCACCTGATCCGCATCGACATGTCCGAGTACATGGAGAAGCATTCGGTGTCGCGCCTGATCGGCGCGCCGCCGGGCTATGTCGGCTACGACGAGGGCGGCCAGCTCACCGAGCTGGTGCGCAGGAAGCCGTATTCCGTGATCCTGTTCGACGAGGTCGAGAAGGCGCATCCGCAGGTGTGGAACGCGCTGCTGCAGGTGCTCGACGAGGGTCACCTCACCGACGGCCAGGGCCGCACGGTGAACTTCAAGAACACGGTGGTGGTCATGACCTCGAACCTCGGCGCCGAGCACCTGCTCGCCGGGGTGACGCCCGG
>JANYII010000190.1 GCA_025358705.1 Betaproteobacteria bacterium | reverse complement strand
CAGGCCGCTGGGCGCCTGCAACGTGGGGATGATCGCGAAGTGGTCGCTGACCTTGGTGTTGTCGAAGATGCGTTTCATCGGCTTGACGTAGCCGCCGTCGGTCGCCTGCCTGGCGAACGGCGCGAGGTGCTTCATGCCGCTGTCGGCCAGCATCCCCATGGTGTCCTTGACCACGGCAAGGTAGTCCTCCGGCAGGTGGCGCGAATCGGTCCGTGGATAGGTCAGCGCCTTGTGCCGCTCGTACAGGCTCTGCGCCAGCGCCAGCGTGGTCTTGGCCGAGTAGCCGAAGCGGCCGTTGGCTTCCCGCTGCAACGAGGTCAGGTCGAACAGCGCCGGGGAGGCCTGCGTGGTTGGCGTGGCTTCCTCGGTGACGGTGGCAGCTTTTCCGCGCACCGCGTCCGCGATCGCCATAGCGTCGCGCTCGGACCAGACCCGGTCGGCCTTGATCTCCGTGTCTTCGGGATTCTTCTTCCACTTGGGGTCGATCCACTTGGCCTGATACTCGCCGGCTTCGGCCAGGAACGTGGCGTGGATTTCCCAATAGTCGCGGCTGACGAACTTGCGGATCTGCTCCTCGCGCTCGACCACCACGGCCAGCGTCGGCGTCTGCACCCGGCCCACGGTGGTCAGGAAAAAACCGCCATCGCGCGAATTGAAGGCATCATGGCCCGGGTGCCGTTGATGCCGACCAGCCAGTCGGCCTCCGAGCGCGATTTCGCCGCGTCGGCGAGCGCCAGCAGGTCGCGATCCTTGCGAAGGTCTGCAAAACCGTCGCGTATGGCAGACTGTGTCATCGATTGCAGCCACAGGCGCTCGATCGGTTTCTTGGTCTTCGCGTACTGTGCGATATAGCGGAAAATCAGCTCGCCCTCACGACCCGCATCGCAGGCGTTGACGATGCTCGACACGTCCTTGCGCTTGAGCAGCTTCAACAGGACGTTCAACCGTGCCTCGCTCCTCTCGATCGGCGCCAGGTCGAAATGCGGCGGCACGACAGGGAGGTTCGCGAATGACCACTTGCCCTTCTTGACGTCGTGCTCGGGAGGCAGCGTGAGCTCGAGCAGATGGCCGACTGCGGAGGACAGGACGTAGTCGTCGCTTTCGAAATATTCGCCCTTGCGCGTGAACCCGCCGAGCGCGCGCGATATGTCCGCGGCGACGGAAGGCTTTTCGGCGATGATGAGTTTCTTCGGCATGCGGGGGCGCGAAGGATACCCGCAAAGAGAGTGCCGCATCAACTCCACGGAAAAAAGCGCGCTTTCGCGCGGGTACTTCAGCTCGGCAGACGCGCTCCCACCGGAGACAGGAGATCCTCGGCGACCAGCCGGCTGCTCGGGGTTTGATGCTTCCAGAGCACCATCAATATGATGAGCTTCAATTGTTCGATGGTAAGGCCGTCCCCCGTGGCCGCAAGTGCCCGGTCGATGACAGTCTCGCGCGTTTGCGAGTTCAGGATCCCGGACTGTTCGAAATGGATCAGCAGTCCGCGGCAATCGGCGTCGAGCTTGGCGAGTTCTTTGGGCGCGTAGGCGCGAAACGCGGCGCCGGAATCGGGCAGCGGCGCGAACGAGCGGTGCGGACCGCGCGCCACGCCGGCAAGCCACGTGAGCGCTTCACTGATGTCGGACTCTTCGAAACCCGCAGCGGACAGTTTTTTTGCGACCCGGTCCTTCTCGTCGGATACTTCGTGCTGTTGGCAGTTCTCGAACAGGTAAACGAGGATGTCGTACATTGTTTTTCTCTCCTCAGCGGGAACTCGGTCGGTTGGTCAGTTTAGCCTCTGATAGAGGCCGCCGGGCAAGACGGCAACGCGGCCGGCAAGCTCCAGCCGCAGCAATTCGGCCGACACCCTCTCAGCGGGTAATCCGGCTCGCGTGCACAGCGAATCCACGTCCGCCGGGTCGAACCCCATGCAGACGAGCAGCGGTTCATCGGCGTCGCCCCTGGTTGCCGATGCAGCTGCTGTATTCGCTGCGGCGCGGTTGGAGAGAGCGCTGCGGCGAAAAGCAGACAGCTCGGAGAGGACGTCTTCGGCCGATTCCGCGAGCTTGGCCCCGGTTTTGATCAATGCATGGCAGCCCTTCGACAACGGCGAGTGGATCGAGCCTGGTACGGCGAAGATTTCGCGCCCCTGCTCGGCTGCTGCACGCGCGGTGATGAGCGAACCCGAGGCAAGCGCCGCCTCGACGACCAGGCATCCCTGCGCCAAACCGCTGATCAGGCGATTGCGGCGAGGGAAATTGTGGGCCAGCGCCTTTGTGCCTAGCGGAAACTCGGATAACAGCAATCCTCTTGCGGCGATTTCCGTGCCCAGATCGACGTTAACCCGAGGATAGATAGTGTCAACGCCGGTTCCCAGCACCGCGATAGTCGAACCTTCGCCTGCCAATCCGCCGCGGTGCGCGGCGGCATCAATGCCCTGGGCCAGGCCTGAGACAATGGTGAGGCCCGCGACGCTGAAACTGCGCGCGAATTGCTCCGCATTGCTGTTCCCCTGGGAAGTGGCGTTCCGACTGCCGACCACCGCCAGTGCGGGTCTGTTCAGAAGCTCCGTTCGCCCGCGGCAGTAAAGCACAGCAGGCGGGTCGCTTATTTCCAGCAGCAGCTTCGGATAGGCAGCATCCGCGAGCGTGACGATGGCGTTTCCCGGCTGCTCAAGCCAGGCAAGGGCATGCCCTACCGCGTTGGCTACGGCGTCGGACTCAAGTTCCTGCAGCGTCTGGGCATTCGCGAAGCGCGCCAATTCGGCGCGGCCGGCGGCAAGGACTTTTTCCGGAAGGCCGAACTGCGAGAGCAGTTTACGTAGGGTTGCGGAACCAAGACCCGGCGTGAGGGTGAGTTGCAGCCAGCTCGCCAGCCCCGGATCGGAAATCATGCCGGCGGGCTGCCTCGGCGGAAATCTCCGCTTGGCCCCCGCCCCCGCAGGCCATGGGCGGAAGCCGGATAGGCGGATCGGAAGCTGTGCTTACGGATTCTGTACAAGATCCAGTTTGAAGACCGGTTTCGACATGTTCATGACCAGTGCATAGGATACCCGGTCGAATACGCGAAACACTAGCGCGACGCCGTATCGCTCGTTGGGCAACGTAAGCGGACCTGCAGAAGAGCCTTTGGATCGTGATGCATCGGCGACGGTGGCGCCCGGCCGAACGAGGGAGACAACGTGCCCGACCTCGATTCCCTGGGATTTGCCCACGTTGATGGCAACGACAGTCTGGTTGCCGTACTCACCGAGGCGCGAATCCCTGCCGTAAAGAGAGATGATACGGCCCTGCACGGGGGACGTCGGGGCGTGCGGCACGTAGGTCGGCACCTCGGGCTTGCCCGCGGGCAGAAGCTTGTCGCCGACACCAACTTCCTGAGCAACCGAGGAAAGCTGGATCACTGCAGGGTCGCCGGCGCGAACTACGCGCGCGGTGCCCAGGTAAACTGCCTCGTATCCGAGCGTAGTCTTGGTGTCCGGGTCTATCAGCGGACCCCCGCGCCGGTAGAGATTCCAGGAAGATTCCTTTGAATCCCCGATACCACGGACGAAAGCTCGGTTGCCTGTCTCCAGGATGACACGGGACTCTTCGGCGGCGACGATGGTCGGCGCGTTGTCCAGGCCGTTGGCTTCGATGACCAGGGGACGCGTCAGGAACGGTTCAATGACCGAAGTCGGAATCGCCGGGATCGCCGATTGCGCGGTCGACTCCGCGCGCACCTTCGGGCTCATCTTCACGGTGTCGGACAGCGCGAGGCGGCCACGCGCGCGGTCGAGCACGATGATGTTGCCAGGATAGATGCGGTTGGGATTCTTGATCTCGTCCTTGTTCTGATCCCAGAGTTCGGACCAGCGCCAGGGAGAGTCGGTATATCGCTGTGCGATCGACCAAAGCGTGTCGCCGCGTACGACGACATAGCGTTCCGGAGCGTCCGGCTTCATCGCCAAAGGCGTTTTGGGCGCTTGCGCCAAGGCCCCTGCGGAGACCACCCCGATGAGGACAAAAGCCAGCGTTGTGATAGACTTACGCCATTGTTGGTACATAAAGCCCCCGATCGGTGGCTGACGTTCCGGGCCGGTTGAGATTGCGGTTTGCGTACCCAAATGTAGCATAAAGACCCGATTGTTTAACCACAGCTTGAGATACTGCACGTAATCGATTCAATTTGCAAGCAAATTACTGATTTATGGCCCTTCTGAACATCCTTCGATACCCCGATGCGCGACTGCACAAGGTTGCGGTGCCGGTGACCGTTTTCGACGACCCATTAAAGCAGCTGGTCGCCGACATGGCGGAAACCATGTACGAGGCGCCCGGTATCGGGCTTGCCGCGACCCAGGTGGACGTGCACAAGCAGTTGATCGTGATCGACGTTTCCGAGCGCCGCGATTCACTGGTTGTGCTGATCAATCCCGAGATTGTCGACGCTAGCGGCGTCTCGGATATCGAGGAAGGCTGTCTTTCAGTGCCGGGAATCTACGACACGCTGGAGCGCGCCGAACGCGTGAAGGTTCGCGCCCATGACCAGAACGGCAAACTGTTCACGCTTGAGGCGCAAGGGCTGCTCGCGGTTTGCATCCAGCACGAAATGGATCACCTCAAGGGCAAGGTGTTCGTTGAAAGTCTCTCGCAGCTCAAGCAGCAGCGGATCCGCGCGCGGCTCGCAAAGCAGCTCCGCAAGAGCGCTTGAGCGGCCTTCGTTTGCTTGATCCTTTCGGTCGCCTGCTCCCTTCCTGCGTCTAGTATTCGCCGGTACTCCAGAGTTCGCAGCGCGCGCGCTGGCCGCGCTGCTTGACGCTGGCCACGACGTCGCGCTGGTACTGACGCAACCGGACCGGCCTGCCGGCCGGGGTTTGCGCCGATCCGAGAGTGCAGTCAAGCGGCTGGCGAGCACTCGGGGCCTGGATGTCTTTCAGCCGCAGAATCTGAAAGACGAGGGCGTGCTCGCTCGCCTCATTGCCGCGCGGCCGGATGCCCTGATTGTTGCAGCGTATGGCTTGCTCCTGCCGCCGAGCGTGCTCGAGATCGCGCCGTACGGTGCGCTCAATATTCATGCCTCCTTGCTACCGCGCTGGCGCGGCGCAGCGCCGATCCAGCGTGCACTGCTCGCCGGAGATCGCGAAACGGGAATTACGATCATGAGGATGGATGCAGGCCTGGATACCGGGCCGATGCTCTCGCTGCACCGCCTGGCGATCAGCGAGGATGACGACGCGCAGTCCCTGCATGACCGGCTCGCGACGCTGGGCGCCGGGGCGATTGTCGGCGCGCTCGCGGATATCGGGGCAGGACGCGCCAGGCCGGCGCCGCAGCCTGAATACGGCGCGAGTTATGCGCGAAAGATCGGCAAGGAAGAATCCGAACTCGACTGGACGAAGCCCGGCGCAGAGCTCGAGCGCGCGGTACGTGCCCTGCGCCCGTCTCCCGGTGCGCGATCGCAGCTGCGCGGCGAGATCGTCAAGATCTGGCGGGCGCGGTGCGTCGCGCGTGCGGGAACGCCCGGTGAGGTGCTGGCGTGCGGCGCCGAAGGAATTCTGATCGGATGCGGCGATGGCGCGTTGCTGGCCACGGAATTGCAGCGCGCTGGCGGCACGCGCCTCGCTGCCGCGGATTTCCTGCGTGGGTTTTCAATTTCATGCGGCGAGCGTTTTGGCGCCGCTCGCTGAAGCGCTGGCGGCGGCGGCGGCTTTGGTCGCGCGGGTTGCGGCCGGCCGCAGTCTGTCGGCCGAGCTCGAGCGCGCCGACAGGGATCCGGGCTCGCATGCCGCCCAAGCGGATCTTTGCTATGGCACGCTGCGGCGCTATGGCCGCTCGCAGGCGCTCGTCACTGCGCTTTCGCGCCGCGCCGGGACGACGGATCCGCTGGTGGAGGCGTTGTTGTGGTGTTCCTTCTATGCGCTTGAATCCGGCCGCTATGCGGACTACACCGTCGTGGATCAGGCTGCGCGCGCCTGCGTTGCGATGCAGCGCAGCGGCGCCAAGGGCTACGTAAATGCGCTCCTGCGCAATTTCCTGCGCGCGCGCGGCGGGCTGGAAGCGCGGCTGGGTGCGGATCCGGTGGCCCATCACTGGCATCCGAAGTGGTGGATAGATCGCGTGCAGGCAGCCTTTCCATCGGGCTGGGAGCAGGTACTGGCCGCGGGTAACACGCACCCGCCGATGTGTTTGCGCGTTAACGTGCGGCGCGCGTTGCCGCGGGACTATGCTGTGCGCCTCGCCGCGGAGGGGATTGTCGCGAGCAGCGTCGGCCCTGCGGCCTTGCTCCTGGAAAAGCCCGTGCCGGTCGAGCGCCTGCCGGGTTTCGCCGAGGGAGAGGTTTCGGTGCAGGACGCGGCGGCGCAGCGCGCGGCAGGATTGCTTGACCTGCGATCAGGCCAGCGAGTGCTCGATGCCTGCGCCGCACCGGGCGGCAAGTCCTCCCATATCCTCGAGTCGGCGAGCGTTGAATTGACGGCGCTGGACGCCGATGCCGGCCGATGCGCCGGAATCACGCGCGACCAGGACCGGCTCGGGCTCAAAGCGCGGGTGCGCGCGGCCGATTGCACCGCGCTGGATGTCTGGTGGGACGGCGCGGCCTTCGAGCGGATACTTGCCGACGTACCCTGCTCCGCATCCGGCGTGGTACGGCGTCACCCCGACATCAAGTGGCTGCGCCGGGACGCGGATATTGCTGCTTTCGCGTTGCGCCAGGCACGAATCCTGGATGCGCTTTGGCGCACGCTCTCCCCGGGTGGTAAATTGCTGTATGTCACCTGTTCGGTTTTTACGGAGGAGAACGACGCGGTGGTTGATGCATTCGCCGCGCGCACGCCGGGAGCGCGCCGCGTCCCCCTGCCAGATGGTGCTGCCGCCCAGCTTCTGCCTGGTCCCGAACACGACGGATTCTTTTTCGCGCTGCTAGAGAAGCCGGCTTAGGACGAACCAGAGGCGACGCGCGATGCGAGGCTTCGCTCTCCTGAAGAAGCTGTTGGCCGCGTTTGCGCTGGGGACCGCATTCGCCGCTGCGCCTGCCGCGCGCGCCGACGATATCGAAGTGTCGGACGCACGCCTGATCGCGACGGATGATGGCGTGGCGTTGGCCGCGGACTTCGTGTTCGATCTTAATCCCCGGCTCGCGGAGGCGGTCACCAACGGCGTGCCGCTTTATTTCGCCGTCGAGTTCGAACTCACGCGCCCGCGCTGGTACTGGTTTGACGAGAAAGCGGCCGTCAAGCGCCTGCAATTGCGCCTGTCCTACCATGCACTGTCGCGGCATTACCGGCTTTCCACCGGTGTTCTGCAACAGAACTATCCCACCCTGGAGGAGGCCTTGAACGTATTGCGCCGTGTGCGCAACTGGCAGGTGGTGGATCGCGGCGCCGCGCTCACGGATGCCAATTACGAAGCCGCGGTACGCATGCGCCTGGATGTAACGCTGCTGCCAAAACCCTTTCAACTGAGCGCGCTCACCAGCCGCGACCTGAACCTCGAGTCGCCATGGAAGCGCTTCGGCTTCCGGCCGCCTGCCTCCTCCCTTGCTCCGGCTGAAAGCCGCGATCCAAAGGAGGCTGAATCGCGATGAGGCTGCTGATACTCCTTGGTGCGGCTCTGGCAGGCGTATTGCTGTTCCTGCTGGCCACCGCGAGCGGCAATACCTCCGTATTCGCTGATCATTATCCGCTGCTGCTGGGACTGAACGCGGGGCTCGCCGCGCTGCTTGCCGCGCTGGTCGCGTGGCAAATCCGCACCCTCTGGCGCGAGTATCGGGAAAGGGCCTTTGGCTCTCGACTGACGGTGCGGATATTGCTGCTGCTTGCGCTGATGGCGGTCGTTCCCGGCGCGCTTGTATACACCGTGTCGGTGCAATTCCTCTCCAAGAGCATCGAGTCCTGGTTCGATGTGAAGGTGGACGCGGCGCTGGAGGGCGGCATCAACCTCGGTCAATCGGCGATCGAAAGGATGCAAGGCGAGCTCCTCGCAAAGGCGCGCAGCATCGCGCTTGAACTCGCGGACCGTCCCGCAGGACAGCAGGTTCTCCTGCTCAGCCGGCTGCGCGACCAGGCTGGCGTGCAGGAAGCGGTCATCGTAAACGCGGCCGGGCGCGTGCTTGCCGAAGCGAGCGAGAATCTCTTGCGGCTGGTGCCGGACGAATTGCCAACGCAACAAGCGCTGCGCCAGGTTCGCAGCGGCCGCGTCTACACGTCGGTGGACGCTGCGGCCGGAAAGCCGCTCGCGCTGCGGGTGGTTGTTCCGGTCGCGGGACTTGCGCTGGCGGACGAAACGCGTTTCCTGCAATTGCGGCAAACGGTTCCGGAACAGTTCGCGCGAAGCGCTGAAGCGGTGGAAGCCGCGTACCGCGACTACCGCGAACTCGCGCTCTCTCGCCAGGGATTGAAGCGCATCTACATCGTGACGCTCACGCTTGCGCTGTCCATGGCGCTGCTGGTGGCAATCGCGCTTTCGGTGGTTCTCGCCAACAGGTTGTCCGAGCCGCTCGCCAACCTGGCCCAGGCGACTCAGGCAGTGGCGCGCGGCGATTTCAGCCGCCAGGCCCCTGTGACCAGCCGGGACGAGCTCGGCGTTCTGATCGAATCGTTCAACTCCATGACCCGGCAGCTGGACGATGCACGACGCGTTGTGGAGGCGAACCGGGCGGCGCTGGAGAGCGCCAAGGCGCGGCTGGAAAATATCCTCGCCAATCTCTCGGCGGGCGTACTGGTGTTCGATCGCGACCTCGGCCTGTCCATTTCCAATCACGGTGCGCACGCCATTCTCGGCGGCGAACTCGAACCGTTCGCGGCGAGCATGCGCGAGCAGTTTCGCTCGCATGGCACGCTGGCGTGGCAGCTCGAGCTGGAACTCAAGGGCACCGGGAAGGCAATCCTGGTGCATGGAACGGCGCTTTCGCAGGACCCGGCGGGTGGCTTCGTCCTGGTGTTCGATGACATTACCCAACTCATACAGGCGCAGCGTGCCACGGCCTGGGCCGAGGTGGCGCGGCGCCTGGCGCATGAAATCAAGAATCCGCTGACGCCGATCCAGCTTTCCGCCGAGCGCATGGAGATGAAGCTCTCGGGCAAGCTCTCCCCCGAGGACGCCGAGGTGCTCGCGCGCAGCACCCGCACCATCGTCAACCAGGTGTCGGCGCTGAAGAGTATGGTGGACGATTTTCGCGACTACTCGCGCCTGCCGGCGCCGGTTTTCACCGGACTGGACCTGAATTCCCTGGTGCTGGAGGTCCTCGCGCTTTACGAAACGTCGAGTACGCCGATCGTCAAAAAACTCGCGTCCGTGCCCCAGGTGCGCGCGGACTCCGCGCAGATCCGGCAGGTACTCCACAATCTGGTGCAGAACGCACAGGATGCGCTCGAGAACCGCAAGAACTCCGCCGAGACGCCGGCAATCGAGGTGAGCACCGGGATCTCCGCGGAAAGGGTGAAATTGTCGGTAACCGACAACGGCGGCGGATTCCCCGAGGAAATGATGGCGCGCATATTCGAGCCCTATGTCACCACCAAGCCGCGGGGCACCGGGCTCGGCCTCGCGATCGTGAAGAAAATTGTCGATGAGCACCATGGCGAGCTGAAAATAGAAAACCGGCCTGCGAAGGGTGTTTCGGTAACCATACTTCTGCCGGTGGCGGATGCCGCGATGGCGGCCGCCGGCAATACTGCGAAGGCGGCCTAGACGCGATGGCACAGATTCTGGTCGTTGACGACGAAGTCGGGATCCGGGAATTGCTTTCGGAGATCCTCGCCGACGAAGGGCATCAGGTACTGCTTGCCGAGAGCGCCGGGGAGGCAAGGCGTTTGCGCGAGGGTCACCGTCCCGATCTCGTGTTGCTCGATATCTGGATGCCGGATACCGACGGCATATCCCTGCTCAAGGAATGGGCGGCGAGCGGCCAGCTCGGCATGCCCGTCGTGATGATGTCCGGGCACGGCACTATAGAGACTGCGGTGGAAGCGACGCGCATCGGCGCGCTCGACTATCTTGAAAAGCCGATCGCGTTGCAGCGGTTGCTGGCCACGGTAAAGCGCGCATTGCGCAACCACGAGGTGGTAGTGCCGCGGGAACTGTCGCTCGCCACGCTCGGACGCTCTCCCGCGCTCGCCGAAACGCGCAAGCGCCTGGCGCAGCTCGCGCAGGCCGGGGCGCCGTTGTTGCTGCGCGGCGAACGGGGCATGCGGCCGGAATTGTTTGCCAGGCTGCTCGCCGCGGCAGGTGCGCCATTTGTCGAAGGACCCGGGATGATGGCTGAAGCGTCGTCGGATATGCTGGCGCGTGCCGCGGGCGGCATCCTGTACGTGGGCGATCTCTCGCTGCTTGGCCGCGCGGAGCAGAAGAGCCTCGAGTTCCTGCTTGCCCGCTCCGACAAGCACAAGGCGCGCGTCGTTTCATTTTCCCCGATTGACGGGCGCGCGCTGATCGAAAAGCACGAGTTTGACGCCGGGGTGCTTGCACGGCTCTCGGAACTGATGCTGAAGCTGCCGTCGGTGCGAGATTTCGCCGAGGACGTGCCCGATCTTGCCGCGCTGATCCTGGTGCAACTGGTGGAGGCGCGCTCCTGCCCGCCGCGGCGCTTCTCGGTGGCGGCGCTGAATGCACTGCGACATCACAGCTGGCCCGGAAACCTTGCCGAGCTGGACAGCGTGGTCAAGAACCTGGCGCTGGGTGCCCTCGAAGAGGACATCGGGCTTGAGGACGTCGAGCGCGTGCTCGCGGCGCATGCGGGCAGTTCGCCGCCGCCCGAGATAGCGCTGGATCGTCCTTACCGGGAAGCGCGGGAAGCGTTCGAGCGCCTGTATTTCGAGAACCTGCTGGCGCGCGAGAACGGCAGCATGTCGAAGGTCGCCGAGTATTCGGGACTCGAACGCACGCACCTGTACCGCAAATTGAAGGCGCTCGGCCTGCCGGTCGGCAGGCGCGAGGAAAGCTAGATTATTTTTTCTTCTTTTTAATGCGCTGCGGGCGCGACTTGCCGTAGCTGCCCTTGTAGATCTTGCCGCGCCGAGTCCGTTTGTCGCCTTTTCCCATTGCTGTCTTTCTAGGTTGAAGTGGCGATCATTATATCGGCCGGCTCATATCCTAAGTAGGGCGCAAGCCACCTTTCCGCCTCGGCAACGGTGATTGCCTTGCGCCGCGCGTAGTCCTCGACCTGGTCGCGTCCGATCTTGCCGACGGCGAAGTAGCTCGATTCCGGGTGTGACAGGTAAAAACCGGAAACCGCGGATGCCGGCAGCATGGCGAAGGACTCGGTCAAGGTGATCCCCGCGTTCTTTTGCGCACCCAGCAAGGCGAATAAGGCCTGCTTTTCAGTATGGTCGGGGCATGCCGGATAACCTGGCGCCGGCCGGATGCCGCGGTAGGCCTCTGCAATCATCTGTGCGCCCGTCAGCTGTTCGTCTGGCGCATAGCCCCAGAACTCGCGCCGCACTCGCTCGTGCAGGTGCTCTGCGAAGGCTTCGGCGAGGCGATCGGCAAGCACCTTGAGCATGATCGCGCTGTAGTCGTCATGCTGCGTTTCGAACTGCGCCAGTTTGGCGTCGAAGCCACCTACCGCCACCGCGAACGCGCCGATCCAGTCCGCGACTCCGGATTCCTTCGGTGCGATGAAATCGGCGAGGCATTGGTTCGCCCGGCCGGCTGGCTTCTGGTTCTGCTGCCGCAGGTTGTGCCAGGTCATGGCGACGGAACCCGGCGCTTCATCCGGATAGATCTCGATGTCATCGCCATTCACCCGCGCGGCGCGAAAAAGCCCGAATACGCCGTTCGCCGAAACCCATTTTTCGCGCACGATACGGTCGAGCGTTTCGAGCGCTTCGGCGTGAATTTTGCGCGCCGCTTCTCCCACCACCGGGTCCTGCAGGATCTTCGGGTAAGGGCCCGAGAGTTCCCAGGCCTGGAAGAACGGCGTCCAGTCGACGTACGGGAGCAGTTTTTCCAGCGGGTAATCGCGCAGCACCTTGATGCCGGGATCGCGCGGCGCGGGAGGCTGGTATGCGAACCAGTCGGTTGCGTGCCCCAGACGCCGTGTTTCCGCGATCGGCACCAGCGGGCCCGGGCCCTTTTTGTCGCGGTGCTGGATGCGGATGTTCTCGTAATCCGCGCGTATGCCGGCTACGTATTCATCGCGTTGGCCTGTGGAAAGCAGGTTCTGCATGACGCCGACCGAGCGCGACGCGTCGGGGACGTAAACCACCGGACCGGGATAGTTCGGCGCAATTTTCACCGCGGTGTGCGCGCGCGAGGTCGTGGCGCCGCCGATCAGGAGCGGGACGGTAAACCCTTCGCGTTCCATCTCGCGCGCGACATGCGTCATTTCCTCGAGCGAAGGCGTTATCAAGCCGGACAGGCCGATGGCATCGGCCTTCTCCCGCCTCGCTGTTTCGAGGATGGTCTTCGCAGGTACCATGACGCCCAGGTTCACTACGTCGTAGTTATTGCACTGGAGCACCACCGCAACGATGTTCTTGCCGATGTCGTGCACGTCTCCCTTGACCGTGGCGATCACCAGCTTGCCCTTGGCCTTGCCGGCTTCCCCGGTGCGCAGCTTTTCCGCCTCAATGTAGGGAATCAGGTGCGCCACCGCCTGCTTCATCACGCGCGCGGATTTGACCACCTGCGGCAGGAACATCTTGCCCGCGCCGAACAGGTCGCCGACAATGTTCATCCCGTCCATCAGCGGGCCCTCGATCACTTCGATTGGGCGCGCGAACTTGAGCCTGGCTTCCTCGGTGTCTGCCACGACGTGGCTGGCGATGCCATTAACGAGGGCATGGGACAGGCGCTCTTCCGGCGTGCCGCGGCGCCATGCATCGTCCTCCTTCGAGGCTCGCAGGTCGCCCTTCACGCCAGCGGCGAACTCGATCAGGCGCTCGGTGGCGTCGGGCCGGCGCGCGAGAATCACATCCTCGACCCGTTCGCGCAGTTCCGGGTCTATTTTTTCGTAGACGCCCAGCTGCCCGGCGTTGACGATTCCCATCGTCATGCCGGCCTGGACCGCGTGGTAGAGGAACGCGGTGTGCATCGCTTCGCGTACCGCGTCGTTGCCGCGAAAGGAAAACGACAGGTTCGACACGCCGCCCGAGATCTTGGCCGCCGGCAGGTTGGCGCGGATCCAGCGCACCGCCTCCAGGTAGTCCAGGCCGTAGCGCGCGTGTTCTTCCAGCCCGGTGGCAACGGCGAAAATATTGGGATCAAAAATGATGTCCGCAGGCGACAGGCCGGCTTTTTGCGTCAACAGGTCGTAGGCACGCCGGCAGACCGCGATGCGTCGTTCCAGCGTATCGGCCTGGCCCTGCTCGTCGAAAGCCATCACCACCACCGCGGCACCGTACTTCCGCACCAGCCTCGCCTGCCGCAGGAACTCCTCTTCGCCTTCCTTCATGCTGATGGAGTTGACGACGCCCTTGCCCTGCAGGCACTTGAGGCCCGCCTCGATGACGCTCCACTTGGAGGAATCAATCATTACCGGAACGCGCGAAATGTCCGGTTCCGAGGCGGCGAGGTTCAGGAAGGTCACCATCGCCTTCTCCGAATCGAGCATTCCCTCGTCCATGTTGATGTCGATCATCTGAGCGCCGTTTTCGACCTGCTGGCGCGCGACCGACAAAGCTTCAGGATAATTTCCAGCCAGGATCAGGCGCGCGAACGCCTTGGAGCCCGTGACGTTGGTCCGTTCGCCGACGTTCAGGAACAGCGAACCGTCTCCCACGTTGAGCGGCTCCAGTCCCGACAGGCGCAGCATCGGTGCTCGCTCGGGCGGCCTGCGTGGCGCGACGCCGCGCACCGCCTCGGCGATCGCGTGGATGTGCTCGGGTGCAGTACCGCAACAGCCGCCGACAAGGTTCAGGTGGCCGGCGCGCGCCCAGCCGCCCATCTCCTTCGCCATGGATTCCGGCGTGTCGTCGTATTCGCCGAATGCGTTAGGCAGGCCCGCGTTCGGGTAACAGGAAACCGGTACTTCGGCGACTGCGGAGAGTTCCTCCACGTATTGGCGAAGTTCCTTGGCACCCAGCGCGCAGTTCAGCCCCACCGCGAGCGGGCGGGCGTGGCGTACCGAGTTGTAAAAGGCCTCGGTGGTCTGGCCCGACAGCGTGCGGCCCGAGGCATCCGTGATGGTTCCCGAGATGATGAGCGGCAGGCGTGAGCCGCGCCTCTCGAATTCGGTTTCGATCGCGAATAGGGCGGCCTTGGCGTTCAGCGTGTCGAAGATCGTCTCCACCAGCACCACGTCTATGCCGCCGTCCATCAGGCCGCGCAGCGCATCGCCATACGCGGCAACCAGCGCATCGAAGCTGACGTTGCGGAAGCCCGGATCGTTAACGTCGGGCGAAATCGAAGCAGTCTTGGTGGTGGGCCCGACGGCCCCGGCAACGAAGCGCGGCCGGGAGCGGTCGCCCTTCTGGAACTCGTCGGCGGCGTCGCGGGCGAGGCGCGCGGCGGCCAGATTGACCTCGTAGGCGAGGTCTTCCATGCCGTAGTCGCCGAGCGACACGGCGGTCGAATTGAAAGTGTTGGTCTCGATGATGTCGACGCCGGCCGCGAGATAGTCGAGATGGATGCGGCGGATCAGCGCCGGCTGCGTGAGGGTGAGCAGGTCGTTGTTGCCGCGCAGGTCGCGGCCCCAGCCGCGGAAGCGCTCGCCGCGGAACTGCTCCTCGGTGAGGCGCTGGCGCTGGATCATAGTGCCCATGGCGCCGTCGAGGATCAGGATCC
>JANYII010000150.1 GCA_025358705.1 Betaproteobacteria bacterium | reverse complement strand
TTTTTCCGTGCCTTCCTCGTTGATCGGGATGCGGATCTTGCCGCAGGGGCTGGTCATCGCCTTCGATTTCACGCCGGTGACCTGGCCCTCGATGTCGAAGTAGCGCACCTCGCGGAAATTGAACAGGCGCTCGTAGAAATCCGCCCATTCCTTCATGCGTCCCTTGTGCACGTTGTGCGTCAGGTGGTCGATGTAGGCGAGGCCGTGGCCGGCGGGGTTCAGCTCCGCGCCGGGGAGAGGTTCGAAATCCACGTCGTAGAAGCCGATGTTGCCGATGTCGCCGGTCTGGGCGCCGTTCTTGCCGCGCCAGCGGTCGATGAGGTAGATGATCGAATCGCCGATGCCCTTGATCGCCGGGATGTTGAGTTCGCCCGGGCCGGCGTGGCCGGCGTAGCCCCACGCGCCCAGCCCGATGCAGCGCTCGTAGGCGGCCTTCGCGTCCTGCACGCGGAAGGCGATGGCGCAGATGCTCGGCCCGTGCTGGCGCGCGAAACGCTGCGCGAACGAATCGGGCTCCGCGTTGACGACGTAGTTGACCCCGCCCTGGCGGTACAGGATCACGTTCTTGTGGCGGTGGCGCGCGATCGCCTTGAAGCCCAGGCGCACGAACAGCTCGCCCATCGCCTTGGGGTCGGGCGCTGCGTATTCGATGAACTCGAAACCGTCGGTGCCGGCCGGGTTTTCCCAGAGATCGGCCATCGCGGTCAGTCTACTCCGTCGTTGCGCCCGAGATGGAATGCGATCCAGGCGTAAGCGAGCAGCACCATGAAGGCAAAGGCGTTGGCGGGAATCTGCAGGTTGAAATCCACCGTGCTGTGGATCGCGATCGCCGATACGCCCATCACCACCGCGAAAGCGAAGCCGCGCGCGAGCGGATCGCGCCGCCGCGACAGCGCCATCACCGCGAGCACCAGCGCCATCAACGGCAGGGCGCCGATGATTGCCGTGCCGATCGCGCCCGTCTCGACCAGGAATTGCGTGTAGTCGTTGTGCGCGTGGTCGAAGAACCCCTGGATGTCCGGCCCGCGGTATCTCGTGAAGGCGGTATGGAAGGTGCCCGGCCCCGCGCCGAACAGCGGGTAGTCGCGCGCGATTTCGACGGCGTATACGGTGGGGTCTTCACGCTCGCTGACGTCGCGCGTAGTGGTCTGCTCGATGCGCTGCATGGTTTTCTCGACGCCGAACCAGGAGCCGACGATGAAGATGTCGATCGCGATCAGGCTCGCGATCAGGATCACGGTGCTGCGCGTGGCATGTCGGGAGAGCGCGAGGGCTACGCCGCCCGCGATCAGCAGGCTGGAGAAGAACGCCGTGTTGCCCATGCGCGAGCGCGTCATCACCAGCGCGATCACCATCGCCACCAGCACCAGGCGCAGCGGCGCCCTCGGGCTGAGCAGCAGCGCCGCCATGTCGCGGAAAAACTGGCGCCAGGTGCGCCGTCCCGTCTCGCGCAGGCTGCCCACCATCAGCCCGATGCCCAGCGCAAGCGTGATCTCGAGGAAGCCCGCGAGGTGGTTGCGGTTGACGAAGCCGCCGCTCGCGTGCGCCGCGTGCGGGATCTGCGTGCCGAAGATCTCCAGGTTGGTCCCGGTCAGGTGCATCAGCCCGCCGTACACCGCCTGCGCCAGGCCCGAGAGCACCAATACGATCGCGATCAGCTGCGCGCGCGGCCGCGTGTGGGCGAGCGCGAGCGTGAGGAAGAACGCGATCGCCCAGGCGCAGCTCTTCAGCCAGAAGACGAAGCTCGCGTTGGGATCGATCGAGAGCGTGATCCAGGAAGTCTCCGCGTAAGGCGCGGCGAGCGCATGCACGGCCGCGGCCTGCGGTGAAAGTGCGCGCACCAGGCCCGCCGGCAGCGGCGTCCAGAGCAGCGCGAGGTAGACGAGCCACGCGCCGAGCAGCGCGAACGCGGGCCACGCCGCGCGCACCAGCGCCAGCGAGCCGTGGCGCCGTTGCATCCAGCCGATCGTCCAGAGCGCGGCGGCGAGGAACAGGCCCGCTTCGAGCAGAGTCCACGCCCACGCGCGATTGCTGCCGAGCGGAAACGGAGCCCAGACGAGCAGCGCGAGAAACACCACCAGCGCGCCGCGTTCGAACCGCATGCGTTGCGCTCAGGTCCCGCGCACGATGCGCAGCGGCGTGCCGTGGGTCATGCGCCGCGCTTCCTCTTCGCCCACGATCTTCGCCGCCGCGTCGCGGCCCGGCGCGATGCGCGGCGGCCGGTCGGTGGTGTCGTGCGCGTCGGACGCCAGCACGCTCACCCAGCCGCGCTCGAGGAATTCGCGCGCGCGCTGCGCGCACAACTCGCCGAATCCTCCGCTTACCGAGTCCGCCGTCAGCTGCAGCAGGCAGCCTTCGCGCACGAAGGGCTCGATCCTGTCCGGTTCGCGCATCACGTCCTTGTTGCGTTCCGGGTGCGCGATCAGCGGCCGGATGTTGCGCGCGAGCAGCCAGGCGACGAACTTGTCCGCGCCCACCGGCACGTGGCTGTGCGGGAACTCCAGCAGCATCACCTGGTGGCCCTCCAGCGTGCCGAGGAACGGCACGCGTCCCGCTTCGATGAGGGGAACGATCTCGTAATCGAGCCGCACTTCCGCGGCGAATCCGATCTCGAGCGGAATCCCTGCCTGTGCGAGCGCGGCGCGGTAGGACACGACCGCGGCATTGATCTTCAACAGGTCGTTGTCCCAGCGTCCCGGGTGCAGGTGCGGCGTGACGTGCGCTTCCACGATCCCGTTCGCCACCGCGATGCGCGCCATCTCGAGCGCTTCGTCGAGCGTCTCCGGCCCGTCGTCGATTCCCGGTAGCAGGTGGCAGTGAAGGTCGATCATCGGGAAAAAATTAGGGTCAGACTACGTTTTTCCGGCGGGAAAACGTAGTCTGACCCTAATTTTTGGGGGTGTAGCCGTAGCTGTATTTCTTGCCGTAGTAGCGCTTGCCGTAGCCGCTGTATTCGCCGTAGTAGCGGTCGGCGCGCAGCACATCCAGCTGGTTCAGTACCACGCCCAGGATCGGCGCGTTCACGCGCCGCAGCCGCTTGATGCCCGAGCGCGCGAGCGGGTAGGGCGTGTCGTCGGCCTTGACCACGTAGATCACGTCGGTGGCGATGTTGGAGAGCACTAGCGCGTCGCTCACCAGCTGCACCGGCGGGCTGTCGATGACGATGACGTCGAAATTCGCGGCGAGGCGCTCCATCGCGTCGGTGAAGCGGTGCGACGCAAGCAGTTCGAGCGGATTGGGCGGAATCCGGCCCGCCGGCAGCACGTGCAGCTGCATGCCGCCCGACACCGGGTAGATGCAGCGCTCGAGCGCCGCCTCGCCGGTCACGAGCTGCGAGAGCCCGAGCAGGTTGCTGTTCGCCCCGCCCAGCACGCGGCCGATCTTCGGCCGGCGCATGTCGGCGTCGATCAGCAGCGTCTTCTTCACCTGGCCGAGCGCGAACGCCAGGTTGGCCGCCACCGTGGTCTTGCCTTCCTCGGGAATCGAGGAGGTCACCAGCACGATCTTCTTCGGCGAGTCGATCGACGACAGCATCACGCCGCTGCGGATGGTGCGAATCGCCTCGGAGAACGAGGTCTGCGGGTCCTCGAGGAACACGCGCTCGAGCTGCAGGCCCTTCTTCACCTTGGTGATGTTGAGTATGCCGAGCGTCGGCACGCCGAGGCGCGTTTCCACCTCGTGGCTGGTCTTGATGGTGTTGTCGAGGCGCTCGAGCAGCAGCGCGAGCGAGCACGATGCGAGCAGCGCCACGAGCACCGCCAGGCCCACGATCAGGCGCTTGTTCGGGCCGAAGGGCCCCGCGGGCACGATCGCCGGATCCACCACGCGCGCGATCGGGGTGTGGATCTCTCCCGTGATATTGGTTTCCTTGTAGCGCTGCATGAACATGTCGTAGAACTGGCGGCTGGTGGCCACCTCGCGCTCCAGCGCAGCGAGCTGGAATTCCTTGCGGTTCAGGTTCTGCACTTCGCCCTTGGCCGTGGCCAGGGTGCGCTCGATGGCGGCTTCGTTGGCGCGCGCGTTTTCGAATTCGCGCGTCACCGTCTGCACCGCGGCGGCCAGGCCGCGGCGCGCGTTCTCGCGCGCCAGTTTCAGCTCGCTTTCGGCGGCGACCATGCGCGGGTGCTCGGCGCCGTAGCGCTTGGAAGCGTCCGCGTAGCGCCGCTCGGCCTCGGTTTCGGCGTCGCGCAGCTTGAGCACCAGCGGGTGTTTCTGGATCGCGGGCAGGCTCTCCAGCGACTCCTGCGACTTGCCCTGCGCAAGCGCGGTGACCTGCTGGTAGGCGTATTCGAGCTCGTTGCGGCGCCGGCGCGCGTCCAGCAGCGAACTCGTCAGCGTCTCGACCTGCGAGGCCACGCCCGTCTGCGACGACGCCTTGGTGTCGATGATTTTCTCGCGCTCGCGGAAGGCCTGCAGCGACTGTTCGGCCTCGGCGACTTTCTTCTTCAGCCCCGCGGTCTGGCCGGTGAGGAAGGCGCTCGCCTTGCGGTTCATCTGCATGCGCGATTCGAGATCGGCATCGATGAAGACCTCGGCGAGCGCATTTGGCACCGCGGCGGCGAGTTCGGGATCGAGCGAGTCGTAGGAAATGCGGATCAGGTGGCTGCCGCGCACCAGCTGCGTGCTTAGGCCGCCCTGCACCGCGCCGATTACCTGCCGTTCAAGGAGTTGCGGCGGCGGGGGGGCCGCATCTTGCGCCTTGCGAAGGAAACCCTTCGGCAGCCACTTCTCGTAGAACGCGGGCGGCTTGGTCGCGGGATTGAGCACCGGATGTTCCACCAGCTTGAGCCGGCGCACCAGCGTCGCCGCCAGCTCGCGCGAATTCAGGATCTCGACCTGGGTCTGGAAATACTGCGTCGTCGAGGTGAGGGAACTGTAGACCTCCTCGATGGAAACGACCTTCGGCTTGTTCGGCTCGATGAGGATCGTGGCGGTGGAGCGGTACACCGGCGGCAGGCCGGAGGCGAACATCGCGGCGAGGATGCCCACCGCGGCCACCAGCGCGAGGATGCGCCACCTGTTGCGGCTGATGGCGCGCCAATAGCGCACGACGTCGAGCGTTTCGCGCTCCTCGCCGGCGCCGCCCACCTGCAGCGGCAGCGCCAGTTCGCGTTCGGCGGCAATGTTCACGGCGGCGCTCGCCCGGTCAGAAGAAACTTTCTTCCACGGTGATGATGTCGCCCGGATTCACCATCTCGTCCTGGCTTACGCGCTTCGCTGCCTGGCTGCGGTCGTCGTCGCGGATCACGAAAATCTTTTCCTTCGAGGCGCGTTCCGTGAAGCCGCCGGCCAGGGACACTGCCTTGCGCACGGTGAGCCCGGGAATGTACTGATAGCCGCCCGGTCTTGCCACCTGGCCATTGACGTAAAAACTGCGGTATTCGTTGATCGTCACCGTGACCTGCGGGTTGACGAGGTAGCGTCCCTTCAGGCCGTCGCGGATAAATCCTTCCAGCTCGGCCACCGTCTTGCCGAAGAGCTTGATCTCGCCGAGGATCGGGTAGGAAATCGTGGCCGCGTCCGACAGGCGGATCTTGTCCCGCTTCAGGTCTTCCTCGCCCAGCACCTGGATCGAGATCACGTCGCCCGAGCCGAGGCGGTAGTTCGAGATGGCGTCGTTCTGCGCGGTCGCCGCCGTCGCAGCCGCCAGCGCGAAGGCGAGGGCGCCAACGAAGCGGACGAAAACGGGCATCCAGGAAAGCATCCGGCAGGCACTGGTATAAGGGCTTGAAAGTATAGCAAAAGCACCCGCCGCCGGTGACTTTTGCCGCGTGCTACAGCGTTGCGCCCACCGTGAAGAGCAGCAGGTTCTTTTTGTAGTCGAAGTTGCTGTCGTTCGAGACGCGCTCACTGTGCGTGACCTCGGCCCCCAGCCGCAGCCAGCGGCGCATATCGTAGGCGACCTTCAGGCCGAACGACGTCGGGTTGTCCTTGCGGCTATTGCCGGTGAGTCCGGGGAATTCGGAGATGCCATAGTTGCCCACTACTTGCGTGCGCAGGCGCGAATTCCAGGCGTGGCTCCAGGTGGCGCCATAGTTCGTATTCACGATGGTGTCGCCAATGCCCGTGGATTCGGAGGTCTGCTTGTTGCTGATTAAATCGACGACAGAATAGGTGAGCGGGCTCCAGCGCACGCCCACGTCCCAGCTGCTGCCCGAGAAATTCTGCCGCCCTCCCGAATCGAAGGTCTTGATCAGGCGACCGAACTTGGCGGTGCCCG
>JANYII010000131.1 GCA_025358705.1 Betaproteobacteria bacterium | reverse complement strand
TCCACCATCGCCGCCATGATCGCCTTGGGCGCAGGGTACAGGCCGCGCGTCTTCTCGATGAGCATGGCGGGCGCCATGGAGAGCATCTGCGAAACCGCGGGGCTGGAAGGACTGCCGCCGGGCATGCGGTATTTTGGATCGTCCCAGGGTTGCTTCGGCGACGGATTGGCGGCGATCCATTCGCGCGCCATCCTGAAAAGGTCCGCCTTGTTCGCGGCAAGGCCCTGCACCAGGCCGAGCTTCGCCGCGTCCTGCGGGCGCATGGTCTTGCCTTCGACCAGGTATGGAAACGCCGCCTGCAGGCCGAGCAGGCGCGTGGTCTTGGTGACGCCGCCCGCGCCGGGCAGCAGCCCGAGCGTCGCTTCGGGCAAGCCCAGTTGTATCGAAGCGTCGTCCAGCACGATGCGGCAATGCGCGCACAGCGCGATCTCCCAGCCACCGCCAAGCGCCGTGCCCTCGAGCGCCGCGACCACCGGGATGCCGAGCGTTTCCAGCGCGCGCATCTGCTTCTTCGCCGATTCGATCCAGCGGAATACCAGCGGTCCGTCGTTCGGGCCGTACTTGAGCACGTCCTTGAGTTCGGCGCCGGCGAAAAAGGTTTTTTTCGCGGAGGCGAGGATCACACCCCTGGTCTGCGCCTTTTCCTTGCCGAGGCGCTCCACGGCTTCGGTGAATGCCGCCTGCCATTCCGCGGTCATGGTGTTGACCGGGGCGCCGGGGGCATCGAAAGTGAGGGTGACTACGTTTCCAGAATCCTTTTCAAATCGAACCGGCGAACCTGCCATCTCAGAGACGCTCCACGATCGTCGCGATGCCCATGCCGCCGCCGACGCACAGCGTCGCGAGGCCGAAGCGCAGCTTGCGGCGCTCGAGTTCGTCGATCAGCGTGCCGAGGATCATCGCGCCGGTGGCGCCGAGCGGGTGGCCCATGGCGATCGAGCCGCCGTTGACGTTGACGATCTCGTCCGGAACGTTCATTTCCTTCATGAATTTCATCGGCACGACGGCGAAGGCCTCGTTGATTTCGAACAGATCGATCTGCTCGATCTGCATCTTCGCCTTGGCGAGCGCCTTCCTCGCCGCCGGCATCGGGCCGGTCAGCATGATGGTCGGGTCGGCGCCCGAAAGCGCCACCGCGACGATGCGCGCGCGCGGCGTGAGGCCGAGCTGCCGGCCCTTTTCTTCCGTGCCGATCAGCACCGCCGCCGCGCCGTCCACGATGCCCGACGAATTGCCGGGCGTGTGCACGTGCCTGATGCGCTCCACCTGCGGGTAGCGCTGGATGGCGACCGAGTCGAAGCCCATCTCGCCCATCTTGTCGAAGGAGGTCTTGAGCGCGGCGAGACCTTCCATCGTGGTCTGCGGCCGGATGAATTCGTCGTTGTCGAGGATCACGTCGCCCATCGAGTCTTCCACCGGCACCACCGAGCGCTTGAAGTGGCCGGCATCGCGCGCGGCGCCGGCGCGCTGCTGCGAGCGCATGGCGTAGAAATCCACCTGGTCGCGCGTGAAGCCTTCCAGCGTCGCGATCAGGTCGGCGCTGATGCCCTGCGGGATGAACGCGGTGTCGAACGCGGTCTGCGGATCGCAGGCCCAGGGGCCGCGGTCGGTGCCGAGCGGCACGCGCGACATGGACTCCACGCCGCCGGCGACCACCAGGTCTTCCCAGCCCGAGCGCACCTTCTGCGCCGCCATGTTCACGGCTTCGAGGCCCGAGGCGCAGAAGCGGTTCAACTGCACGCCCGAGGCGCGGAAATCCCAGCCCGCGGCCAGCGCCGCGGTCTTGGCGATGCAGCTGCCCTGCTCGCCCACCGGCGTGACGCAGCCCATGACGACGTCGTCCACCTGCGCGGTATCGAGGTCGTGGCGCTTCTGCAGTTCCTTCAGCACGCCCGTCAGCAGCGCGATCGGTTTTACCTCGTGCAGCGAGCCGCTCGACTTGCCGCGTCCGCGTGGCGTACGGATTGCATCGAACACCATAGCTTCAGCCATCTTTGCCTCCTATCCGAAAATCAGGGTCAGACTACGTTTTCCTGGATTCTGTTTTTGGAAAACGTAGTCTGACCCTGATTTTCATTCTTTGCCTCCAAGTCCCAGCGAGCGGGATATGACTTCCTTCATGATTTCATTGGTGCCGCCGTAGATGCGCGTGACGCGCGCGTCGACGTAGGCCTGCGAGATGGGGAACTCCCACATGAAGCCGTAGCCGCCGTGCAGTTGCAGGCATTCGTCCAGCACCTTGCCTTCCATGTCGGTGGACCAGAGCTTGGCCATCGAGGCGGTGGCGGTGTCGAGTTTTTTCTCCAGCAGCAGCTCCATGCAGCGATCGACGAAGACGCGCATGACCTGCACTTCGGTGGCGATCTCGGCCAGCTTGAAGCGGGTGTTCTGGAATCCGGCGACCGGCTTGCCGAAGGCCTTGCGTTCGTTCACGTAGTCGATGGTCCAGCGCAGGGCAGCCTCGCATTTCGCCGCCGCGCCGATCGCGATCTGCATACGCTCCCACGGCAGTTCCTGCATCAGGTAGATGAAGCCGTTGTTCTCCTGCCCAAGCAGGTTCTCGGCCGGCACCTCGACATTGTCGAAGAACAATTCCGCGGTGTCCTGGCCCTTCAGGCCCATCTTCTTCAGCCGCTTGCCCTTGGCGAAGCCCTTCATCGTCGTGTCGACGACGATGAGGCTGGTGCCCTTGGCGCCCTTGGCCGGGTCGGTCTTTGCCACCACGATGACGAGGTCGCAATTCCAGCCGTTGGTGATGAATGTTTTTGATCCATTTAAAACATACCCGCTGCCATTGCGAAGCGCGGTCGTTTTAATGGACTGCAAGTCGGAGCCCGCGCCGGGCTCGCTCATGGCGATGGCGCCGACCATCTCGCCCGCAGCCATCTTCGGCAGGTATTTCTTCTTCAGCGCGTCGCTGCCGTAGTTGAGCAGGTAGGGCGCGACGATTTCGGAGTGCAGACCCCAGCCGACCGAGGAATTGTTGATGCGCGCCTGCTCTTCCATCAGCACCATGCTGAAGAGCTTGTCCGCCCCGGAACCGCCGTATTGCTCCGGCATGCTCATGCAGAGGAAGCCGTTCTCGCCAGCCTTCTTCCAGACCGACTTGTCGGCGTAGCCCTGCTCCTGCCACTTCTCGTCGTGCGGCTTGACTTCGGCCTCGAGGAAGCGCCGCACGCTGTCGCGGAAGGTCTCGTGCTCGGGGGTGAAAAGGGTGCGGGGAATCACGGGAAGGGAATTTTAGTCCAAGCCTATAATTCCCGATATGCACACCGGGAGGGTGGTTCGCAGCGTGAGGCTGGCTACCGGCCTC
>JANYII010000217.1 GCA_025358705.1 Betaproteobacteria bacterium | reverse complement strand
CCTCGCGCAGCTTCGCGCGAGGCGCTGGTCGCCACCGTGCTGCCGGGCTGGGTGAAGCGCTGCGGCGTGAGGTGCGGCGAAATCTATAACCAGGCCATTGCGCCGATTTCCGGAGTGAAATACAACCCATGATCAGAATTGCGGCTCTTTTATTTTTAATTTCTTTAATTCAAATAGCAAAAGCACAAACACTTCCCGCGGGCCCGAAGATCAGCATCACCGCGGTGACGCAGCTGTCGCCGGCGCTGCCGCAGTACAAGGACGTGGACGTGCCGATGCTGCGCGAGAAGATGCCCGCGGCGAGCAACGGGCGCATCGAGATCAACCTGAAGAGCTATCCGGAGATGAGCGTGCAGGGGCCGGAAGTGATCCGCCTGGTGCGCTCGGGGCAGGTCGAGATTGCCGGCGCGCCGCTCACCACCGTTTCGGGCGACGTGCCGCTGCTCGATGGCTTCGACCTGCCGGGCCTGCACACCAGCATGGAGCAGGTGCGCAAGACCGGCCATGCGCTGATCCCGACGGCGAACAAGGACCTGGAGAAGCTCGGCGTGAAGATCATCGGCACCAGCCCCTTTCCGGCGCAGGTGTTCTTCTGCAAGAAGCCGGTGGCGGGGATCGCCGACCTGAAGGGCCGCAAGATCCGCGTCGCCGGCCCGTCGCAGGGCGATTTCCTGAACGCGCTGGGCGCGCAGCCGGTGGCGATCGCCTTTGGCGAGGTTTACACGGCACTGGAGCGCGGCACGGTTGATTGCGCGGTCACGGGCACCGGCACCGGCAACGCGCAGAAGTGGTTTGAAGTCACGAGCCACCTCTACACGCTGGTCGCGTCGTGGGGCATCTCGGGCTACATGGTCAACCTCGCCTGGTGGAACAAGCTCGATCCGCAGGTGCGCGCGTTCCTCGAGAATTATTTCGTCAAGCTCGAGGACGCGCAGTGGAAGCTGGGCGCCGACCTGACGCAGGACGGCATCGAGTGCAACATCGGCAACGCGGCCGGCTGCAAGATCTTCGGCCTGCTCACCGACAAGAAGATGACGCTGGTGAAGCCGAGCGACGCCGACAACGCGCGCGCGCGGCAGGTGCTGGTGGACGTGGTGCTGCCGAGCTGGGTGAAAAGGTGCGGCGCCAGGTGCGGCGACGTCTTCAACGAGCATGTCGCGCCCCTCACTGGCGTGAAATACAGGGGCAACTAACGGGGGGTTCCGAGATGCTGGCGACTGTCAGCCGGCTCAACCGGCTGATCGACGTCCTCGCGCGCGGCATGAACCGCTGCGCGGGCTGGCTGTTCGTGCTGTGCGCGCTGTTCGTCACCTTCGACGTCCTGGCGCGCAAGTTCCTCGGTTTCTCTTCGCAATCCACCACCGAACTGTCCGGCTACATGCTGGGCGTCGGCATCGCCTGGGGTCTCGCGGGCGCACTGGATGCGCGCACCCACGTGCGCATCGACATCCTGATCCAGAAGGTGCCGCCGCGCTGGCGTGGCTACCTGCACTGGCTCGCGCTCGCTTCGCTCGCGGTGTTCGCCGGATTCCTCGTCTACGGCGCCTGGCATACCACCATGGAGTCCTGGGACTTCAGGGCCACCGACAACAGCCTGCTCAAGACGCCGCTGGTCCTTCCACAGGGACTCTGGCTGGTCGGCATCGGTGTGTTCGGCCTGATGGCGGTGCTGCGGGTGCTTGAGGTGGCGCTGCTGCTGCCGCGCCGGGACATCCTGGCGATCGAGCATCTCACCGGGCCGCGCTCCTACATAGAAGAAGCGGACGAAGCGCTGGAAGCGATCGGAAAGCATCGAGGATGATTGCGGTCCTTTTCCTCGTCGTGCTGTTGGTCGTCTCAGTCGTTGCCGTGCTGATGGGCGGAGGCTCCATCGCGCAGCTGCCGCTGGCGCAGATCGCGGTGCTGATCGTGCTGTTCTGCATGTTCTTCGCGGCCGGCATCTACATCGCCGCTGCGCTCGGCATCCTCGGCATCATCGCCGGCTTCGCGTTCTCCGACCGGCCGTTCTGGGATTTCATCGGGCAGATGGTGTGGCAGCCGACCACCAATTTCGTTCTGGTGGCGGTGCCGCTGTTCCTGCTGATGGGCGAGATCATGCTCAGGGCGGGGCTGTCGGACAAGCTCTACCGCTCGCTCAACCTGTGGTTCCAGCGCGTGCCCGGAGGGCTACTGCACACGAACATCATGTCCTGCAGCGTGTTTTCCGCGATCTCGGGCTCGAGCGTGGCGACCGCCGCGACGATGGGCGCGGTGGCGCTGCCTTACTTCAAGCGCACCGCGTACTCACCTGCCATGGTGCTGGGCTCGCTCGCGGCTGGCGGCGCGCTCGGCAACCTGATCCCGCCGGGCATTACCTTCATCGTCTACGGCTTGATCACCGAGACCTCCGTCGGCCAGCTCTATCTCGCGGCCGTCGGCCCGAGCATTCTGGTAGTGCTGCTATTCACGCTGGTGATCCTGTGGCACGGCCTGAAGCACCCGGTGCCGCTGCCCGAGAAAATTCCGCTGAAAGTGAAGC
Source organism: Betaproteobacteria bacterium (assembly GCA_025358705.1). GTDB lineage: Bacteria > Pseudomonadota > Gammaproteobacteria > Burkholderiales > SG8-39 > RBG-16-66-20. The sequence goes on along the minus strand of JANYII010000217.1, from coordinate 14,531 downwards.
TCCTCGGCCTCATCGACCTGATCCCGACCGCGATCCTGATCCTGATCGTGCTCGGCACCATCTACACCGGCCTCGCCACGCCGACCGAGTCGGCGGCGCTGGGCGTGGTTGCCGCGCTCGTCTTCGCGGCCATTTCGGGCCGCTTCTCCTGGAAGATGCTGGACGAGTCGGCCAAGGCCACGGCGCACACCACTGCCTTCGTCGGCCTGATCCTGTGCGGCGCCTACGTGCTGAACTTCATCTTCGGCAGCCTCGGCGTGCCGCAGGCGCTGGCGAAATTCGTCTCCAGCCTGCCGGTGCCGCCGTGGGTGATCATGGCGCTGATCATCGGCTTCTACCTCGCGCTCGGCACCTTCATGGAAGGCTTCTCGATGATCGTGACCACCATCCCGGTGATTTTCCCGGTGGTCAAGGCGCTGGGCTACGACCCGATCTGGTTCGGCGTCATCGTCACCATGCTGGTGGAGATCACGCTCATCAGCCCGCCCGACGGCACGGTGCTCTACGTGCTGCAGGGAATGCGGGGGACGCCGGGCCCCATCACCGACGTATTCCGCGGCGTGATCCCGTTCATCGTGGTGTACGTGCTCGCGATTGTGATCCTGATGCTGGCGCCGGAGCTTGCGCTCTGGCTGCCGCGGATGTCGCAGTAATGGCCTCCGTTCCGGGTACTGCCGCGCCAGTGTCGCCTCAGGCGACGGTGTTCCCGATTTTGGTGTCGCTCGGCTTCTGCCACATGCTGAACGACCTCATGCAGTCGCTTATCCCGGCGCTGTATCCGATGCTGAAGACGCAGCTCCACCTGGATTTCGCGCAGATAGGCCTGATCACGCTCGCGTTCCAGCTTACCGCCTCGCTGCTGCAGCCGACCATCGGCATCTATACGGACCGCAAGCCGCAACCGTATTCGCTGGCGATCGGCATGGGCTCGACGCTGATCGGGCTGATCCTGCTTTCGGTGGCGGAAGACTACGCGATGGTGCTGTTCGCGGCAGCGATGGTCGGCACCGGATCGGCGGTGTTCCATCCGGAAGCGTCGCGCGTCGCGCGCCTGGCTTCGGGCGGGCGCTACGGCGTCGCGCAGGCGCTGTTCCAGGTCGGCGGCAACCTCGGCAGCGCGGCGGGTCCGCTGCTGGCCGCGTTCATCGTGCTGCCGCGAGGGCAGGGCGCGATCGCCTGGGTCTCGATCGCCGCGCTCCTCGCGATGGCCGTGTTGACGCGCGTTGGCATGTGGTACTCGGCGCGCCTGCGCCCGGCGCACGCTGTGGCGCGCGCTGTAGCGAGCCCGGCCGCCCTGCCGAATTCGCGCGTGATCTTCTTTGTCTTCATTCTCATGCTGCTGGTGTTCTCGAAGAACGTCTACAGCTCGAGCCTGACCTCCTTCTTCACGTTCTACCTGATCGAGCGGTTCCATCTGCCGGTCCAGGACGCGCAGGTGCAGCTCTTCATCTTCATGGCCGCGATTGCCGCGGGCACTCTGGCGGGCGGCGCGCTCTCGGACCGGATCGGCCGCCGGCCGATGATCTGGATCTCGATCCTCGGCGCGCTGCCGTTCACGCTCGCGCTGCCGTACGCGGACCTGTTCTGGACGGCCGTGCTCACCATCATCATCGGCCTGCTGATGGCCTCCGCGTTTCCCGCGATCCTGGTCTACGCACATGAACTGATGCCGGGTCGTGTCGGCCTGGTTTCAGGCGTGTTCTTCGGCTTCGCCTTCGGATTGGGCGGCATCGGTGCCGCGGCCATGGGCCGCATTGCCGACGCGCACGGGATCACGTTCGTCTACCACCTCTGCTCCTACCTTCCGGCGATCGGGCTGGTGGCGTGGTTCCTGCCGAACCTGGAGCGCAAGCGCGCGTGACGGTTCCGAGAATCAACCCCGAACGGCTGCTTGCCGACCTTCGTTTCCTGCGCGGCATCGGCGCGCAGGGCAAGGGCGTCGTCCGGCCCGCGTTCAGCGCGAAGGACATGGAAGCGCGGCGCTGGCTGAAGCAGCGCTATCAAGAGGCCGGGCTGGAGGCGACGATCGACGGCGTAGGCAATGTGTTGGGCCGCTCACGCCATCCGGGCAAGGCACTGCTGGTCGGCTCGCATTCCGATACCCAGCCGACGGGCGGCTGGCTGGACGGCGCGCTCGGCGTGATTTACGGGCTGGAAGTCGTCCGTGCGCTCACGGCGGACAGCGCGACGCGGATGCTCCCGGTGGACGCGGTGTCCTTCCAGGACGAAGAGTCGCGCTTCGTCGGTTGCCTTGGCAGCCGTTCGCTGACTGGCACGCTGGCGCCGGGGGTGGAGCAGGCCGCGGTGGACAACAGTGGCGTGATGCTCGCCGATGCGCTGCGCGACGCCGGGCTCGCCGGCGTGCCGCGCCAGCGGCTGGCGCGCGAGCGCTATGCGGGCTTCGTCGAGGCGCATATCGAGCAGGGCCCGAACCTCGAGGATACCGGCCGGAAAATCGGCGTGGTCTCGAGCATCGTCGGCCTGCGCGGCATCCGCTTCGTGTTTCGCGGGCAGCAGAACCACGCCGGCACCACCATGATGGACCGGCGCAGGGACGCGACGACCGCGCTCTACGAGCTGGCCTATCGCATCAACCAGGAATTTCCCAAGGTGGCGGGCGAACGTACTGTGTGGACCATGGGTCGCCTGCGCGTCGAGCCGAACGCGACGTCGATCGTGCCGGGCTACGCGGACCTCGACCTGCAGTTCCGCGACGCCTCGGAAGCGCCGCTCGATGCGTTCGAGAAGATTGTCGCGCGGCTGGTGGCGGAGATCAACGCGCGCGGTGGCGTCGCCATCGAAGCAACTCCGGCGCGTGCACCGATACCGCCAACGCGCATGGATGCGGGATTGCAGGAGCACATTGCGCGCGCCGCCGAACGCCACGCGCCGGGCAAATGGCAGCATATGCCGAGCGGCGCGTTCCACGACGCCGGTTTCATCTCCGCCAGCCTGCCATCCGCCATGCTCTTCATCCCGTCCATCGGCGGCATCAGCCATGATTTCGCGGAAGACAGCCGCGACGAGGACATCGTGCTGGGCTGCCAGGTACTGGCGGATGCCGCGGCGTCGATCCTGGCCGCGGCAAACGGCGGGCGCTAGCGCGCTGCGCCGAGATCCCCGCGCATCTGGTCGCTGGCCCGGAAGTGCTTGCGGGCGTAGGCGAGCACCTGACCGTCGCTCGGATGGTCCACGGTTTCCACCGCGACGACCTTCTTTCTCAGTTGCGGCGCGTGCGCTTCAAGATGCTTGACGAATTCGGTCTTGGCGTTGGCCGGGCCGACCACCAGGATTTCCTGCGCGTCGCCGAGCGCCTCGGCGATTTTTTTGAAGAATTCCGGGTCTTCCGCGGCATGCCCGGAGGCTTGCGCGTTGCGCTTGGTGTGCAGGTGCCGGTGGGGCTTGCCGTGCACGAGCTTGGTCTGCACATCTTCGCGGGTGAAATGCTGGACGTGCGCTTCTACGTGATCGATCCAGACGACGGCGTGGAAATGGGACATGGGCTGCCTCAAGGAGTAGGGGATTTAAACTCATACAGGATAGGCCGTGGCCTGTCTGTCGGTTTGACCCCGATCAAACCTGCACGGTCGCCGGGGCCGGCACGGTTGACTTCGCCGCGACCGAATCCGATACTGCAATCGACATCCTGGGGGGGGAAGTCCAATGCGCACGATCCTGTCCGTTCTATTCACGTCCATTCTGGCCGCAGGCGCGAATCCGGCGTTCGCCCAGGGCAACCCGATCAAGATCGGCGCCATCCTGCCACTCACGGGATCCGGGGCTTCCTACGGCGTCTGGATGAAGGGCGGCGCCGAGATGGCGGCCGAGGAAATCAACGCAGGCGGTGGCATAGCGGGCCGCAAGCTCGAAGTGATCTACGAAGACCACGCGGCGGACGCGTCCAAGGCGGTAAACGCGATGCGCCGTCTGGTGGAAGTGGAGAAGGTGCCGTTCAGCCTGACCTCGTACTCCGCGCCGACACTCGCGGTGCAGCCGATCGCGGTGCAGAACAAGGTCGTGCTGATGAACGGCGGCGGGCAGTCCGACAACCTCGCCAACAAGGAATATCTCTACAACAACATCCCGGTGGTCTCGAACGAAGTCGGGGTGATCGCCGAATGGCTGGCGAAGGAGAAGAAGCTGACCACCGCGGTCATGATCGTCGCCAACGACGAGGCCGGGCGCAACGCGGCCAAGACTTTCCAGGAAAAGTACGGCGCGGCGGGCGGCAAGGTGCTGGCCGACGAGCAGGTGGCCCTGGACGGCACCGATTTCCGAGCGCAGCTCGCCAAGCTGAAGGCGCGGGGCGGCAGCCTGCTCTATATCTCATCCTACGGCCGCAACGTCGCGATCATCGCCGACCAGGCGCGCGAGCTGGGCATCACCATCCCGATGGCCGGAACCTCATGGATCCTGGTGCCCGAGGTGATGAAGTCCAAGGGCGCCGAGGGCATCCTCACGACCAGGCTGCCGTTCGATGGGGATTCCGCGTTCGCGAAGAAGTTCAAGGACAAGTACAAGACCGACGCCGGCTTCTTCGCGGTGCAGTACTACAACGCGACACAGATCTTCGCCAAGGCCGCCGCGGAAGCGATGAAGAAGAGCGGCGGCGCGCTGAGCGGCGAGGGCGTGAAGAACGCCATCGAATCGGTGCGCACCTTCGACACCATTTCAGGCAAGCTGGTGTTCCAGGCCAATCACGGCGCGGTCATGGACATCGAGGTGGGAACGCTCAAGGGCGGCAAGGTCGAAGTCGAGAAAATCATCAAGGCTTCACCCTAAACCTTGGATCTTTTCCTCCAGCTCGCGGCGACCGGGCTGGTCGTCGGGAGCCTCTACGCGCTCTGCGCGCTGGGCTGGGGGCTGATCTACGGCACCACGCTCCACTTCCACGTCGCGCACGGCGCGATCTTCACGCTCGCCGCGTACTTCGCGTACGCGGGGCAGAAGCTGCTGGGCCTGCCGCTGGCGGTGGCCGTCATCGGCGCGATTGCCGCGGCCGCGGCCTGCGGGCTGTTGATAGACCTCTTCATCTACCAGCCGCTCGAGCGCCGCGGCGCCATCCGTACCACGCTGTTCATCGCCTCGCTCGGGCTGCTGAACGTGGTCGAGAACCTGGTCGCCATCGTGTTCAAGCCCGATCCGCTGCGCATGGACGTGGGCTGGCTGTCGAATGCGGTGCAGATCGGTCCAGTGTTCCTCACCTGGCTGCACCTGGTGAGCGTGGCGACCGCGCTCGCCGGCTACCTGGGATTGATGGCGTTCCTGAAGTACTCCCTCTGGGGTCGCGCGATCCGCGCGGTGTCGTCTTCGCCGGAGATGGCGCGCACCGTGGGCATCGACCTGCGGCGCGTACACCTGCTCACCTATGCCGTGGGCTCGGCCATTTCCGCTCCGGCCGGCATCCTGGTGGCAATGGACGTGGGCGCCGATCCGTACCGCGGCACCACCTTCGTCCTGCTCGCCTCGGTGGCCGTGATCATGGGGGGCATCGGCTCCATTCCGGGCGCGCTGCTCGGCGCGCTGTTCCTCGCGATGCTCGAGAACCTCGGCGTCTGGAAGATCGCCTCGGAATGGCAGTCGACCATTTCGTTCGGCGTGTTCCTCGTCTTCATCGTGGTGCGCCCGCGCGGCTTTTTCGGCCGCAAGATTCATTCGGCGGAAATCTGAACCCGCGATGACCGCGTATATCGCCCACTACCTCGTGATGGTCGGGATCTACGCGATCCTCGCGCTGTCGCTGAACCTCCTGATCGGCTATTCCGGGATTTTCTCGCTCGCCCATGCGGCGATCTACGGCATCGGCGCCTACGCCTCGGCGCTGGTTGCGCTGAAGCTGGGGCTGGGATTCTGGGGCGGCATGGTGATCGCCGCGGGTGTCGGCGCGCTCGCTTCGGCGCTGGTCGCGATCCCGTCGCTGCGGGTATCCGGCGACTACTACGTGGTGGCTTCATTCGGCCTGCAGGTGGTGGTGCTGGCGGTGTTCATGAACTGGACGGACCTCACCAACGGCCACGCCGGGCTGCCGGGAATTCCGCGGCCGAACGTGCTGGGCTGGGTGATCGACCAGCCCTTCGAGTACGTGTTCCTCGCCGCGGCCTTCGCCGTGCTGACCTATGCGGTCTGCTGGCGGCTGACCAATTCCGCTTTTGGCCGCGTGCTGCAGGCGATCCGCGACGACGAAATCGCCGCCCAGGCCATGGGCAAGGACGTGGTGCGGGTCAAGATCGTGATCGCCTGCATTTCCTCGGCGCTCGGCGCGATGGCCGGCAGCCTGTACGCCCACTACATCACCTACATCAACCCGTCGAGCTTCGCCCTGCACGAATCGATCTTCATCGCGTCGCTCGTGATCCTGGGCGGCAGCGAACGCCTCGCCGGCCCGATCGTCGGCACTTTCCTGCTGCTGGCGATCCCGGAGGTGCTCAAGTTCCTCGCCATTCCGGACACCGTGGCGGCACCAGTGCGCCAGATCATCTACGGCGCGCTGCTGATCATCTTCATGCTGGTGCGGCCCGAAGGCATCCTCGGTCGCGTACGCTCGGAAACTGAGCACGCCAAATGAGCATGGCCGCTGAATCCCCGATCATGTCCGTGAAGGGCCTCGCGCGCTCATTCGGCGGCATCCAGGCCGTCAACGATTGCAGCTTCGACGTGCGGCCGGGACGCATTACGGGTCTGATCGGGCCGAACGGCGCCGGCAAGACCACGGTGTTCAATGTCATCACCGGATTCCTCGGCGCGGACCGCGGTTCGATCCTGCTGCGCGGCCGGGAAATCCTCGGCCTGTCGCCGCACCAGGTGGAACGGCTGGGCGTGGTGCGCACGTTCCAGCACCTGCGCCTGTGGAGCAAGATGACGGTGCTGGAGAACGTGCTGCTCGGCTGCGCCACGCCGGCGGGCGAAAACGTCTTCAGCCTATTCCTGCGCCCGGGCGCGGTGCGCGCCGAGGAAGCGCGGGCGCGCGAGCGTGCCATGGAGGTGCTGGAATTCTTCGGGCTGTCCGGGCGCACCCACGAATTCGCGGAAGACCTGGCCTACCCGGAGCAGAAGCTGCTTTCGATGGCGCGCATCTTCGCCGCCGATGCGCCGGTAATGCTGCTGGACGAGCCTGCCTCCGGGCTGGACGGCGAGTCGCTGCGCCGCATCGTGCCTCTGGTGCGCAAGCTGGTCGAGCACGGCAAGACGGTGCTGCTCATCGAGCACAACATGGAACTGATCTCGGAATTGTCGGATGACGTGGTGTTCCTGCACCAGGGCAGGGTGCTCGCGGCCGGGGCGCCCGCCGAGATCACGCGCGATCCGGCGCTCACTGAAATCTACTTCGGCGTCTGACCATGGCCGAATTCCTCCTCGAAGTGGACGCGCTCGAAGCGGGCTACGGCAAGAAGACCGTGCTGCAGGGAGTAGGGCTGCGCGTGCGCGAGGGCGAGGTGGTGGCGGTACTCGGCCACAACGGCGCCGGGAAATCCACCACGCTCAAGACCATCCTCGGGCTGTTGCCCGCGCGCGCGGGCCAGGTGCGCTTCGCCGGCAAGCCGTGGTCCAACGGCGACGCGGTCGAAAATGTCCGCAACGGGATGGCGCTGGTGCCGCAGGGCCGCGGCGTGTTCCCCGACCTGACCGTGACTGAGAACCTCATGCTCGGTGCCTATACGCAGCGCGACGCGGCGGCGACCGCCGCGCGGCTGCGCGAAGTGATCGAACTGTTCCCGCTGCTCGGAGAGCGCGGCGCGCAGCGCGCCGGCACCCTGTCGGGCGGCGAGCAGCAGATGGTGGCGGTGGGCATGGCCTTGATGCCGCGGCCGCGCCTCATGATGATGGACGAGCCCTCGATCGGCCTCGCCCCGGTGCTGGTGCAGCGGGTGCTGGAGACGGCGCGCCAGATCAACCGCCGCTTCGGCACCGCCATCATCCTGGTGGAGCAGAACATCAAGACCGCGCTCGGCGTGGCCGACCGCGCCTACGTGATGAAATCGGGCCGCGTGGTGCTGGAAAAACCGGCGGCCGAGCTGCTCGCCGCGCAGTCGTCGTGGTGGGAGCTGTACTGAACCTTCAATAGCCGGCCGCGAAATCCACAGTATTGAGCGGTTTTTGGCCGCGCCGCACGCGCTCGATGTTGTCGACTATCTTGGCCGCCGAAGTGCGCGGCTCGCTAAGCGCGGCGATGTGCGGCGTGAGAGTGATGCCGGGATGCGACCAGAGCGGGCTGCCGGCGGGTAGCGGCTCGGGCTCGAAGACGTCCAGGTAGGCATGCGCGAGGTGCTTCGAGTCGAGCGCCGCCAGCAGGTCGGGGATGACGACGTGGCCGCCGCGCGCGACGTTGATGAGGCAGCCATCTCTTTTTATTCTTTGAAGTTTGTCCTTGTTCAGAATTCCCCGTGTGTGGGGAGTGAGGGGCAAAAGGCAAACAACCGCGTCGCTGCGCCCCACCACGTCTTCCAGATCCGTCGAGCAATAGATTCCATCCAGCGATTTCGGCCGGCGGCTCCAGCCGGCGACGTGGAAACCCATCGCGTGCAGTTTCGCCGCGATTGAGCTGCCGAGTTCGCCCAGCCCGAGGATGCCGACGGTGCGGTCGGAGGCCAGGTATTGCCGCCGGCGCTTCCAGGTTTTCTGCTGCTGAAAATCCCTGTAGCAGTAGAAATGCCGGTGCCAGTCGAGCACGTAGGCGATCACGGTTTCGCCCATCGCGGCGACCATGCCCGGATCGATCAGGCGCGCCACCGGCACGCCTTTCGGCAGGTCGGCGTCGCCGACGATGTTCTCGACGCCCATCCAGAGCGACTGGATCAGCCTGAGCTTGTGCAGGTTGGCGAAGGTGCGAGGCTGGTGCGTCGCCACCAGCGCCACGTCGATGTCGCCGCCGTTGATGTCCGGAAAGGCGAAGAATCGGTCGCCGGGCAGCAGTTTCTGCAGCAGGGGAAACCAGAATTCCGGTTTCTCCTTCGTCGAGGAGAAAAGGATGTTCAAGATTCCGGCTTGAAGCCGGAGGCCCTGATCACCGGGCCCCACTTGTCGTAGTCGGCCCGGTGGATGCGCGCAAGCTCGGCGGGGCCATAGCCGGTCGGCTCCATGCCGAGCGCTTCGAGCCTCTCCCGCACGTCTGGCGATTTGATCGCTTCGCCGATGGCGGCCGCGAGGCGATCCACCGTTTCCTTCGACGTCTTCGCGGGCGCGTAGGCGGCATACCAACCGGCGCCCTCGATGTTGAAGCCCTGCTCGCGGAAGGTCGGCACGTCGGGCAGCACGCGCGCGCGCTGCGCCCCGGAGGTCGCGATGACGCGCAGCTTTCCGGCGCGGTGCTGCGCGGCGACATCCGACGCCGTGCCCATGAACGCGGAGATCTGGCCACCCATGAGATCGGTGATCGCCGGCGCCGAGCCCTTGTAGCCGATGTGCACCATCGGAATGATGGCGGTCTCGGCGAACAGCACCGAGAAGAAGTGCGGCAGGCTGCCCGAGCCGGCGGAGGCGTAGCTGCCTTGCTTCGGATCCCGCTTCACGAGCGCGATGTACTCGGCCAGCGTCTTCGCGGGCACGTTCGGCCCGACGCTGAAGCCGAACAGGAACGAGGCCGCGTGCGAGACCGGCGTGAAATCGGTGAACGGGTCATAGCGCAGGTTGCTGAATACCTGGGGCGCCGTCACCACGGTGACCAGCGGTGTCATCACCAGGGTGAGGCCGTCCGGGGTCGCGGCCTTGACGAGGTCCATGGCGATCCGCCCGTCGGCGCCAGGCCGGTTCTCCACCACCACCGGCTGGCCGAGGCGCGCGCGCATCCTGTCGGCGACGAGCCGCGTCATGGTGTCGAGGCCCGCGCCGGCCGGAAAGCCGACCAGGAATCGGACGGTCTTGTCCTGTGCAGCCGCGGATGCGCCGAGCAACAGGCCGGCAATCAGAACTGCAAATCGCATGGAAATCTCCTCTCGCGCGATGTTAGCATTCCCGCAGGAGGTGACTGTCATGGCCATTCGAAAATTCAGCGAGAAGAAACTCACGGACGAGGTCCTGTACCGCATCCGCAAGACGAAGAACAAGCGCCTGAAGCAGGTGATGACTTCGTACATCAAGCACCTGCACGCGTTTGTGCGCGACGTGAAGCCGACGCAGGAGGAATGGATGCAGGGCATCCAGTTCCTCACCGAAACCGGCCACTGGTCTACCGGCAAGCGGCAGGAATTCATCCTCATGTCGGACACGCTCGGCGTCTCGATGCTGGTCGACGCGCTCAACTACAAGGCGGGCGCCGGAGCGACAGAGTCGACCGTGCTCGGGCCGTTTCACCGGGAGCAGGCGCCCGAGTATCCGCTCGGCGCGAACATCTCGAAGCACCTGTCGGACGGCGAGCCCTGCCTGGTTTCGGGCTCGGTGCGCGACGCGAAAGGCAAGCCGATTGCCGGGGCCAAGCTTGATATCTGGCAGGGTGGCGCCGACGGCCTGTACGACTCGCAGAAGGGCGAGGCGATGAACCTGCGCGGCGTGTTTCGCAGCGACGAGAGAGGGCGCTTCCAGTTCCGCTGCGTGAAGCCCGAGTTCTACCCGGTGCCGAACGACGGGCCGGTTGGGCGGATGCTGGTGGCGACCGAACGCCACCCGATGCGCCCGCCGCACCTCCACTTCTGGATCACCGCCGAGGGCTACCGGCCGTTGATCACGCACCTTTTCGTCAAGGGCGGCAAGTACCTGGATTCGGATGCGGTATTCGGCGTCAAGCCCGAACTGATCATCGATTTCAAGAAGGGCAAGGACGGCTTTGCTACCGCGAACTATGACTTCGTGCTGATGAAGGACAAGAAATGAGGGCGGGGTGGTGGGGGTTTTTGTTTCTATTTATTTCCAGCATTGGAAACGCACAAGAATGGCCTAAGCAAAAACCCATCCAGATCATCGTCGGCTTCGCGCCGGGCAGCACCACCGACATCGTCGCGCGCCTGGTGCAGCCGAAGCTCACCGAGGCGCTCGGCCAGACGGTGGTGGTGGAAAACCGGCCCGGAGCGGGTGGCAACGTCGCCGCGCAGGCGGTAAAGCGCGCCGCCGCCGACGGCTATACCATCCTTGCCGTCAGTGTCGCCTTCGCGGTGAATCCGTCGCTCTACGCCAACGCGGGCTACGAGGCCTCGGACTTCGTCGCGGTGGCGCTTGGACCGAGTACGCCGAACATCATCACCGTGAATCCGGCGGTACCGGCGAAGAACCTCGCCGAGCTGATCGAACTGGCGAAGAAGCAGCCGCTGTCCTACGCATCCTCCGGCATCGGCACCACCACGCACCTGTCGATGGAACGCATCAAGATGGCGACGAAAGTCGATATCACTCACGTTCCCTACCAGCCAGCGCAGGCGGTAGGCGCCGCAGTGGCGGGGCACACGCAGATATCCAGCACCTCGCTGCCGCCGGCCGTGCCGCAGGTGAAGGCGGGCAGGGTGCGCGCGATCGCGGTGACCAGCGCGCAGCGCTCGCCCGCATTGCCCGACGTGCCGACAGTGAACGAGCAGGGCTTCACCGATTTCGACGACCTCACCTGGATCGGGTTCTTCGTTCCCGCGGGCACGCCGCCCGCCGTGGTGACGCGACTGAATGCTGAAATTGGCCGTGCCTTCGAGGCGCCCGACACGCACGAGCGGCTCGCGCAGCAGGGCCTGGAGTGGAAGCGCAACACGCCCGCGGAATTCGCAACCTTCCTGCGCAGCGAGATCGTGAAATGGGCGAAGGCAGTGAAGGAATCCGGCGCCAAGGCCGATTGAGACGGGGAGTTCGCATGAAAAACCTGGTTTCCATTCTCGTATCGTTTCTTGCCTGCGGCGCGTCCGCGGCATTCGCGCAGGAGTACCCGGCGCGGCCGATCCGGATCGTGATTCCGCTCACCGCCGGCTCGGGCGCGGATATCGCCGGGCGCATCATCGCGAAACACCTGGGCGACGCCTGGAAGCAGCCGGTGATCATCGAGAACCGGCCGGGCGCCGGCGGCCAGATCGGCACGCAGGCGGTGGTCAGCGCGGAGCCTGACGGCTACACGTTGCTCGTGCAGTCGGCATCCCATGCGGCCAATTCCGCGATCTACAAGAGCCTGCCTTACGACCCGCTCAAGGACCTGGTCGATGTCGCGATCCTCGGCGTGACGCCGTACGTGATGGTGACGGCCAGGGGCGGCGCGTATCCCAATATCAAGGCCCTGATCGACGACGCGAAAGCCAAGCCGGAGGCGATTCCGTTCGCCTCCGCAGGCGTCGGCAGCTCGACGCACCTCGCCGCCGAGTATTTCGCGCAGGTCGCCGGCGTGAAGATGATCCATATTCCGTACAAGGGTTCGCCGGAGGCGATCCAGGACACGATCGCCGGGCGCACCTCGTTCTACATGGCGCCGATCAACACCGCGATCGGGCAGCTGAAAGAGGGCAAGCTGGCCGCGCTCGGCGTCTCGACGCGCAAGCGCGCCGAGGTCCTGCCCGAGGTGCCGTCGCTGGCGGAGCAGGGCCTCGCCAGTTACGACATTTCACTCTGGTTCGGCATGTGGGCGCGCGCAGGTACGCCGCCGGCGGTGGTGCAGAAACTCAACGCACAGGTCAATGCAATCGTCCAGGGCGTGGAAGTGCGCGAGCAGTTCGGCAAGCTCGGCATTGCCCCTTCGCCGATGAAGCCCGACGAATTCGGAAAATTCGTGCGCGAACAGATCGCGACCTACCGCTCGATCGTCAAGGACGCCGGGATTCCGCAGCAGTAACGTGCAGCATCAGCAGCGCCGCTTTCTTGCGTCGGCTGCATGCTGTTGCTAGAGGTGGTTGCGTTCATGCCGTAGTGTCCGAATAAACCCCACCAGCCCTATTACGGCGATTGCCAATGCTCCCCATGACCATGACTTTGGCTGGGGCGAGTATGACCACTCCTGGCATTCGGGCTCTTTGGTTGATATGCATTTCGTACCTAGGCCTTTCGCCATGGCTTGGGCCCAATCAAACCGGCAATGCCAGCCGCCCAGAAGAACACTCCGACTATGTAGAAACCGGTAACGACAGTCCAGTACAGCCACGGGTCACTTGATTCCGAGTAGGCTGAGTTTTCATTGCATCGATAACCATAGCAATAGGCCTCCCCGGAAACCAGTGCCAGATAGAGCATAAATGAGAGCGTCAGGGCGCACGGTAGGAAAAATAAAATCGGAAGTGGCATCCTGGCCGAAAACGATGCTGCGGGCCCATTACCCCTAAGCGGATGGACCAAGAAATATAACAAGACGGCGGTTAACATGAAAAAACCGATCAGGCCCGCAATCTGCATCGGAGTATGAATACCCATAGCTGCCGTCTAACGTCCGCGGCGAGGCGCGCTGTGCGCAGACGCGTTGAGCGCCGAGCGGAACTCGTCGCTCTCCGCCGCGCGGTTAGTGCTCAACCGGTTGCCGCAAGCTCTTCACGCACAATTTTGCGCACGAGCTCTTGGGTGACAGGTTGTTCTGCGAGACCAAGGTGAGCCTTCAAGGCGTCGTTTATCAGGGTCTGATACCCCTTACCGGTCTTTTCGGACTGGGCCTTGAAGCGTTTGATGACCGCGTCGTCCACATAGATGGTGATGCGGGTCTTTCCGGTCGTCGGAATGACTGCGCCACGCTTGCCTTTGGAGAAGTCATACACCTTTTTCATAGTTTCTCCGTTCTCTCGGGTCTGACTTCCGCACTGAGATGGGCCTTGCCCCGTCACGCCTGGGCGTGTGAACAACGACCATCAGGGTCCCAAAGACGTTCATACCAATGGTGACAAAGCGCTGCTCGCCCTCGGCGCTGTCGTCTTCGACGGTCAACGCTAGGGGGTCGCTGAGCACTCCATCGCCCTCGGAAAGCGACACACCATGCTTCTTGATGTTTGCCGCATCCTTCTTCGGGTCGAAATTGGCGGACACACAGCCAGTATATGCACGTTATACATATACGTCAATGCCGACTGCTTCTTGGTTGAGCACTAACGTTGTGCTCTGCCGCGGGCCGGCACTGCCTCTTGGAAAAGCGACGCGCTGGCGGCCCGTCGACAGCAGCTACAGGTTAGATTGCCCACTAGCCGGGTGGCCACCGCATTTGCCTGCCACCAAGTATGTGCATATGCAGGTGATACACGCTCTGCCCGCCTTCGGGATGGGTGTTGATGACAATTCGGAAACCATCGCGCGCAATTCCCTGCTCTTCGGCCACGCGGCGGGCCAAAGCCAGCATTTCGCCCAGCAGTTCCGGAGAAGCTTGAAGAATCGTCGGAACCTTATTCTTCGGGAGTACTAAGAAGTGTGCCGGGGCCTGAGGATTTATGTCCCGTACGGCTACAGCGTTCTCTGATTGCGCGATCCAACGTTCGCTAGCCATCCAGAGAGCGGGAGTAGGCCGGGCATACAGCGTTTGCAATTGCTCATCTGTCGTTTGTGCCGCGCTGGTCGAGATGTGAGCGAATAGCAGACAGGCCAATACCGCTGATTTTGCTGTGCGCATGGCTCCTCGAGTATTTGGCAATCTAACGTTCTTGGTCAGCCGCGCGCGGCTTCGTGCGTGT
>JANYII010000098.1 GCA_025358705.1 Betaproteobacteria bacterium | reverse complement strand
AGCGGCCGTAGCGCTGCGCGACATTGTCGTCATCCGCCACAAAAATTGACTTCGCGACGCGCCAATCGGAGGTTTTCGGTTCGGCACCCACCGTCTTGCAGCCTTCAACATACTTCGGCCAATGGGATGCCGCCCACTCCGGCAGCAGGAAGTTGGCCGAGATCGGCGTCCAGCCACGCTTCGCGGCCTCGGTGACGCCTTTCGAGTGCGGCGCCACGGCGGTCACCACGATCGGCGGGTGCGGCCGCTGGTAGGGCTTGATGATCGTGCCCTGCCCGATCTCCGGAATCATGGTCTTGCCGGTGGTGACATTGAAATGCTTGCCGGCAAGGTCGTAGGGGCCTTCGCGCTGCCAGATCTCGAGCACCATGTTGATGGACTCGAGGAAGATCTCGTTGCGGTCCTTGCCGAAATTTCCGAACACCTCGGCATCCGACATCAGGCCGCCCGGGCTGATGCCCAGGATGAAGCGCCCCTTGAGCATGTGGTCGAGCATCGCCACCTGCGCCGCGATCGCCGCCGGATGGCTGTTCGGCATGTTGACCGTGCCGGTGCCAAGCACGATGTTCTTCGTTTCGTGCGCCAGGCTGGCGAGGAACATCAGGCAGGAGGTCACGTTCTCGGCCAGGTCCGTAACATGCTCGCCGACGAACGCCTCCACGAAACCCAGCCGGTCGGCGAGCAGGATCGCCTCGCGATCCTCGGGCAGCGTGTCCGACGGGCTGCGCCCCGGCGGGTGCAGCGGCATCATGAATGTGCCAAGCCTCATTGCCTGTCTCCGTTGTCTACCGGCTCGATATTGCCGCTGCGCGCCGACTTGAACACGGCCTCGAGGGCTGAGATGTTGGCGACCATCTGTTCCTGCGGCACCGGGTACGGCGCGCGCCCGGCCGCCGCGTCGGCGAACGCCTCCAGGTTGGCGAGCACGGCTGTTGCGCGCGGGTAGTCCCTGGTCTTTTTTTGCTGATTGCTCAAGCAAGTAGTCAAAACCCACCCCTCCGGCGCTTCCGGGTGCGCCTTGTCGCGCACCTCGGCCCAGCCTTTGCTGCCGTAGACCGCGAAGCGCCCATCGAAGGGCGTGGCGAGGATGGCGCTTAGCAGTGCATTTGTCCTGTTTTTGAAAGAAATCTGAAGTGCAAGCGTATCGCCGTTCGCAAGCCCGCTCGCCAGCTGCCGGACGCGCGCGAGGACGTTCTCGGCGGGTCCGAGCAGGCCGATGGAAAGGTCGAGCAGGTGGATGCCGGTCGCGGTCATGGGTCCGGCCGGCGCTTCCTTCTCGGTCAGGCGCCAGTTGTCCGCCGGCATCGACAGGAATTTGTCCTGGCTGAAATTTCCCTCCACCTGCAGCAGCGTGCCGAGCTCGCCCGCCGCCGCCATGCGGAACAGCTCGACCACCGGCGGCTCGAAGCGCTTCTCGTGGCCGACGGCGAGCGCTACGCCGTTCGCGTTGCAGGCCGACACCGCCTTGAGCACATCCGCGCGATTGAGCGACAGCGGCTTCTCGCAGAACACGTGCTTCTTCGCGTTCGCCGCCCGCACGATCTGCTCGCAGTGCTGCGAATGGGGCGTGCAAAGGATGACAGCCTGGACGTCCGGGTGTTGCAGGGCTTTCTCGAAATCCTTCTCAAGCGGGAACGGAAAATCGCCGCTCGCCGCAAGATCAACCCCAACGGCAATCCGAAGCTTCTTGCTGTCCTTAAGCAGGCCGGCGATGGTGCGTCCCCACCACCCGAGCCCGACCAACGCGACGCGCAGTGGAAAACCCGGCATCAGTCGGGCGTCGCGCCGGCTTCTTTCGCGACCCGGCCCCAGCGCTGGGTTTCCGTGGCGACGAATTCGGCGAAGGCTTCCTGGCTCGTGCTGAGGACGACGTCGACGCCGCTGCGCGACAGGCGATCGATCACGTCAGGCGTCTTCATGGTTTGCTGGACGGCAGTGTAGAGCTTGTCGATGATTTCCTTCGCTGTCCCCGTGGGAACGAAAACGCCCTGCCACGAACCGTTGGTGAAGCCGGGGTAGCCCGCTTCGGTCATCGTGGGCACGTTCGGCAGTTCGGCGCTGCGCTTGTTGGCGGTGATGCCGTACGCCTTCAGCCGGCCGGACTTGACCATCGGCATGGCCGAGGAAGCGGTCACGAACATGATGTTGGTCTCCCCCGCCACCAGCGCTGCCACTGCCGGCCCCGCGCCTCCTTTGTAAGGCACGTGGACCATGTCGAGACCCTCGGTCCTGCGCAGGTGCTCCATCTCGAGCCGGTTCTGGCTGCCGCTGCCAGGCGACGCATAGTTGAGCTTGCCCGGGTTGGCCTTGGCGTACGCGACGAGTTCCTTCACGGTAGCCGGCGGAAACGACGGATGGCCGACCAGCAGGCCGGGAACGTCCACTACTTGCGTCACCGCGACGAGATCCTTGAGCGCATTGACCGGCAGCTTGGGGAAAACGCCCGGGTTGATCGCGACCGTACCGCTGTTGCCCAGGAAGATCGAATAGCCGTCCGGCGTCGAGCGCGCGGCCGCCTCCAGGCCGACGTTGCCCGAGGCGCCTGGACGATTCTCGATGATGATCTGCTGCCCGAGCAGTTCGGCAAGGCGCGGCTGGATGATGCGGGCCACCAGGTCCGACGCTCCGCCCGGCGCGAACGGGATGATGACTTTGACCGGCCGGCTGGGATATTGGCCGTTTGCATGGTTTACGGCCAACAGCAATCCGAAGAGAAAAAACCTCAGAAATTTCATGCCATGTCCTCCGATGAAATTGGCAAAGGCACGGCGCGTTTCAGTTTCGCGGACAGGTCGAAGGCCTTGGTCAGCATCAGCCGGTTGTGCGCCTCGGCGGCGGTCGCATGCTGCGTCGTCAGGCCCATGCAGACGCGGTTCAGCCACTGCTCGGTTTCTTCGCGCATCGGGCCGCGCAACTCGCCCAGCGCCATGTCGCCCGGCGGGTAGCTGCCGAGGAAATCCACGCGTCGCGCCGCATCCGGCGCATAGCCTTCGCTTTGCGACACCGTGGTCGCGAGCACGATGTCGCGGTGCGTGTCGTCGATGGTCAGCACGCCGTCGGTCCCGGTGATGCCGACTTCCAGGCTGTAGACCGCGCCCGGCCACACCACCGGCAGCGCCCAGGAAATGGACGCATGGTAGATGCTGCCGTCCTCGAAGGTGATCATGCCCGCGGTCGCGTCGATGCCCTTGCAGAGGGGCCCGAGCGCCTTGTCGATCGAACGCGCATAGACCTCCACCGGGCGCTTCGCCTCCATCATCCACATGACGATGTCGAGCGCGTGCGTGCCGGAAATCACCATCGGCGAAATCTTCGAGGGATCGCTGGTGCGCCTGTAGTTGTCCAGCGCCACCAGCCGGTTCATGAAGGCGCGTGATGTAACCATGGTTACATCACCCAACTGTCCCGTGCGCACCTTCTCTTTTGCAGCCAGCCAGCGGCGGCGGAAGCGCTGGGTATAGCCGACAACGGCATCGACCTTCGATTTTTGAATTGCCTTCAGTACGCGTTCGGAGTCTTTCAATTCCGTCGCGAGAGGCTTTTCAATCATCAAGCTCAGGTTTCGCTCGACCGCTGCCAGGATCGGCTCGACGTGCAGGTGTTCGTCGGTGGAAATGATCGCCGCGGTGATTTCTTTTCGTTGCAGGAGTTCCTGAAAATCATCTGTGACAAAGTCAGCATTCACCTTCGAAGCAACCAGATCTCTCCGGTCTTTCTTGAGATCGCAAACCCCGATGAAGTCCACCATCGGGTGGCGCGCGGCGACTTCGCCGCGAAACAACCCCACCCGCCCCGCGCCGATGATCGCGAGGCCAATGCGCTTAGGCTGCTTTTTCAAGCGATTTCCCTTTGGCAGTCTTCAAGGGCAAATCGACAGGAAGGTTCTTCTCCGCCGAAAGATCCGCGGCAATGTAGAGCTCCATCACCATGCGCGCGTGCTCCGGCGTCACCATCACCGGGCGGTCGTGGCACACCGCTTCGAGGAAATGCACCGTTTCCGCCGCCATCGGGCCGGCGTAGGTGTGCTCCACCGCCTCGCCGGGCATGGTCGACATCGGCAGCTGCATGCCGCCCTTCATGGTGTTGAGCACCACATCGCGGTGGCTGTCGTCCACCATCACCGCGCCCTCGGTGCCCACCATCTCGATCCAGGTGGTGGAGAAATTCGGATAACCGGGCGGCAGGCTCCAGCCGCCGCCGACCACGAAGGACAGGCCCGAGTCCATGGTCACCGTGATCCACTGCGAATCGGGCACATGCTGCGCCCCTGCCGCCCGCATCGCGCCGTAGTTCACCTGCGAATACACGCGCACTGGCTTCGCGGGCTCCAGGCACCAGAGCAGGAAATCCAGGTCGTGCGTCGATTCCATCGCCGCGGGCGAGAGCTTGATACGGCCGCTGATCTTCTTGCCCAGGCTGCGCGTGATGTGGCGGCTGACCAGCGCGCTCACCGGCGTGCCGATGCTGCCGTCGCGGATCGACTTGCGCACGTAGGCGAATTTCGGGTTGAAGCGCTGCGAGTAGCCGATGGTGAACTTGCGTACATTCTTTTTGGCCAGCGCGATCAGTTCGTCGGCCTCCGCAAGCTCAAGCGCGATCGGTTTTTCGAGGAACACGTGCTTGCCGGCGGCGAGGAAGTCGCGCGCCATGGGGTAATGCGTGTCCTCGGGCGTGGCGGAAATATAGACAGCTTCGATTTCCTTGTTTTGCAGGAACTGCTTGTAATCAGCCACAGAGGTCGAAGCACCTGTCTTCTTCGCCATCTCCGCCAGCCGTTCGGGCCGGATTTCGGCCAGGTGCAGGCTCTTCACCAGGGGATGCGCGGCGCAGGTCTCGGCGCGGATCCCGCCGCACCAGCCCGTGCCGATGATTGCCACGCCGATCTGCTTCATAATGTTTGCATTCCTCCTGCCAACAATAATACGCGAGGCCGCATGCGCACGATAGACATTCACGCCCACTGGTATCCCGAGGAATGGCTCAAGCTCTTCGAGAAGGACGGCCCGAAGGAAGGCGCGCGCCTCGAGCGCACGCCGAAGGGTTTCACCATTCGGACCGAGCGCATCACCAATGCCTTCAGCGACGAATTCGTCAGCGTGGACCTGCGCCTGCAAGGCATGCGGCGCCAGGGCGTGGACGTCCAGGCGCTGTCGCTCACCACGCCGATGGTGAACTGGGCCTCGGCCGGGCTTGGACTGGCGCTGGCGCAGGCGTACAACGACGCCGCCAGCGCGGCGCACCTGAAGCACCCGCAGCAACTCTTCGGCCTCGCCATCCTGCCCATGCAGGCGCCGGATCTCGCGCTGAAGGAGCTGGAACGCTGCGCGAAGCTGCCCGGCATGCGCGGGCTGTACGTCGCGACCAACATCAATGGCGCCGATCTGGATGAAAAGCACTTCTGGGACATCTACGCGAAGACCGAGGAACTCGGCTGGACGATGTACCTGCACCCGGTCGACACCATCGGCCGCGAGCGCACCACGCGCTACTACCTGAAGAACCTGCTGGGTAATCCGTACGACACCGGCGTCGCCGCCGCGAGCCTGGTGTTCGGCGGCGTCATGGACGCGTTTCCGAAACTCGAAGTCAACCTGCCGCACGCCGGCGGCACCTTCCCCTGGCTGATCGGCCGCCTCGACCACGGCACCAAAGTGCGTCCGGAACTCAAGCACATGAAGCGCATGCCAAGCGAATACCTGCGCCGCTTCAGCTACGACACCATCGGCCACGACGATCGCATCAACGCCGCCCTGGTGCGCCTGGTCGGCGCCGACCGCGTGCTGCTGGGTACCGACTACTGCTTCGACATGGGGCTGAGCGATCCGGTCGCCACGATCGAGCGCATCGCGGGATTGACCGAAGAACAACGCGCACAGATAAAAGGTGGCACCGCCGCTCGACTGCTTAACCTGACGTAGAGCTAACGTCGTGCCTCAGGCGCGCGCACGCGTCGCCTGCAAGCGCCGGTCAGGCCGCCGTGAGTTTGACTCTGCCGACATTGCCAAGCCTCACATGCTGCTTCGCCTGCCAAAGGTCGTAGTTGTATTGCATCGCAAGCCAGCTCTCCGGAGAGCGGCCTAGCGCTTTGGAAAGGCGTAGTGCCATCTCAGGGCTGATGCCGCTGACACCCGTAAGAATGCGATTCAGGGTCGAGGCCGCCACACCAAGTTTCGCGGCGAGCTCACGGCCGCTCAGATTGTTCGGCTCGAGGTAAACCTCGGTAATGAATTCGCCCGGATGAGGGGGATTGTGCATGGCCATTAGTGATAGTCCTCATAGTCCAGGACGTAGGCGTGTCCGTCCTTAAATTCAAAAGTCATACGCCAATTGCCATTTACCCACACCGACCAGCGGCCCCGTTCCTCCCCTTTCAGGGCGTGTAGCCGAAACCCCGGAATATCCATGTCCTCTACGGACTTGGCCGTCTCCAGGGCCGCCAACAGCATTCGCAGCCTCTTGGCATGGGGTGGTTGAATGCCCGCTGCGCTTCCGGACTCAAAGAACTTCCTTAAACCTTTGTGCCGGAACGACTGGATCACTTGGCAAGTATACCGTGTTGCGCATCACGCAACAAGAGGCCTAACGTTGTGGTGAACGGCAGGCCGCTTGTGCCTGTCCGTTCCACCTGAAGTTATACGGAAGCATCCTTGAATGCCTTCAGTACCGCGTTGATTCGCGTT
>JANYII010000087.1 GCA_025358705.1 Betaproteobacteria bacterium | reverse complement strand
GCAGGAAGAAGGTGAACACGGGCGTCACCAGCACGAACAGCAGCAGCGCGGTCGCGGTGCTCTGCGTCGATACGTTCAGCCCGGCGTAGAACCAGGGCTCGTTGATGAGCTGCCCGAGCACCCAGAGCAGCGCGAACGAGGCCGCGAACAGCACCGCCACGCGCTTCCACACGTGGTGGCGCTTGAAGTGGCCCAGCTCGTGCGCCAGCACCGCCTCGACTTCGCCGGGCGCCAGGCGCGCGAGCAGCGTGTCGAAGAACACAATGCGCTTGGCCGCGCCGAATCCGGTGAAATAGGCATTGCCGTGGCTCGATCGCGTCGAGCCGTCCATCACGTACAGGCCGCTGGAACGGAAGCCGCAGCGCGTTAGCAGGGATTCAATTCGTTCCGCGAGCGCTCGGTCGGCCAGAGGGCTGAACTTGTTGAAGAGGGGCGCGATGAAAGTCGGGTAGATGAGCAGCACCAGCAGGTTGAAGACGGCCCAGGCGAGCCAGACCCAGATCCACCACAGGTCGCCCATCTGCGCCATCAGCCAGAGCACCAGGGTCAGCAGCGGAATGCCGAGCGCCGCCGACAGCAGCGCCTGCTTGGCCAGGTCGATCGCGAAGAGGCGCGGCGTGATGCGGTTGAAGCCGAAACGCTCCTCGACCACGAAGGTGCGGTAGAGCGTGAGCGGCAGCTCGAGCAGCGACAGCAGCGCGACCACCGAGATGATGAGCAGCACGCCGTGCGCGATACCGAAGGGAGGCGCAATGCGCGCCCAGGCGTCCGACAGCCACTGCAGCACGCCGCCGAAGGTCAGCGCCAGCGTGAGCGCGATCGAGAGGCAGACGTCGGCCATCGCGAGGCGAGTCTTGACGACGGTGTAGTCGGCGGCTTTCTGGTGCGCGGCCAGCGGGATGGTGCCGGCGAACGACTCGGGTACCGCGCCGCGATGCGCGCGCACATGGCGGGTCTGGCGCGCGGCCAGCCACAGGCGCGTGACGGTCGCCGCGAGCAACGCGGCAAGAAACGCGCAGGTGAAGGCGTTCACGGTGAAAGTGCCGTTCATGCCATGAGAGAATAAGGCATGGCTGCCGCGCCGGACAAGAACGCCAACAACCTGATCTGGATCGACATGGAAATGACCGGCCTGGTGCCGGAAACCGACCGTATCATCGAGATCGCGGTGCTGGTGACGGATTCGCAGCTGAACCTGATCGCCGAAGGCCCGGTGCTGGTGGTGCACCAGCCCGACGAGGTGCTGGGCGCGATGGATTCATGGAACCGCTCGGTGCACGGCAAGTCGGGCCTGGTGGAGAAGGTCAAGGCTTCGACCCTGGACGAGGCAACGGTGGAACGCCAGACCATCGAGTTCCTCAAGCAGCACGTGCCCGCCGGCGTCTCGCCCATGTGCGGCAACTCCATCTGCCAGGACCGCCGCTTCCTCGCGCGCTGGATGCCGAGGCTGGAGACGCATTTCCTGTACCGCAACCTGGACGTCTCGACGCTGAAGGAACTGGTGAAGCGCTGGAAGCCGGAGTTGATCAAGGACATGATGAAATTGAAGCAGGGCAAGCACGAAGCCCTCGCCGACATCTACGAGTCGATCGAGGAGCTGAAGTACTACCGCAAGCAGGTAATGACCATCTGAAAATCAGGGTCAGACTACGATTTCGAAATACGGAAATCGTAGTCTGACCCTAATTTTCTAGCGGGGGCGGCTTGATCGATTGCTGCGCCGCCGCCGCTACCGCGTTCGACACGCCCGCCGCATCGCCGCCCGACACCTGCACCGTGGGCGAGGCGAACTTGATCCCGTTCTCGTCGAAGGCCTTCTTGATCATCGCATTGGCCTTGCGGCGGATGACGAACTGCTGGCCGGGCTTGGTCATCATCTTCACGCGCACCTGGACCGCGAAATCGCCGAACTGTTCCACGCCCTGCATCTTCATCGGCTCGAGGATGTGCGGCGCGAATTCTGGTTCCGCGGCCAGCTTCTCTCCGATCTTCTTGATCAGCTTGCGCGCCTTCTCGATGTCGCTGTCGTAGGTGATGCCGATGCTGAACTTGTCGATCACCCAGTCGCGGCTCTGGTTCTGGATGCCGCGCAGTTCGCTGAACGGCACCGTGTAGAGCGGACCGCGGTGGTGGCGCAGTTTCACCGCGCGGATGCCGATCCCCTCCACGGTCCCCTTGTAGGTGCCGCTGACGATGTATTCGCCGACGCGGAAGGCGTCGTCCAGCAGCAGGAACACGCCGGTGATGATGTCGCGCACCAGGGTTTGCGCGCCGAAGCCGACCGCGAGCCCGACCACGCCCGCGCCGGCGAGCAGCGGGCCGATGTTCACGCCGCTCGCCGACAGGATCAGCATCGCCGTCATCACCACCAGCACCACGACGAGGAACTTGCGCGCGAGCGGCAGCAGCGTGCGCTCGCGCGTGCTCGGTTCCACCACCACGCCGTCCACTTCGCGGTTCACGAGCCGCCGGTCGATGCCTACCTTGATCAGCTGCCAGCCGATCACCGCGAGCAGGATCGCGGCGGCGAGGTCGAAGCTCGCGCCCACGACGACGTGGCGGATGCGCGCGCCCGCGTCGTCGAATACGTCGAAATCCCACAGCTCATGGATGCCCGCGAACAGCAGGATCGCGAGCAGCACGCGCATCACCCGGTGCAGCACGCGGCCGATCTCGTGCCGCCGGTTCTCGGTCTGCGGCGCGCCGCTGGAGAGCATGTCGTCGATGCCACGGCCGATCCAGCGGTCGAGCAGCGGGTAGACCAGCAGCACGCCGACCGAGGCGACCGCGGCCCAGACCGCCGATTCCTTGCCGTCGATCATGCTCGAGGCCCACAGCAGCCAGACGGCGCCGACGTAGAGGATCGCGAAGTAATGCCAGGTGGCGGCGAGGTTGGCACGCCAGGAACTGTGGCCGGAGCCGTTTTCGGCGGCCGGGTTTTCCGTCGACGACGCCCGGATCGCCGACGCTACCGCCGCACGGCACTCGAGCACCATGATCACCAGCATGACGCCGACCACGCTGCCCGTGAGCAGGACCATCACCAGTTGCGCGCCGGGCGGCATGCCGGCGAGGACCAGCAGGCCGGCGGTAAGCCAGAGCAGGATCGAGGCCGAAACCACGCGCCACAGCCAGCGGAAGAGGAAGTCCGCCACTTCGTTGTCGAGGTGCAGCAGGCGCGCGCCCGCGGCGCGCGGCGCGAGCACCAGCCGCAGGCCGAGGCCGGCGGCCGCGACCAGGATGGCGCCGGTGACGTAGGTGATCACGAATGCGCGGTCGGCGCTGCCCTGGCTGAAGAACAGGTGCGTCAGCCACACGGTCGCCAGCGCGAACACCGCGAGCGGGATCGCATCCAGCGCCAGGCGCACCAGCGCCGCGGCGAAACGCGCGCCGAAGGACGACGTTTGCGGAAGTTCAGCGGGTGCGTGGCGTTCGACGAAATAGTGCCGCGCCGCCCATTGCGCGCCCCAACCGGCGGCGAGGACCGCGGCAAGCATCGCCAGCTGCACCAGGAGGCCCTGCGGTCCGCGGCCGCCGGAGACCTGGTCGACGCTCTCGGCGAGCGCGCCGGGAAACTGCGCCCAGCCCTCGGCGAGGATCGCGCCGCGCTGGCCCAGGTCTTCGCCCGAGCCCTCCAGCGCCATGCGCAGCCGCACCAGCCGCATCATGAAGCCGCCGTCCGGCGCCGACCTGGCAACGTGCCTGTCCGCTTCCTTGTGCAGCTGCCGGGCGAGTACCTGACGCGCCTGCGCGTCGGTGAGCTGCGAGAGCAGCGCGTCGACGTCCGCGGGCGCGAGATTCTCGGGGACGACAGGTGGCGGCGCTGCGGTCTTGTCTTTTTTGCCCTGGGAAAAAACAGATACTGAAAACACGCAGGCTAGCGCGCACAGCAGCGCGACAGCGGCCCGCCTCATTCGATTTCGACGATGCACTCGATTTCGACGGGGATGCCCATCGGCAGCGAGCCCATGCCGACCGCGGAGCGCGCGTGCTTGCCGGCTTCGCCGAGCACCTCGACGAACAGGTCCGAGCAGCCGTTGATCACCTTCGGATGGTCGGTGAACTCGGGCACCGCGTTCACCATGCCGAGCACTTTCACCACGCGCTTCACCTTGTCGAGGCTGCCGAGTTCCGTGCGCATCACCGCGAGCAGGTCCAGGCCGACCGTGCGCGCGTGCTGGTAGGCCTGCTCGGCCGTGAAATCGCGCCCGACCTTGCCCACGGGGCGGCGGCCGTGCGCGTCGGCGCGCGGGCCCTTGCCGGCGAGAAACAGCAGATTTCCCGTCCGCACCGCGTTTACGTAGTTGGCGACCGGCGCGGAAACGGTACCGAGGTCGATGCCCAACTGTTTCAGTTTTTCTTCAGGTTTCATTTTTCAAAAAAGAAAAATAAAGCTAATCCAGAGGCACGACTTTGCCCGGATTCATCAGACCTTCCGGATCGAAGACCTTCTTGATGTCGCGCATCAGGTCCATCATGTCGTCGCCCAGCTCCAGGCGCATCGAGCCCATCTTGCCCATGCCGACGCCGTGCTCGCCGGTGCAGGTGCCTTCCATCCTGAGCGCGCGCTCGACCAGGCGCTTGTTGAAGGCCTTCGCGATCTCGGTCTGCTCGGGCTTGTCCGGGTCCACCATCAGCATCAGGTGGAAGTTGCCGTCGCCGATGTGGCCCAGCAGCGGCACCGGGTTGATGTAGTCCTTCACGTCCTCCATGGTCTCGTGCACGCATTCGGCCAGCCGGCTGATCGGCACGCAGACGTCGGTGGAGACCGCGCGCACGCCGGGCTTCATCTGCAGGCAGGCGAAATACGCATCATGGCGCGCCTGCCACAGCTGGGTGCGCTCTTCGGGCTTCGTCGCCCAGACGAAATCCATGCCGCCGTGCTCCTTGGCGATGGCCTGAACTGTTTCGGCCTGCTCAATTACCGAGGATTTGCTTCCATGAAACTCAAAAAAAACAGTAGGCGCCACGCGGTAGCTGGTCTTCTTGTACTTGTTGATGGCGTCCACCGTCTTTTCGCAGACGATGTCGCAGCGCGCGATCGGCACGCCGGCCTGGATGGTCTGGATCACGGTGTTGGTGCAGCCGTCCACCGATTCGAAGGCGCAGACCGCCGCCGACATGGCTTCCTGCACCGGGTAGAGCTTCACCGTCACCTCGGTGATGATGCCCAGCGTGCCCTCCGACCCCACGAACAGGCGCGTCAGGTCGTAGCCCGCGGCCGATTTCTTCGCGCGGCGCGAAGTCTGGATGACGCGGCCGTCGGCGAGCACCACCTTGAGCGACAGCACGTTCTCGCGCATGGTGCCGTAGCGCACCGCGTTCGTGCCTGAGGCGCGCGTCGCCGCCATGCCGCCCAGCGTCGCATCCGCGCCCGGATCCACCGGAAAGAACAGGCCCGTGTGCTTGATGTGTTCGTTCAGCTGCTTGCGCGTCACGCCCGCCTGCACCACGGCGTCGAGGTCCGATTCGTGCACCGCGAGCACCTTGTTCATCTGCGACAGGTCGACGCACACGCCGCCCTTGACCGCGAGGATATGGCCCTCGAGCGAGGTGCCGACGCCGTAGGGAATCATCGGCACGCGGTGCGCGCGGCAGATGTCGACGATGTCGCGCACTTCCTCGGTGGTCTTCGCGAACACCACCACGTCGGGCAACGCGTAGGGAAAGTAGGACTCGTCCTTGCCGTGGTGCTCGCGCACCGCCGCCGAGGTGGAGACGCGCTCGCCGAGCAGAACCTTGAGCTCGGCAACGACGGACTGGTCGAACTCGCGGGCCTTGTTCATGCAATTATTTTAACTTTATCTCACCATCGAAAGGCACCTTCAGCCCGAGCGCGGGAATCTCCAGCGTGACCTTGGCGGCGAAGGTTTCGTCCCCGACTAGGCGCTGCGATCCGGGTTTCCCCGCCAGCGCCTGCTGCACCGCCTGC
This sequence comes from Betaproteobacteria bacterium, assembly GCA_025358705.1. Lineage (GTDB taxonomy): Bacteria > Pseudomonadota > Gammaproteobacteria > Burkholderiales > SG8-39 > RBG-16-66-20. The sequence continues at coordinate 6,113 of JANYII010000087.1, read as the reverse complement.
TCGATCTCGCGCTGCGAGCCGACCCCGACCATTTTCAGGAACTTGCGGATGCTGAGGTTGAAAGTTTCCTGGTCCATGCTGTTTCCCGAATCGGAAGGAAGCGGCAGTTTAGCCGTCTTCACTCCCGCCGGGTCTACTCCTGCCTCGCGCCTGAAAGCTGGATGACGCGCTCCCATTTCGCCTGCTCGGACTTCAGGTAGGCGGCGAACTCCTCGGGCGAAGCGCTGCTGCGCGGCTCGGTGCCGTCGGCGGTGAATCTCGCCAGGAACGCAGGGTCGCGCGTCATGCGGCCCACCTCGGCATGCAGGCGCTCGACCACCGCGCGCGGCGTGCCGGCGGGCGCGAACAGCGCGAACCAGGCATCCAGCTCGAAGCCCGGCGGAAACGCTTCGGCCATCGTGGGCACGTCGGGCAGCGCCGGATTGCGGCGCCCGCCCGTGGTGGCGAGCGCGCGCAGCTTGCCCGCCCTGACCTGGGGATAGGCGGTGGGAAAGGTCGGCATGCCGAAGGAGACGTTCTCCGAGAGCAGGGCCTGGACGATCTCGGGCGCCCCCTTGAACGGCACGTGCACCACGCTGATCCCGGCGAGGGCGCGGAACGCCTCGGCTGCAAGGTGCGCGAGCGAGCCGCTGCCGCCCGAGGCGTAGTTGAGCTGACCGGGCCTGGCGCGCGCGTAGGCCACCAGTTCCTTCGCGTCGCGCACCGGCAGGCTCGCCGGAACCACAAGCAGCGAGGCGGTGGAGCCGACCAGCGAGATCGGAGCGAAGTCCTTCAGCGGATCGAAGCGCAGTCCCTTGAAGAGGAACGAATTCGCCGCGTGGCTGCTGGAGGTTCCCAGGCCGATGGTGTATCCGTCGGCGGGTGACTTGGCGAGAAGCTCGGTGCCGATATTGCCGCCGGCGCCGCCGCGATTTTCGATGACGAATGGCTGGCCCAGCGTCTCGGCGAGGCGCACGCCCACATGCCGGGCGATCACGTCGGGCGCGCTGCCCGCGATGTAGGGGACGATGAACTTGACGGGCTTCGCCGGGTATTGCTGCGCCGACGCGGGCCACGCGAGCACGGCGAGGAATGGGAGCACGGCGAGCCGGCGGAGGTTCACGGGAATTCTCCTGTCAGGGGTTGAGGTCGGGAGCGCTGCCGGGCGCGGGGGTGTAGCCCAGGTCGCCCGCCTTGTTCGCGGCCTCGATGCCGCCCCATTGCTCGAGCAACTCCGCTTGCCGGCGCTTGGCGCGCCGGTCCACTTCCATCGGGTCCAGCATCGCGTATAGCCGCCCTCGCATGTCGGCGAGCGCCGCCGCGTGCGCCGGATCGGCGGAGAGATCCATAAGCTCTTCCGGGTCCCGCTCCAGGTCGAAAAGCTGCGGCGGGTAGCCCTCCGCGTAGTGCACGTACTTGTAGCGCGCTCCGCGCAACATGAAGACGGCCGACTTCGAGCCCACCGTGTGGTACTCGGAGAGAACCGCGCGCTGCGCCGGAAGATCCAGCAGGCGCTCGCCCCCGCCCTCGCGCGGCAGCTCGGGCGCCTCGACGCCCGTGGCTTCCAGCACGAAGCGGAAGATGTCGACGTGGCTTGCGGGCGACTTCACGCGCGCGCCCGCGGGCACGCCCTCGCCGGCGAGGATCAGGGGCACGCCGGCCGACTCCTCGTACATGGTGGACTTGCCCCAAAGCCCGCGCGCCCCCAGGTTGTCGCCGTGGTCGCTGGTGTAGAGCACCCGCGTTTCGGCCGCGAGGCCGCTTTTCTCGAGCGCCGCGAGCACCTTGCCGACGTTCTCGTCCATCGCGCTCACCAGGCCGCAATAGCCGGCGAGCGCGCGCTTCACCGACTGCGGCCCATCGAAACCCGAGTCGTAGTCGGAGATTTCCGCGTAGTCGCGCACGTAGGGGTGGGTGGGGCGCTCGCCCTTCGCGTAGAGCTTCGGCATCGGCAGGTCGCGCTGCCAGTATTCGTAGTAGTGCTCGGGCGGCGCGGTGAGGGGAAAGTGCGGCGCCACCAGGGAAACGAACAGCACCCAGGGTTTCGCCGGCCGCCGCAGCGCCGCTTCGTGCAGCCAGACCTGCGCGCGCGCGGTGATGTCGCGATCGTAGACGGTGTAGGCCGACTCGCCTGGCCGGGCGCTCTGCGCCAGCTTCGCGCCCGCCTTGCGCACCGGCGGCGGATTGCGGATCAGCATCTTGATGTCGCCGTGGCCCTGGTAGATGTGCATCGGCACGATCTCTTCGGACAAGCCGTGGTCGTCTCCCGGCAGGCCGCGGAAATGCAGTTTGCCGATCGAGACCGCCTCGTGGCCGCGCTCGCGCAGGGCGTGATGCCAGCTCGGCACCGCGCCTTCGTAGGCGTCGACGTTGTCCCAGTACCCGATCTGGTGGATGTACTTGCCGGTGGCGAACGCGGCGCGCGCCGGAACGCAGATGGGCGAGGCGGTGTAGGCGGCCGTATAGCGGGTGCCGCGCGCCGCGAGCCGGTCGAGGTTCGGCGTGCGGATGAACGGATGACCCGCGCTGCCCATCAGTTTCGGGTTGTGCTCGTCGGACATGATCACGAGCAGGTTGGCCGGGCGCAGGGCCGGGGGCGTGGATTGCAGGCGCATCTCCGGCTTTTCCGTCATGTCCGCTTCGCGAGCAGCGCGTTCGCCAGCTGCTTGCCCAGCTCCACGCCCCATTGGTCGAAGCTGTTTATATTCCAAAGTACGCCCTGCGTGAACACCTTGTGCTCGTAGAGAGCGAGCAGGCGGCCGAGGTCCCTTGGCGTGAACTTCTTGAATTTCAAAATACTGGACGGCCGGTTGCCGGGGTAGCGTCGATGCGCCGGCAGGTCCTGGTCCCCCGTGCCGTACGCAAGTGCGTCCGCCTGCGCGCAGGCATTGGCCGAAAGCTCCTTGTTCACGGCGCAATCGATGAAATCGGCCGCCACGGGCTGTGTTCCCTGGTGCAGCATCTGCATGAACGCGTGCTGCGCGTTCGTGCCTTCGGCGCCGAAGAGCACCGGGGCGGTGGCGTAGCCGGCCGGCCGGCCTTCGTGATCGACGCCCTTGCCGTTCGATTCCATCTCCAGCTGCTGCAGGTACGCGGGCAGCTGGCGCAGGCGGTGCGCGTAAGGCAGCACGGCGTGCGCGTGCATGCCGAGGAAATTGATGTTCCAGATTCCGAGCAGCGCCATGAGTGCCGGCACATTGCTCTCGATGGATTCCTGCAGGAAGTGTTCGTCCATTTCATACGCGCCGGCGAGCAGCTCGGAAAACGCGGCGCCGCCGGTCGCCAGCAGCCCGGCGAAGCCCGCCGCCGACCACACCGAATAGCGGCCGCCGACCGAGTCCGGCAGCGGCAGGGTTTCAGTGGCGCCGAACTGTTTCGCGCCTTGCAGGTTCGCGGTAACCGCATAGAACGATTTGCAGCCCCATTGGCGCATCGCCGCCGCATTCGACAGGGTCTCCTGCGTGGTGAAGGTCTTCGAAACCACGATCGCGAGAGTCGAGGCTGGATCGGCGCCGGCCAGCGCGCGCTCGAGCTCGACCGGGTCGATGTTGGCGACGAAGCGCACATCCAGCGCGCCGTCGCCGAAGGCATCCGCCAGCAGCCGCGGGCCCAGGTCGGAGCCGCCGGTGCCCAGGTTGACGATGCGCGTGAAGCGCTTTTCATTTCTTATTGCATCGCCAAGCCCGAGCCATTCCGGCGCCGCGCCGTTGGCGCGCAATGCAGTGTGCGTCGCGGGGCGGTCTTCGGTCGTGTTGATTTTCGTGCCGCTGAAAAGTGCCGCGCGCCATTCGTCGAAGCCGCGCTCGAGCGCGAGCTGCGCGAGCAGGCGCAGCGTGAGCGCGCCCGCGCGCTGGCGCGAATAGTCGAGCCGCACGCCGGGCGCTTCGGCGACCATCTGCCGGACGCGCGCCGGATCGCCCGCGAGCACCTCGGCGAGCCGCGCAGCGCGCCACGTGTCGGCGTGCGCCTCCAGTCTTTTCCAGGCCGGGCAGGCCGTCGGAGAGTTGGTGTTCATCCGCCGTAACGATACAGCCGATAGCGCTCGCCCCGGTCGGCGGGACGGTTGGCTTCAGCCAGCTTGCGCCAGCCCGGCCCGGGAGGGCGCTCCTCTTTCGGGTTGCCCTGGACGATCAGGTAGCGGCATTTGGGTTGTTCCGAAACCCGCAGCGGGCGCAAGGGCTCGGTTCTGATGCCGGCGTGGTAGCTGAGCGCGGCGCGCTGCGGCGCGGCGAGTTCGCTTTGCGCGATGCATCCGGCGCCGGCGGGAATGCCCGCCTTGAGTTGCAGCGCGACGCCGCGGTAGCTCCTGATGTGGTCCGCCCACGGCATCAGGAGCGTGGCGGAGGTGCCCCAGAGCAGGGCCACGCCCGTGGCCCAGCGCGTCACGCCGCGCGTCGGCGAAGGCGCGGTGAAGAACGCGAGATACAGCCAGGCGAGCGTGAGCGCGAGCGCCACGACGAAGGGCAGCGGCTCGAAGTGCGCCACGAAGCCGGGCGCGGTGCGGAGGAAATTGTTCGCGATCTTCGGCGGCACGCCGGTCGACATCGCGATGTAGACAAGCCACACCAGCGAAGTGAAGAAGCCGAAAGTCATGACGCCGAACCAGTCGAGCGCGTTGGCCGCGCCGCGCCGCAGCCGTGCCACGCCGTGCCCGCCCAGCAGCGCGAGGGGGGCGAGCAGCACGATCGCGTTAATGTCCTGCTGCGGCCCGAGCCAGGCGATGGCGGGAAGCGCGAGCGCAGCCGCGGACGCGGGGACGAAGATGCGGGGGGTGCGCAATTCGCGCCGCAGCATCCACGCCGACCACAGCGCGAGCGGCCAGGCGGGCCACGTGAACCAGCTCGCGATGGAAAGGTAGTAGCGCAGGTTGGGCCAGAATTCGCCGCGCGCGTGCGTCGCTTCGAACCACCAGGCTTGCGCAAGCTCGGGCGATCGAAGGGCCAGGGCCAGCGGCCAGGAGGCGGCAACCACGGCGAACGCGGCGGCCGCGGGAACGAGGAAACGCAGTGCCCGCGCATTGCGCAACTCGTCGCAGGCGAGGTGCGCGAGCAGCGCGGCCGCGCCGACCACCGCGGGCACCACGGGCCCGGTGGACAGGAACGCGATGCCGAGCGCCGCGCCGAAGGCCAGCCCGGTCTTCACCGGCTTCCTGCCGGCAAAAACCAGGAAGGCGAGGGCGGCGCACATGGCGGCAAGCGCCGCGAGGTCCGGCACTGCCTCGTGCGCATGCACGATCAGGCCGATGGAGCCAACCAGCAGCAGCGCGGCGGCGGCGCCGGCGCCCCGGCGCGCGGCGACTTCCGATCCAGCCGGAGCGCTGTGGCGCGCCGCGAGGTACAGGAACCAGAGCGCGGCGAGCATCGCCGCGCCGCTGGCGAGGCGCACCGCGTTGTGGAACCCGAGCAGCCCGCCGAAGGCCTTGGCGAAGGCGAGGGCGAGCCAGTGGTAGAAGGGCGGATCGTCCAGCCAGGCCTCGCCGGCGAGGCGCGGCACCACCCAGTCGCCCGATAGGTGCATCTGCTGCACGATCTCGATCGCGATGACATCGAACGCGCGCCACGGGTCGTGGCCGACCAGGCCCGGCGCGACGAACGCCAGGGCGATCAGGATCAGTACGGCGTGCGAGGGAGGTAAAGCAAGGCGGGGCAGCATGACCCCGAAAATCGGCTAGACCGGCTTTTTCTTGCTGGAGTAGCGGCGCTTGAACTTCTCGATGCGGCCGGCCGTGTCCATCACCTTCTGCTTGCCCGTGTAGTGCGGGTGCGACTCGGACGAGATCTCGACCTTGATCACGGGATATTCCTTGCCGTCGGTCCACTTCATGGTCTCGCGGCCCTTGGTGTCGATCGAGGCGCGGGTGAGAAAGGAAAAGTTGACGGCGGTGTCATGAAAGATCACCGGCTGGTAGCTGGGGTGGATGCCTTGCTTCATGGGTTGCCCTGCTGCTGAAAAGGGGCGAACTATACAGAAATCAGGGACTTATTTCAAGGCCGGGCCTCCAGAATGAGATTGAAGGGGGTCTGCGTTGCGCGCCGGAATCGGCTGAATCCGGCGGACGTGACGACTTCGCGCAAAGCGGCTTCGCCGGCCTGTGCTCCCAGGGCCCTGCCGACCTCCTGCGCCTTTGAGCAGGG
>JANYII010000079.1 GCA_025358705.1 Betaproteobacteria bacterium | reverse complement strand
CTGGACTACCTCAACATCGACCGCGTCGTCGCGCACGAGTACTTCCACAACTGGACCGGGGACCGCGTCACCTGCAGGGACTGGTTCCAGCTCTCCCTGAAAGAGGGATTGACGGTATTCCGCGACCAGGAATACGGCGCCGACACCTATTCGCGCGCCGTGACCCGCATCCAGGAAGTGCGCGGCCTGCGCGCCGGCCAGTTCGCCGAGGACGCCGGCCCGATGGCGCACCCCGTGCGGCCGCAGTCCTACGAGGAGATCCGCAACTTCTACACCATGACGGTGTACGAGAAAGGCGCGGAAGTCGTGCGCATGCAGCACACGCTGCTGGGCGAGGAGAAGTTCCAGGCGGGCATGCGCCTGTACTTCAAGCGCCACGACGGCCAGGCGGTGACCTGCGACGACTTCGTCCAGGCAATGCAGGACGCGTCTGGCGTCGACCTCGCGCAGTTCCGGCGCTGGTACGACGTCGCGGGAACACCGGTGCTGGATTGCTCGGGAACTTTTGACATGGGAGTTTTTGAACTGAAAGTCTCCCAATCGATGTCGCCTCCGTTTCACATTCCGCTGGCGGTAAAGATCGGCCATCATGAAAAAGTAATTTCAGTAAAGGAAAAAGAACAAACCTTCAGATTCGATGGACTTTCCGCCCGGCCGATCCCGTCCCTGCTGCGCGGTTTCTCCGCGCCGGTGATCCTGAACTATCCGTACAGCGAAGCCGACCTGGTGCACCTGCTGGCCAACGACGACGATCCGTTCAACCGCTGGGAGGCAGCGCAGCGCCTGGCGACGGAAACCATACTCAGGAAAAACGGCAATCCGTCCCCTGCGTTCCTCGATGCGATCAGGCGCCTGCTGAAAGAAAAGGATCCGGCCTTCGTGGCGGAAACTCTCGCCCTCCCCTCGGAGACTTTCCTCGCCGAGCAGGTGGACGTCGTCGAGCCGGACGCGCTGCACGCCTCGCGCAACGCGCTTCGCCGCGCCCTTGCCGTCCACTTCAAGGATCTTCTGCTTGAAACGTATAGAAGCCAGAAAATCGAAACGCCCTATTCCCCCGACGCCGCGTCCACGGGCAAGCGCGCGCTCAGGAACCTGGCGCTTTCCTACCTGATGGAACTGGAAACCTCCGACGTCATCGCGCTCTGCTACGAACAGTTCGGCCAATCGAACAACATGACGGAGCAGTCCGCGGCCCTGACCGCGCTGGCGAACAGCAACGCGCCCCAGCGCGCGATCGCGCTCGACTCGTTCTATGGCAGGTGGAAGGACGAGCCGCTCATCGTGGACAAGTGGCTCGCGGTGCAGGCTGGCTCGCGCCAGCCCGGCACGCTGGCGCGCGTGACCGAACTGCTCGCGCATCCCGCCTTCGACATCAAGGTCCCGAACAAGGTGTATTCACTGATCCGCGCGTTTTCCGCCAATCATGTGCGCTTCCACGCCGCGGACGGCGGCGGCTACGCGTTCCTCGCCGAACAGGTGCTGGCGCTGGACAAGCTCAATCCGCAGGTCGCGGCGCGCATCGCGCGGGGATTCGACCGCTGGAAACGGTTCGATCCGGCGAGGCAATCGAAATCACGCCTTCAGCTCGAACGCATACGAGATGCCGCCGGCCTGTCGAAAGATGTCGCCGAGATCGTCGGCAAGGCGCTCGCCTGACCATGGATAGCGGCTCGCAGCTCTACTTCGCCACCGCGGCATTTCTCGCCACCCACTTTGTCCCCAGCACGCCCTTGCGGGGAATCCTGGTCAAGGCACTCGGCGAAAAGGCCTACACCGGCCTCTACACCCTGGTCTCGTTCGCGATGATCGGGTGGATGGCGTGGGCCTACAACCATGCGCCGCTCGAGCCCTTGTGGGTCGGGCTGCGCTGGCTGCCTGCGGTGCTCATGCCCTTCTCGTTCGTACTTCTCGCCTGCGGCGTGCTGGCGCGCAACCCGACCATCGTCGGCGCCGACAAGCTGCTCAAGAGTCCGGAACCCGCGCGCGGCATGATCCGCGTCACGCGCCACCCGATCATGTGGGCTTTCATCCTCTGGTCGCTCACGCACGTGCTGGCGCGCGGCGAACTTGGGGCCATGGTGTTCTTCGGCGCCTTCCTGGTGCTGGCGGCGCTGGGCGCCGTCCTCATGGACCAGCGCAAGGCACGCACCCTGGGCGACGACTGGCGGCGCTTCGCGGCGGTCACCTCTTACTTCCCGTTCCTCGCCATCCTGCAAGGCCGCAACCGCTTCGACGCGCGTGAAATCGGCTGGCGCAATCCGGCCATCGGCCTGGCGCTCTACGCGCTGTTCTTCTGGTTCCACCCCGCGCTGTTCGGCATCCGCGCCTACTGACTAGTTGCCGCAGGAGTTTGTCACGTCGTTTTTCGCAGCACTTCGATTGCGAACGTGAGGAACGCGATCCAGGCCACCGTGAACAATAGGGTGCGGGCCCGGAAGAGGCTGAACCCGGTGATATGCACCACCGCATGCGCGGCGCGCGCATAGAAGTAGACCGCGGCGCAATCCACGGTGATGGCATTCGACACGCCGGCCGCATTGGCGATCAGGACCACCGGCGCGAAAATCGCCAGGTTCTCGACCGCGTTGACCTGCGCACGGTTGGCGCGATTTACCCAGGGCGGCAGCGGCGACGTCGGCGCGACCACGTAGTCCGAAGGCCTGAGGGGGCCCCGGGACTTTACGTAGCCTATGACGACGGGAATCCAGAGCGCGCCCGTGAGCATGGCCGTCAACAGCAGATAGAAAAGTTCGGTGGTCATGTCGTTTACTCCTTCTTGATTGCCCGTAAAAGCATGCGGTCCACAACCTTGGGAAAAGCAAGCTTCAGCCACAGCCCGATCCTGGCCTGCAGTGTCATGACAAGTTCACGTTTTCTCGCGTGCGTGGCTTCGATGATCTGGCGCGCGCATTCCTGCACGGACATGGCATTGTCCTCCTTCAAGCCGCTCTTGCCCGCGGCCTGCCCGTCAGGCCCGTAGCCGTGACGGCGGATGCCGGTGGCGACGACACCGGGATAGACGATGGTGATGTCGACGCCGGTCTCCCGCAGTTCCAGGCGCAGCGCTTCGAAGAATAATGCCTGTGCCGCCTTGGTGGGGCTGTAGGCGGTGCGGCCCGGTACGCCGACCTTGCCGGCGAGGCTGGAGATGGCGACGATCTGGCCGTGGCGTTTTTTCAGGTGCGGCAGCGCGTAGCGCGTGCAGTAAAGGCTGCCCATGTAGTTGACGCGCATCATCGCCTCGTACCAGGCGAAATCGGTGACGTCCTCGAAATTCGCATGTCCCGAGACACCGGCATTGTTGACGAGGATGTCGAGCGAGCTGTATTTGCGGGCCGTTTCCTCGATGAAATTCCGGCAATCAGACTCCACGCCCACGTCGCAGCGGATGGCGAGCGCCTCGGCGCCGAGCGCGCGGCACTCGGCCGCGACGGCCTCCAGCTTCTCCTGGTTGCGCGCCGCGAGCGCCAGCCAGACATTCTTGCCGGCGGCCTGGCGCGCAAGTTCCGCTCCGATGCCGTCGGAGGCGCCGGTGATCGCGATGACTTTTCCAGAAAAGGAATTCAAATCGAAGAAATCCCTAGAAGCGCCCGGGCCGATACGGCGCCGGATCCACGAATGGCGTCTCGCCGGCCATCATCTCGCCAATCAGGCGGCCTGTCACCGGACCTAGCGTCAGGCCGTGGTGCGCGTGGCCGAAGGCGAACCACAGGTTGGCGTGCTTCGGCGCCTTGCCGATGATCGGCATCATGTCCGGCGTGCAGGGTCGCGCGCCCATCCACGGTTCGTTGTCCAGCCGTTCGGCGAGCGGAAACAGCTCGCGCGCGAGCGGTTCGGCGCGGCCGAGCTGCACCGGCGTGCGGATCGCGTCGCGCAGCGCGAATTCGGCGCCGGTCGTCAGGCGGATACCGCGCTGCATCGGCGCCAGCATGTAGCCGCGCTCGGTGTCGAGGACCGGGTGGTTCAGCATCGCCTGGCCCGCGGCCCGGTAATGCATGTGGTAGCCGCGCTTGACCGCGAGCGGAAGGTCGTAGCCGAGCGCGCGCGTCACCACGTCGGCCCAGGGACCGAGTGCGATAACGACTTCCTTCGCTTGTACTTTTCCTTCTACGGTACGAACTGACCAACCCTCCTCGAGTGAAGCGGCATTCCCCTGCGCGACCCTGCCACCCCGGCTCTCGAAGAGCTTGAGGTAGGCGAGCGCCAGCCCCTGCGGATCGATCACAGTCGTCGGATCGGTCCAGTGCAGCGCGCCGACGAGGAACGGCGCGAGGTGGGGTTCCGCCTCCTGCAGTTCTTTCTGGCCCAATGCCGAAAAATTGATCCCGAAATCCCCGCGCCAGACCGCCGCCTCGGCAAAGCGCTTGTCGCGCTCGCGCTCGGTGCGGAAGATCCGCATCCATCCCTTGCGCTTGATCAGGCTGCTCGCACCGGCTTGCGCGGCCAGCGCGTCGTGCTCGGCGACGCAATGCTCGATCAGGCGCGAATACAGGCGCGCGATCTGCGCGTGCCGTTCGCGACGCGAGTGGTGCCAGTACTTCCACAGGAACGGCGCGAGATCCAGCAGCGCCGAGGGATGGTAATGCGCGTCGATGGTGCGGTTGAAGCCGTAGCGCAGCAGCGCACCGAAATCGTGCGGGAACCCGTAGGGATAGACGCCTTCGCGCTGGATCAGGCCGGCGTTGCCGAATGAAGTCTCCTCCGCCGCGCCGCGCCGGTCCAGCAGCACGACCGTCCGCCCGCGCGCCTGCAGGTGCAACGCGACGCTGATGCCGACGATTCCCGCGCCAAGGACGACAACGTCGGTTTTCATTTCGGCTGCGCGAGCTTGCGCGCCACGCGCTGGGCGAACTTCTCCACGTTGACGACGACCCGCTCGTGCAGGCCGTCGCCGATCAGCTCTTTTTCATCGCTGGCTTCGACATGCAGGTACACGGTTCGGCCTTCTATTTTGACAATTCTTGCAACAGAAAAAACCTTCATCCCCACTGGAGTCGCGGCGATGTGGCGTACGTTCAG
>JANYII010000056.1 GCA_025358705.1 Betaproteobacteria bacterium | reverse complement strand
GGGCTCGCGGCGCAACACGTGAAGGAAGGCAAGCTGCGCGTGCTGGCGACCTTGCTGCCGAACCGAAATCCTTTGCTGCCCGACGCGCCTACGTTGCAGGAAGCAGGCCTCGCGCCGGTGCCGATCACGCCGTGGGGCGGTCTGTTCGGGCCGGCGAAGCTGCCGAAAGAGGTCGTGGATCGCGTGGCGCGCGACCTGGCCATTGTGCTCGCGAAACCGGAGGTTAAAGACGCCTTTGGCAAGCTCGCCTTCGAAACGCGCAGTTCTACGCCGCAGGAGCTTTCTGCATTCGTGGCCGAGCAACTCGAAGCCTACCGTCGCGCCGCGCAGGCGGTGAACCTCAGCCTGGATTGAGCGCCCTCAGGCGCTGCTGAGAACCGCGGCGAGTCTCCCGGCGGGCTCGAGACCGGGCAGGCTGCGCAGCCAGGTGAGCTGGCGCTTGGCGAGCTGCCGCGTGGCGGCGATGCCGCTTTCGCGGAGTTCCTTCGCGCTGCTTCTTCCTTCGAGAAATTCCCAGGCCTGCCGGTAGCCGACGCAGCGCATGCTGGGCAACGCCGCGTTCAGGTGGAAGCGCTTGCGCAGCGCGGACAGCTCTTCCACCAGCCCGGCCTTTAACATGGCATCGAAGCGTTCGGCGATACGTTGGTGCAATTCGCTTCGATCCTCCGGGACTATGGAAAAAGCCCGCAGTGCAAATGGCAGTCCGGCCCTTGGCCGGTTCTGGAATTCCGAGATAGGCCTTCCGGTCAGGCGATGGACTTCCAGGGCGCGCTGGATGCGCTGCGAGTCGCCCGGCTTGAGGCGGGCGGCGGTGCGGGGGTCCGTTTTCGCAAGCTCGGCATGCAGCGTTGGCCAGCCTTTCTGCGCGGCTTCCGCGTCGATCTGCGCGCGTATTTCCGGGTTTGCCGGCGGCAGTTCGTCCATGCCTTCGGCCAGGGCGCGGTAGTAGAGCATCGTGCCGCCGACGAGCAAGGGGATTTTATTTCTTGCGTGGATTCCGGAAACGGCGCGCAGCGCATCTTCGTGGAAGCGTCCCGCGGAATACGCCTCGGTCGGGTCGAGCAGGTCAATGAGGTGGTGCGGCACTGTGCGGCGTTCTTCAAGCGAGGGCTTGGCGGTGCCGATGTCCATGCCGCGGTAGACCTGCGCCGAGTCGATGCTCACGAGTTCGAGCGGAAACCTGGAGGCCAGCTGCATTGCCAGGCGTGACTTGCCGCTCGCCGTGGGCCCCAGCAGGGCATAGGCGATGTGCACTGCTAGCGCCCGCCGGTCACGTCCAGGATCGCGCCGGTGGAGTAGGAGGCCTCGTCCGACAGCAGCCACAGGATCGCGCGCGCGACTTCCTCGGGCTCGCCGCCGCGCTTCATCGGGATGCCGTCGCGAAGGCGCTCGATGCGGTTGGGTTCGCCCGCACCCGCGTGGATGCCGGTGTTGACGAAGCCCGGCCGCACGCAATTGACGCGGATGCCGTCGTCCGCGAGTTCCTTCGACAGGCCGATGGTCATGGTGTCGATCGCGCCCTTGGAAGCGGCGTAGTCCACCCATTCGCCCGGCGACCCCAACCGGGCGGCGCCCGAGGACACGTTGACGATCACGCCTCCTTTGCCGCCGTGCTTCATCGACATGCGCTTGATAGCCTCGCGCGCGCAGAGGAAAGCGCCGACCACGTTGACCGCCATCATGCGCTGCAGGCGTTCGGCGCCGATCGCGTCGACGCGCGCCTTGGTCGCGACGATGCCCGCGTTGTTGACCAGCGCGGTCAGGGGGCCGAGCGAACGGTCGCAGGATCCGAACAGGTGAAGGACGTCCTTCTCCACCGAGACGTCGCCCGGCACCGCAATCGCGCTGCCGCCGTCGTTGCGGATGTCCTGCACCAGCGCGTCGGCGGTTTCCCGGTCCTTCAGGTAGTTGACGCACACCGCGTAGCCGCGCGCCGCGGCGAGTCGCGCGGTGGCCGCGCCGATGCCGCGTCCTCCGCCAGTGACGATCATCACGCCGGCCATGGCTACTGCCCCCGCATGAAAAGTTTGTCCAGGTCCACCATGGTGAGCTGGTACCAGGTCGGGCGGCCATGGTTGCAGCTGCCGGCGCGCTCGGTGGCCTCCATCTCGCGCAGCAACGCGTTCATCTCCGTTACCGTGAGGATCCGGTTGGCGCGCACCGCCGCGTGGCAGGCCATGCCCGAGAGCAGCTCATCGCGCCGCGCGGCGAGCGCCTGTGCCGCGCCGTACTCGCGAATCTCGTTCAGCACGCTCCTGGCCAGTCCGGCCACGTCGCCCCCGGCCAGCAGCATCGGGGCGGCGCGCACCGCCAGCTCATTCGGGCCCGCGGCGCTCAGTTCCAGGCCGAGGCGCTCGAGCGTCTCCCGGTTTTCCTCGGCGGCGGCGACTTCGAGCGCGTCGGCGCGGAAGGCCGCCGGTACCAGCAGCTGCTGCCGTTCGACGCGCCCGGCGTCCAGGTTGTCCTTCAGTTTTTCGTAAACGATGCGCTCGTGCGCCGCGTGCATGTCAACCAGCACCAGCCCGGCATCGTTCTGCGCCAGCACATAGACGCCGTGCAATTGCGCGAGGGCAAAACCGAGCGGCGGAGCGGCATGGGATGCCGGCAGGGCAGCCGGAGTGGCTGCTGCTGCCATGAACGACTGATAGGCCCGGGCAGGTTGCGCCAATTGAAAGCCCTGTTGAATCGCGGGGCCTGCGCCGGCACCCGACATCGTGGCATAGGCCACAGGCGCCTCGGCGGCCGTAGGCGAGAGGGCTCGCTTGAGAACGTGCATCACGAACTGGTGGATGCTGCCCGAGTCGCGGAAGCGCACTTCGATTTTCGCCGGATGCACGTTGACATCCACGCCGCGCGGATCGATCTCGAGGAACAGCAGGTAGGCCGGCTGACGATCGCCGTGCAGCAGGTCGCGATAGGCCTCGCGCGCCGCGTGGGACAGCATGCGGTCGCGCACGAACCGGCCGTTGACGAACAGGTACTGCGAATCGGCGCGCGCCCGCGCGGCGTGGGGCGTGCCGGCGAGGCCGCTAAGTCGCAGCGTGTCCGCCTGCGCTTCGACGGGAATGCTCGCATCGAGGAACTCGCGGCCCAGCAGCGCCGCGGCGCGCTCGCCGAGCGTCTGCGCGCGCACGAGGGTAGAGACCCTGCCGTTGTGCTTGAGGGTGAACACGGTATCGGGGTGCGCGAGCGCGATGCGCCGGAACATTTCCTCGCAATGACCGAATTCGGTCTGCTCGCTGCGCATGAACTTCTTGCGCGCCGGCGTGTTGAAGTACAGGTCTTCCACCAGCACGGTGGTGCCGGGAGCGCGGGCGGCGGGTTCGGACGCGCTCCCGCCAGCGCTGCCCTCGGCGCGGATCATCCAGGCATGCGCTGCGTCCTTGCCTCGCGAGGTGAGCGACACGCGGGCAACGGAGGCGATCGAGGCGAGCGCCTCGCCGCGGAATCCCATCGTGGACACGCCCTGCAGGTCGTCGAGCGACTGGATCTTGCTCGTCGCGTGGCGCGCCAGCGCGAGCGGCAGGTCTTCCTTGCCGAGGCCGCCGCCGTCGTCATCCACCTGCACGCGCTTCAGGCCGCCCTGGTCGAGCGTTACCTGGATATCGCGTGCGCCCGCATCGATGGCGTTTTCCAGCAGCTCCTTCAGCACGGACGCGGGACGCTCGACCACTTCGCCTGCGGCGATCTGGCTGATCAGAAGGTCGGGAAGGACCCGAATGTGAGCCATGCGCGGAGTATATAGAATCACCGCATGGAACTGCTCGCGTCGGCCTGGGAAATCGTCATCCACCTCGACGCGCATCTCGCGGAATTCGTAAAAGAGCACGGCACCTGGGTGTACGCGTTGCTGTTCGCAATCGTTTTCATCGAGACCGGCCTCGTCATCTGGCCGTTCCTGCCCGGGGATTCGCTGCTGTTCGTCACCGGCGCGATCGCGGCGGCGGGCGGCATGGACATCGCGGCAGTGATGACGGTGCTCGTCTGCGCAGCGCTCACCGGCGACAACGTCAACTACTGGATCGGGCGCTGGATCGGGCCGCGCATCTTCCACTACGAAGAATCGCGCTGGTTCAACCCCGCTCATCTTGCGCGCGCGCATGCCTTTTACGAGCGCCACGGCGGCAAGACCATCATCCTTGCGCGCTTCCTGCCGATCGTGCGTACCTACGTGCCGTTCGTCGCGGGGATCGGCGCCATGCCGTACCTGCGCTACATTGGTTTTTGCATCGCCGGGGCGGTGATCTGGGTCGTGTCGCTTTGCACCGCCGGCTATTTTTTCGGCAACATCCCGGCGGTGAAGAACAACCTGAGCGTGGTGATCGTGCTGATCGTGGCGGTGTCGATGCTGCCCGCGACGATCGCCTGGTTGAGGGCTAAATCAGTTCAAAGCCACCGGTGACGGCCGGGGCGGGTGCTTGGCGAAGTAGCGCTTGATGCCGCCGAGGATCGCACGCGCCAGCTGGTCCTGGTAGCCCTCTTCGTTGAGACGCTTTTCCTCCTCCGGATTGGAGATGAACGCCGTCTCGACGAGGATCGAGGGCACGTCTGGTGATTTGAGCACCGCGAAGCTCGCCTGCTCGACCTGCGCCTTGTGCAGGGTGTTGACGTGGCCCAGCTCGCCCAGCACGGCGCTGCCCAGCCGCAGGCTGTGGTCGATGGTCGCGGTCTGCGAAAGATCGAGCAGCGTCTGCGCCAGGTACTTGTCCTTGACATCGATGTTCACGCCGCCGACGAGGTCGGCCTCGTTTTCCTTTTTCGCCAGCCAGCGGGCGGCTTCCGAGGTCGCGCGCCGCTCCGAGAGCGCGAACACGCTCGAGCCGCGCGCATGCGAGCGGATGAAGGCGTCGGCGTGCACCGAGACGAACAGGTCGGCTTTCACCCGGCGCGCCTTGTCGACGCGGGTCTGCAGCGGCACGTAGAAATCGCCATCGCGCGTCAGCACCGCGCGCATTTCGGGTTCGGCGTCAATGAGCTCCTTCAGCCGCTTCGCGATCGTCAGCGTGATGTCTTTTTCGCGCGAGCCCAGCCTGCCGCGCGCGCCCGGGTCCTCGCCGCCGTGCCCCGCATCGATGACGATGGTCGCGAGGCGGGCCACCCTGGGCTTGTCGGTGACGATCGGGACGGGCTCTTTCTCGATCTTTTCATCTTTCTTCGGCAACTTCCCGTCCGCCTCGATCAGCGCGGCCAGCGGGTCGGGCGCCACGACCGGGTAGAGGTCGAGCACCAGGCGATGGCCGTATTCGCCCACCGGCTTGAGCATGAACACCTGCGGCTTGACTTCGGACTTGAGGTCGATCACCACCCGCACCACGCCGGGCCGGTTGCGGCCGACGCGCAGCTTGTCGATGTAGGGGTCGCCGATGGCGACCTTGCCGTCCAGTTCCGCGAGTGCGGGCGTGAGTTCCGCGCCTTCCAGGTCGAGCACCAGCCGCTCCGGATTTTTCACGGCGAAGAGCTGGAACTTGATCTGGGTTTTGGTCTCCAGCGTGACGCGCGTGTAGTCCTTTGCCGGCCAGATCCGCGTCGAGACGACCTGTGCCTGCGCGAAAGACGCGCCTAGGAAGAGCGCCAGCGCGACAAGGCAGTTGCCAGCCAGGCTTGGCCGGGCTCTGAACGCGAGAGCGGCAACGCGTTGCGTGATGGACCGTCGTACTGCAGCAGGATTTCGAGGTCCGGCGGCGCGAGCAGATCCCCGGCCCGCTCCGGCCATTCCACGACGCAGAGCGATTCGGGGTTGAAGTGTTCGCGGAACCCAGAACTCAGCCATTCCGAGTGATCCTTGAATCTATAAAAATCAAAGTGATACAAGTTTAATCTCAAAAGACCATAAGGTTCAAGCAGGGTGTAGGTCGGGCTCTTTACCCGGCCGCCATGCCCCAGGGCGCGGAGCAGGCCCCGGACCAGGGTTGTTTTGCCCGAGCCGAGTTCTCCCTTTAGGTGCAAAACCAATCCTTTGGACGCGCCCGCAGCCAGGGCTTCGCCCAGCCGGAGCGTTGCCGCCTCCTCGGGCAAACTAAGATGGTCTGCCATGGCTGCGCTCGCAAATCAGATCAAGCAATGGGGAGCCGAACTCGGCTTCCAGGCGGTCGGCATTGCGGACGTGGACTTGTCCGCGGCCGGCGGCCGCCTCGCCACATGGCTGGGAATGGGATGGCACGGCGAGATGGATTATATGGCGCGCCATGCCGCACTCCGCGCGCAGCCGGCGGACCTTGTTCCCGGCACCGTGCGCGTGCTCTCCTGCCGCATGGACTACCTTGCGGATGTTCCGGGCACCGTCGAACACGAGCTGCGGCA
>JANYII010000050.1 GCA_025358705.1 Betaproteobacteria bacterium | reverse complement strand
CCGCGGAAATCGATGGCTTGTGCCGGGATGTCGCGACCGTGGAAATCTTCGACCGCGACGGGGATCGGGCGTTCATGACCAGCGCGATCCGCAAGAAAACGGCCTGACTCGCCTGGAGAATCTGGTGGGTGGTATAGGGATCGAACCTATGGCCCCTGCCGTGTGAAGGCAGTGCTCTACCGCTGAGCTAACCACCCTGTTTCGCGCCCGCTCGTCGCGCGAGGGAGGCATTTTAAGCGAAAATGCCCCTTATGAGCATCAAGGGCAAGGCATACCTCGTCGGCGCGTACGAGCACCCGACCCGCAAGGCCGAGGGCAAGTCGGTCGCGCAACTGCACGCTGAAGTGGCGAAAGGCGCGCTGGAAGACGCCGGCCTCACCAAGAACGACATTGATGGCTACTTCTGCGCCGGCGACGCGCCGGGCCTGGGGCCGTTGTCGATGGTGGACTACCTGGGGCTGAAAGTGCGGCACCTGGATTCCACCGATACCGGCGGCACCTCTTATCTGATTCACGTCGCGCACGCGGCGCAGGCGATCGCGCTGGGCAAGTGCAACGTGGCGCTGGTCACGCTCGCGGGCCGGCCGCGTTCCGAAGGCCACAGCGGCACGCAGCCGCGCACCTGGGGCGCGAATATGCCCGATGCGCCGTTCGAGGCGCCCTACGGCATCGTCACCACCAACAGTTACGCCATGGTGGCGATGCGCCACATGCACGAATTCGGCACCACCTCCGAGCAGCTCGCCTGGGTCAAGGTGGCGGCGTCGCACCACGCGCAGCACAATCCGCACGCCATGCTGCGCGAGGTCGTGACGGTGAAGGAAGTGCTCGATTCACCGATGGTCTCCGACCCCCTGCACCGCATGGACTGCTGCGTCGTGAGCGACGGCGGCGGCGCGCTGATCGTGGCGCGGCCCGAGATCGCGAAGAAACTGAAACGCCCGCTGGTCAGGTTGATCGGCGCCGGTGAATCGCCGAAAGGGCAGGCGGGCGGGAAATTGACCCTGACCACCTCGGGCGCTGCCTGGTCGGGCGCCGCGGCGTTCGCCGAGGCGGGCGTGAAGCCGGCCGACATCAAGTACGTCTCGATCTACGACAGCTTCACCATCACGGTGGTGGTGCAGCTCGAGGACCTCGGCTTCTGCAGGAAAGGCGAGGGCGGCAAGTTCGTCGCCGACGGCAACCTGATCTCCGGCAGCGGCAAGCTGCCTTTCAATACCGATGGCGGCGGCCTGTGCAACAACCATCCGGCGAACCGCGGCGGCATGACCAAGGTGATCGAGGCTGTGCGCCAACTGCGCGGCGAGGCGCATGCGAAGGTGCAGGTGAAGAACTGCGGCCTCGCGCTCGCGCAAGGCACCGGCGGCCAGCTTGGCACGCGGCATGGCAGCGCGACCTTGATCATGGAGCGGGAATGATGGAACGCAAACTTCCAGCGCCCTCGGTCAATCCCGAGAACAAGGCGTACTTCGATGCGGCCGCCGAGGGGAAACTGCTGATAAAGAAATGCGGTTCCTGCGGCGAATATCACCATTACCCGCGCGCCCTCTGCCCGTTCTGCTTCTCCGACAAGACCGAGTGGAACGACGCGAAGGGAACGGGGACGATCTACACCTACAGCGTGCTGCGCCGGGGCGTTCCGGTGCCGTACTGCATCGCCTACGTGACGCTGGAAGAGGGCGTGTCGATGCTGACCAACATCGTCGACTGCGATCTCGACGTGGTGAAGATCGGGATGAAGGTGAAAGTGACCTTCAAGCCGTCGGATGGGGGTCCACCCGTTCCGATGTTTACGCCAGCCTGAAATAAATCAGGGTCAGACTACGATTTCTCTGTTGGAAATCGTAGTCTGACCCTGATTTATTTGCCGTCGATCAATACGAAGGCGATGCGCGCGGTTTTCTGCGAGCGGTTGGCCCAGGCGTGGTTGGTGCCGCGCTGGATGAGCACGTCGCCGGCGCGCATCAGGGTTTCGCCCTCGTCCATTACCGACCAGATCTCGCCCTCCAGGCAGATCGCGTAGTCCACGGTGTCGGTCTTGTGCATGCCCGGATGCTTGCGCCCGTCGTGCTGCGCGTCCTTGTAGATGCCGCCGAAGGTGGCGCGGATGCGCCGGTCGCGCTCGGCCGGGTCGGCCGGCTCGGGCGGCTCGGGCGGAAAATCGATGATGCGCAGGATCGAGCCCTGCTTCGGCGGCAGGATGCCTTCATGACTCGATATTGAATCGGCGGCATCGATCAAGGCGGGAGTCTGCGTGGTCCGCCAGACATTGACCGCGCGGTAGCCCGGCCGCTCCGGCACCGTGCGCACTGCCTTCGCCGGCGCGTCCTCGACGATGCAAGCGCGTCCCTGGGCGTCGTGTCCGGTGACGATGCGGCGGATGGGCGGCAGTGATTCGCTCATGTTTCCCCTCGGATTTCTTCAAACAACGATCTTATGCCAGACTGCGGCAACTTGAATCCCGGCGACCGGAACTTGATCGCGCAGGCGCGCGAACTGACCCCTTTGCTCGACGCCGCGGCGCCGCGCATCGAGGCGGCGCATGCGCTCACGCCCGACGTGCTGGACGCGCTGCACGCGGCGAAGATGTTCCGCATGCTGCTGCCGCGCTCGCTCGATGGGGCGGAGCTGGAACTTGCCTCGTTCTTCGAGGCGGTCTGCGCGCTCGCCGAGGGCGACGCCAGCACCGCCTGGTGCGTGGTGCAGAACAACGGTTGCGCGATGTCGGCGGCCTATCTCGCGCCGCAGGCCGCACAGGAAGTATTCGGCGATCCGCGCGCGGTGCTGGCCTGGGGCTACCAGGCCGGTCCGCAATGCCGGGCCGAGCCGGTGAAGGGCGGCTGGAAGGCGAACGGCACCTGGAACTTCGGCAGCGGCAGCCGGCACTCGGAATGGCTGGGTGGCCATTGCGTGGTGGAGGGCGGCGCAGAGCGGACGATGCTGTTCCCGCGGGCCTCCGCGGCGATCAAGGGCGACTCCTGGAACGTCGTCGGGCTGCGCGGTACGGGCAGCGATTCCTACTCGGTGAAAGATCTCTTCGTGCCGGCCGGGTATTCCCTGGTGCCGCGCGCCACGGGGCGCGACCAGCAGCAGGCGGCGGACGCGCCGCCCGAAATCGAAACCGAGCGGCGCGAGCAGGGCACGCTGTACCGGCATGCGCCGATGAACGTGTACCAGTCTGGGTTCGCGGCGGTCGCGCTCGGCATCGCGCGCGCGACGCTGGATGCGTTCATCGCGCTCGCCACGAAAAAGACGCCCGCAGGCACCACCCTGGCGCTGCGCGACAGCCACTGGATCCAGACGCGCATCGCGCTGTCGGAGGCGAGGCTGGCGTCCTGCCGCGCCTGGCTGCTGCAGATCCTGCGCGCCATGTGGGACGAATGCACCGACTCGGGCAGGGCGAGTTTCGAGCAGCGCGTAGCGCTGCGGCTGGCCGCGACGTATGCGATCCACGAAGCGCGTGAGGTGGTGGAGGCGTCCTACACCGACGCCGGCGCGACGGCGATCTTCGAGGCCAATTCCTTCGAGCGGCGGCTGCGCGACATGCACGCCGTGTCGCAGCAGCTGCAGGCGGGCGCCATGCATTTGCAAAGCGCGGGGCAGTACTACCTTGGCCTCAAGCCGAGCAACCGCTTTATCTAGTTACTCCGCCTTGATGTTCCCTTCGCGCACGACCTTGCCCCACTTCGCGATCTCCGTCTTCACGTAGGCGGAAAACTGCTGCGGCGTGCCGCCCACGGGCTCGAACGCGAGGGCGTCGAGCCGCTCGCGCATGTCGGCGCCCTGCAGCGCCTGGTTGATCGACTCGTTCAGCTTCTGCGTGATGGCCGCAGGCGTGCCGGCAGGCAGGAAGACGGCGATCCAGGTGTAGTCCTCCACGCCCGGGAAGCCGGCTTCCGCGAACGTCGGCACCTCGGGCAGCGCGGCGACGCGCATGGCGCTCGAGACCGCGAGCGCGCGCAGGCGGCCCGACTTGAGATGGGGCAGCGGCGTGGACAGCGCGCCGGCGCCGATCTGCGGCTCGCCCGCGACCACCGCCGCGATCGCCGGCCCGGCGCCGCGGAAATGGATCGCCGTGACGTCTAGCTTCAAGGTGACATTGAACAGGTTTTCCCCGGTCAGGTGCGGCGTGGTGCCGCTGCCGGGCGAAGCGAACGCGAGTTTCGAGGTCTTTGCCAGCGCCAGCAGTTCGGCCAGGGTCTTCGCCGGCAGGCCGGGGTGGACGAAGATCACGTTGGCCTGCTTCGCCACGTTCGCGACCGCCACGAAATCGCGCTCGGCGTCGTAGCCCGCGTTCGGCGACAGGCTGACGTTTACCGCGTAGGCGGAGGAGGTGATCAGCACCGTGTAGCCGTCGGGCGCGGATTTGGCCACCGCCGCGGTGCCGATGTTGCCGCCGGCGCCGGCGCGGCTTTCGATCACCATCGGCTGGCCGAGGATCTCGCTTAGTTTCTGGCCGGCGATGCGCGCGATGATGTCGGTCGGCCCGCCCGGCGCGAACGGGATGATGACGCGTACCGGCTTGGACGGCCAGGCCTGGGCCTGGGCCGTGGCGGCGAAAAAGAAATATAAAAGCGCGGAAAAAATGGATCGGCTCATCGCGTCCTCATTTTCCGGCGAGCGCCATGGCGCGCTCGTAGTAGCCCAGGTCGATGAACTTGTCCGGCGCGGGCGGCTTGCCGCCCCACTGGCCCTCGATCTCGGCGCGCAGCGCGAGCACGTTGCGGAACCCCTGGTGATCGAAGCGCGCGTCCGGCACCAGGCCGAACGCCGGGTCCATCAGCGCATCGTAGGTCGGTTCCGCGACGCTGCGCTCGATCTTCAGGCGCTCGGAGAGAAGTTGCACGCACTCGGCCCGGTTCGCCGGGTCGCGCGCCCAGCGGGTGGCCTCGATGTAGGCCGCGAGGTAGCGCTCGAGCGCATTGGCGTTGGCCTTTGCCCAGGCGCGCATCACGAAGGCGCCCGTCGCCTGGTAGGGGCCGAGCAGGTCGATGGTGCGCCCGAGGCTCTTCATGCCGTCCTTCTGCGCGGCGAATGAGAACGGCGGGTTCAGGATCGAAGCGGCGTTGTCTCGGTTCTCCTGCATCGCGCGAGCACGGAAAAGTCCGCCGCCGACCGGCTTGATCGCGTAGTCGCCCGCCTTCAGGCCGGCGTTCAGCAGGATTTTCTTCACCTGCAGAGCGTAGGCGGTGTTCGGCGCGTCACGATCACGATGCGCCCGCGCAGGTCGGCCACCGACGCGACGTATCCCTGCACGAACAGCTCGTTCATGCTGGTATCGCCGCCGCTGACGATGATCGTATCCTTGCCGGCAAGCTCCACCATCGCCACTGAATTGTCCACTGCCGAGTGCGCGACCTCGATGTCGCCGTTGGCGAGGCCGTCGCGCAGTTCCGTCGAGTTCACCGTGAACAGCAGATCCACCGCGATTCCGCGTTTCGCGAACATGCCCTTCGCCACGCCCGCGAACAGCGGCAGGTTCTGCGCGCCGGGAAATACCTTGACGCGCATTCTTGCCGGATCCTGCGCGGATGCAATACCGGACAGGACGCAAAGCAGGGCAATCAGGATTGATCTCATGATTTTCCTTTGTACAGAAGTCCGCCGGCGATCATCGCGACCGCGAAAACGATCGATTCCGTGGACAACGTGGAGAGCGCGGTGATCCCCGGACCGGGACAGTATCCGGCGATGCCCCAGCCGACACCGAATAGGGCCGCGCCGGCGACGAGCGGGAAATCGATGTCCTTGAGGGTGGGAACCGGGATTTTCGTTCTATAGATCCTGAAACCCACAAGGGTAACGGCAACAGCGCCCCCCATGACCAGCATCAGGCTGGCGTCCCAGTCGCCCGTGATGTCGAGGAAACCGAGCACCTTCTTCGGGTTTGCCATGCCCGAGACCCAGAGGCCGATGCCGAAAAGGAAGCCCGCGCCCAGCGCCGAAAAGAGCGCGCTCACGAGGAAATTCCCAACAGGTGCCTGGAAATAAAGACAGAAACCATTCCCGCCGCCATGAACGTGACCACCGCCACCAGCGAACGGGCAGAGAGACGTCCAAGGCCGCAGACGCCGTGGCCGCTGGTGCAGCCGCCGCCCATGCGCGTGCCGAAGCCGACCAGCAGGCCGGCAGCCGCAGCCCAGCCCAGCGGGAAACCTTCGCGCAACGGTACCGACAATCCCGCCGCCTGCCAGGCGAGGCCGGCGAGCAGCAAGCCGGAGATGAACCAGGCGCGCCACTGTGCTTCCGGCGGTGAAAAGATTCCATGCAGGATGCCGCTCACGCCGGCGATGCGGCCGTTGGCCGCGAGCAGCCAGACGCTCGCCAGGCCGATGAGGGCGCCGCCGGCCAGCGCGGAAACCGGGGTAAAGTCATGCATATGAATTTTTGCCCGCCATGATTTTTCGCCAGCTGTTCGATCCGCAGTCCTCGACCTACACCTACCTGCTCGCGGATTCTCTCACGCGCGAGGCGGTGCTGATCGATCCCGTGTTCGAGCACGCGCGGCGCGACGCGGCGCTGATCGGAGAGCTCGGCGTCAAGCTGCTGTTCACGCTCGAGACGCACGTGCATGCCGACCATGTCACGGGCGCATCGCTGCTCAAGCGGCGGCTGGATTCGAAGATCGCGCTCTCGAAGGACAGCGGCGCCGAGGGCGCCGACCGCTACCTCGCCGACGGCGATGTCGTGGCCTTCGGCATGCGCACGCTGGAAGCGCGCGCCACGCCCGGCCATACCGGCGGCTGCATGAGCTACGTGCTGGATGACCGCTCGAAGGCGTTCACCGGCGACGCGCTGCTGATCCGCGGCTGCGGCCGCACCGATTTCCAGCAGGGCAGCGCGCCGCAGCTGTTTCATTCCGTGCGCGACCGGCTGTTCTCCCTGCCCGACGACTGCCAGCTCTACCCGGGGCACGATTACCGCGGCATCACCGCCTCCAGCGTCGGCGAGGAGAAGAAGTACAATCCGCGCCTTGCGGAATCGATCCACGAGGCGGATTTCGTCGGCTACATGACGCACCTCGGCCTCGCCCACCCGAAGCTGATGGACGTGGCCGTGCCCGCCAACCTGCGCTGCGGCCGCCCTGAGAAGGAAGACATGACCCACACCGCTGATACCGACTGGGCGCCGCTCGCGATGACGTTTGCCGGCATCTGGGAGCTGCAACCCGACTGGGTCGCCGAAAATCCCGGCCGCGCGCAGGTGCTGGATGTGCGCGAGCCGGATGAATTCACGGGCTCGCTCGGACACATCGCGGGAGCGAAATTGATTCCGCTGGGAAGTTTGACGCAAAGGTTTTCGGAAATGGACAAAGGCAAGCCAGTTGTCGTGGTCTGCCGCTCGGGCGCGCGTTCCGCGCAGGCGACCGTGATGCTGAAGAACGCCGGTTTCACCAGGGTGGCGAACCTCGCCGGCGGCATGCTGCGCTGGCGCGCCCAGCACCTGCCAGTTGAAGGCGGTACCGACTGATGATCGTTCGCACCCGCTTCGCTCCCTCGCCGACCGGCTTCCTGCACATCGGCGGCGCGCGCACCGCGCTGTTCTCGTGGGCCTACGCGCGCCGGCACGGCGGCAAATTCATCCTCAGGATCGAGGACACCGACCTCGAGCGCTCCACCGAACTGTCGGTGAACGCGATCCTCGAGGGCATGAAGTGGCTCGGCCTCGACTGGGACGAAGGCCCGTTCTTCCAGATGAAGCGCCTGGCGCGCTACAAGGAGGTCGCGGACCAGCTGGTGGCCGCGGGCCATGCGTACCCCTGCTGGATGACGCGCGAGGAATTGGATGACCTTAGAAAACTGCAAACTGAAAAAGGACTGAAGCCCCGCTATGACGGCCGCTGGCGCCCCGAGCGGTCGCAAGGGTTGAAAAAACCCGAAGGGGCAAAGCCGGTGATCCGTTTCCGGACCCCGGAAGAAGGCGAGGTGGGCTGGAACGACCTGGTGAAGGGGCCGATCAGCTTTCCCAACAAGGAGCTGGACGACCTGGTGCTGCTGCGCGCCGACGGCGTGCCGACCTACAACTTCGGCGTGGTGGTGGACGACCTCGACATGGAGATCACGCATGTGATTCGCGGCGACGACCATGTCAACAACACGCCGAGACAACTCCACATCTTCAATGCTCTGGTGGAAAGAGAAAAAATCCCCGCGTTCGCCCATTTGCCGATGATCCTCGGCGCCGATGGCGAGCGGCTCTCCAAGCGTCATGGCGCGGTGAGCGTGATGCAGTACATGGAGGAGGGCTTCCTGCCCGAGGCGCTGGATAACTACCTTGCACGCCTGGGTTGGTCGCACGGCAACGAGGAAGTCTTTACCCGCAAGCAATTGGTGGAGTGGTTCGACCTCGGGCACGTCAGCAAATCGCCGGCGCAATTCGATCCCGGCAAGGCGCTGTGGATGAACCAGCAATACCTGAAGCACGCGGACGATGTGCGGCTCTCGGGCCTGACCGAGTTGGTACTGAAGGACATGGGCATCGACGCGCGCAAGGGTCCCCCGATCGACAAGGTAGTGGCGTTGCTCAAGGACCGTGCCAACACCGTGGTGCACCTGGCGGAGAACGCGCGCATGTTCTACGTCTACGAGCAGCCGATTCAGAAGGACATCGAGACGCAGGTCGACACCAAGACCCGCCCGGCGCTGCAGATGCTCAAGGCGAAGCTTGCCGAGGTGCCGTGGGACCGTAAATCGATCGCCGCGGCGATCGCCGAGGTGCTCAAGGCGAATGCCATGAAGATGCCCGAGCTCGCCATGCCGGTGCGCCTGCTGGTGACTGGCCGTACCCAGACGCCCTCGCTCGACGCGGTGCTGGAGTTGCTTGGACGCGATACCGTTCTTCGGCGTCTGCTGGTCTGAGGCCGGTGATATAATTCGCGCCCTTGCGTGGGGGTATAGCTCAGCTGGGAGAGCGCTTGCATGGCATGCAAGAGGTCAGCGGTTCGATCCCGCTTACCTCCACCACTCAAGACACGCAGTTTGCTGTTTCGCCTCAAGTCCCGATCGTCTAGAGGCCTAGGACATCGCCCTTTCACGGCGGTAACCGGGGTTCGAATCCCCGTCGG
>JANYII010000048.1 GCA_025358705.1 Betaproteobacteria bacterium | reverse complement strand
GTTCCGGGAAAGGACTTGGAAAGGTCTTGATGGTGTAGGTGTAGATCCAGCCCGTGACGCTGTTGAAGATCACCAGCAGCGCGATGAATACGACGACCACCGCGAGCACCGGAGAGTTCTCCACCGGGCGGACCACGACGCGCTCAATCACCACGCCGAGCACGAAGGAAAAGCCCACGGTCAGGAAAAAAGCGCCCCAGTACGGCATGCCGGCTTCGATCAGGGTCCATGCGATATAGGTCGAAAACATCGCCAGTTCGCCCTGCGCGAAATTCACCAGGTGCGTCGCCTGGTAGATCATGACCAGCGCCAGCGCGACACTGGCGTAGATGCCGCCTGTCGCGAGCCCCGCAAGCACCTGGTGAAGGAATGCGTCCAAGGCGTTCTCCCTAGTAGCCGAGGTAGGAACGGCGCACCGCGTCGTCCTTCTTGATGTCTGCCGCGGCGCCCGACAGCACCACGCGCCCGGTTTCGATCAGGTAGGCGTGGTTGGCGAGATCGAGCGCCATCGCGGCATTCTGTTCGACCACCAGCATGCTCACGTGCTCCTTTTCATTCACTGTCCGCAGGATGCCGAACAGTTCCCTGACGATAAGTGGCGCGAGGCCGAAGGACGGTTCGTCCAGCAGCATCAGTTTTGGCCGCAGCATCAAGGCGCGCGAAACGGCAAGCATCTGCTGCTCGCCGCCCGAGAGCGTGCCGGCCTGCTGGGTGCGGCGCTCCTTGAGGCGCGGAAAATAGCCGTAGACGCGCTCCAGGTCCGTTTCCACGGCATTGCGGTCCTTGCGCGTGTAGGCGCCAAGCCGCAGGTTTTCCTCGGTGCTCAGGTTGGCGAAGGTACCCCGGCCGTCGGGCACGTGTGCGATGCCCAGGCGGACGATGTCCTCGGTGGCGCGCCCGTCGATGCGCTGGCCGTTGAAGCGCAATTCGCCTTGCGTGCGGACCATGCCGCAGAGCGCGCGCAGGGTGGTCGTCTTGCCGGCGCCATTCGCGCCGAGCAGCGTGGTGATCGTGCCTTCCTCCATGGAAAAGCTGATGCCGTGCAACACCCGCGTCTGGCCATAGGCGGCATGCAGGTTCGAGGCTTCAAGCAGCGCCACTACGCGCCTCCGCCGAGATAGGCCTGGATCAGTTCGGGATGCTGCTGGACCTCGGACGGCGTGCCTTCGGCAATCTTTTTTCCGAAATTCAATGCCACGACGCGGTCCGAGATGCTCATGACCAGGCTCATGTGATGCTCCACCAGAAGCACGGTGAGCTTGAGGCGGTCGCGGATTTCGCGGATCAGCTTGCCGAGGCTGCCGACTTCCTCGTGATTAAGGCCGCTGGCCGGTTCGTCCAGCAGCAGCAGCTTGGGTTCGCTGGCGAGCGCGCGCGCCAGTTCGACGCGCTTTTGCGTGCCGAAGGGCAGGTCGGCGATGCGTGTTCGGGCCACCGAATCCAGTTCAAGGAGGCGGATCAGCGCCTGTGCTTTCTCGAGAGTCGCCTGCTCCTCGCGCGCGACCATCGGCAGGCGAAGCGAGTTGACGAAGAATCCGGTGCCGGTCCGGCTGTGGCGGCCAACCATGACGTTGTCGAGCACGGTCATGGTGCGAAACAGCGCGAGGTTCTGGAACGTGCGCCCGATGCCGATCGCCGCGACGCGGTGGCGGGGAATCCCGAGCAGCGATGCGCCGTCGAAAAGAATGTCGCCGCTGCCGCACTCGTAGAGCCGCGACAGGCAGTTGAACAGGGTGGTCTTGCCGGCGCCGTTCGGGCCGATCAGGCCGACGATATTGCCGGTGGGCACGTCGAAGGACACGTCGTCCAGCGCGACGATGCCGCCAAAGCGTACGCCAACGTTCTGCACGCGCAGCAACGCCCCTTCTTGTGCGCCTGGTCCGATGACTCCCTCCTCAGGAAGTGCGATTGTTCCGTGGTGAAGTGTACGATGTAATCGATAAACCCGGAAGCGAGCCGGCGCCGTCCTAGTCGTCGTCGAGGGCGCGTTCACCCGCGGCGCGGCCCGCGGCCTCTTTCCCGGCCGCGTACTTCGCCGCGGAAAGGATATCGCCGGCCGCCAGCGGCTTCACGAGGAAATATACCTGCGTCGCCGTGCCCGGCACCATTTCGCGCATCAGGGTGCCCATGAGGCCTTCGAAAATTCCGGAAAGGATAAGCGGCGCCTTGGCCGCGATTCCAGCGGTATTGCCGCTGACGTCGAGCACCTTCAGTTTCCGGATTCCGACCAGCGTGTATTTCGCCGTGCCGACGAGGATCGTGTTGTCGGCCGTCTTGAAGCGCGCCGCCGGTGGAAACGGGCGCAGCATCGCGAACCGGCCTTCGCCTTCTTCGATGACGACGGGCGCGCCGTCGGGATCCGAAAGCTGGTAACGGAACGTAAGTTGTCCGCTCGAACCCTCGAATTGCACCCGTCCCGTCACGCGCATCGGCCGGCCGCGGAAGACCACCTCTTCGTCCGGCATGAAGATCTCGCCCTGCGCGGCCATCAGGCAGCCTCTTCCGTCGCCGGCTTGCCGTCGGGGCCAAGCGCGACCACGCGGTCGCGTCCGGCGGCCTTGGCGTAATTCAGTCCGGCCTCGGCGCGCCCGATCAGGAGGCGCGTGTTTTCGCCCTTGCGGTGCTCGGCGACGCCGAGGGTGCAGCTGAGGTGCCGCCTGCCGTCTACCTCGGGCAGGGGCTCGCGGCCGACATTGGCGCGGATGCGCTCGGCCGCGATCACCGCGCCCTTCAGGCCGGTATCGGGCATGAGCGCGAGGAATTCCTTGCCGCCATAGCGCCCGAATATATCCACGTCGCGCAATGCACCTGCCGCCGCCGCCGTGAAGAGCTTGAGAGCGATGTCGCCCGCGGCGGCGCCGTGCGCCTCGTTCAGGCTGCCAAGCCAGTCCAGATCAATGCGCGCGATCGACAACGGCTTGCCGACGCGCTCGGAGCGCGCGATCTCGCGTTCGAGCGCTTCCATCAGGTGACGGTGATGATAGACGCCGGTGAGGGCGTCGCGACTCGCGCGTTCGTCCGCCTGGAGGCCCAGCTCGTGAATCCTGCGATGTGCCTCCGACAGGCGCGCGCGCAGGCGCTGGATTGCTCCAGCGGCATAGGTAATCCAGGCAAGCGCCAGCACCAGCGCGCCAAACTGGGTCCAGACGGCCGCGAGATTCACCGGATAGCCACGATCGATCAGCATGAACAAGGCAGTGCCGTGCGTTACGGCCGCAACCGTGCCGAGGGCCGCGAGCCGGTGGCGGTCGAGTTGCTGCATGCCATTGAGCATCACCACCAGATAGAGCACCGACAGTGCCGAGAGGGTGTTTCCGGTGCGATAGGTCAGCCAGGCGAGCAGCACGAACGCAGCGGCCAACTGCGCCGACAGGAAGTCCGCGTCGGAAAAACGGACGTGGTATCCAAATCGGATCAGCACATGGAAGATCGCGGTGAGCGCGCCGAGCATGATGCAGCCTTCGACGGCCGCCTCGGCGTCGATCAGGCCGAGCACCGCCGCGAGCACCAGCACCAGGACGATGATCAGGATGGTGGCGATGCCGGGCAGCGAGCGCCGCCATCGATGCGTCATTTCCATCATTCCAGTTAAGGGATTCTTCATGTCAGCCCGCGAAACGGGATTCTGGCAGACCTTGCGAACCGGTGCGCAGCGCGAGCACGCTGCCGGCAAGCGGCTGCGCGGCGAGCTCAGCGGCGCTCAGGCGCTGCGTGGCTGTAGTGACGTACAGAACGTCCAGGTTGCGTCCGCCGAAGCAGCAGCAGGTCGGGTTGGCCACGGGCAGTTCGATTGTGCGATCGACCTTGCCTGCGGGGTTGTAGCGCACCAGGCGCCAGCCGCCGTAATCGGCATTCCAGAGACAGCCATCGGCATCCACGCAGGAACCGTCCGGGCGCCCGGCCCCGGTGTCCGCGAATACGCGCTCGTCGCTTGCGGCGCCGGAGGCGGGATCGTAGTCCCAGGCCCAGATCGTGCTGCGGTTGGTGTCGGCGAAATACATGCGGCGGCCGTCCGGGCTCCAGGCCAGGCTGTTCGGGATGATGACGGCATTGCGCAGCGGCTTGCAGTCCAGGTTTGCGTCCAGGCAGTAAAGGGAGCCGCTCTGCTCGCGCCGCACGTCACTCATGGTGCCCGCCCAGAAACGCCCCGCGCGGTCGCAGCGGCCGTCATTGAATCGATTGTCCGGAAGATGGGCCTCCGGGCGCGCGGCCGCGGCGAGCGTGCCGGCCGCGGGATCGAAGAAGTGGATGCCGGATTTCGTCGCCGCCAGCAGGCCACCGCGCTCGCGAAAGGCAATGCTGCCGACGGTCTCCGGCAGCGGCAGCACGGTAACCGCACCGCTCGCCGGGTCGAGGTGCTTCACCGCCGGTGCGCGGCAGTCGACCCACCACAGCAGGCCGGACCGCTCGTCCCAGAGCGGGCACTCGCCGAGCATGTCCGTGACTGCGGCCGCGACCTCGAATGCAATCTTCATTTGCGAAGTTGTCCTCCTGAAGGCACGATAGCACGCATGAAAACACTGATCCGGATGATCGCCTGTTCCTGCGCTCTGCTCCTGCCCGCGGCCGGTCTTGCGCAAGTCTTTCCTTCGAAGCCCGTCCGCCTGATCGTGCCGTTTCCCGCTGGCGGGCCGGCGGACATTTTCGGCCGGTTCCTCGCCCAGGGCATGAGCGCGCAGCTCGGCCAGCCGGTGGTCATCGAGAACATCAGCGGACTCAGCGGCGCGCTGGGCGTGGATCGCGCGGCCAAGTCGCCGCCCGACGGCTACACGCTGGCGATCATCAGCTCGTCGGCGGCTTCCATCTCGCCGTTCGCGATGGTCAACATGCCGTTCGATCCCAGCAAGGACATCACGCTGATCACGACCGTGGTGCGCGTGCCTGAAGTCGTGGCCGTCAATTCCACGCTGCCCGTGAATACCCTGGCGGAGCTGGTCGCGTACGCAAAGGCGAATCCCGGGAAAGTTAACTACGGCTCGGCCGGCACGGGCAGCATCACGCACCTGGCCGCGGAACTGCTGAAGGTGGAGGCGGGGATCGATATCGTGCATGTGCCTTACAAGGGCGCTGCGCCTGCCGTGAACGACCTTGTCGGCGGCCAGGTTCAAATGGGAATTTTCGATATTCCCGTGCTGCTCGCGCATATCCGCTCCGGGAAGCTCAGGGCGCTCGCAATCACCAGCCTGCGGCGCTCGGCAAGCCTGGCGGAAGTGCAGACCACGGGCGAGGCGGGTTTCGGGAAAGTCCTGTCCGACAACTGGTACGGGCTCGTCGGACCGGTCGGGATGCCCACCGCGGTACTGAAGCGCATCCATGCTTCAGCAATCGCGGCGCTGAACTCGCCTGAGGTACTTGCGCAATACGGCAAGGTTAGCGGCGTGCCGATGCCTTCGTCGCCGGACGAATTTGTCGTCTATCTCAGGCAGGACCAGGCGAAGTGGGGCGCAGTGGTCAAGGCGATCGGCTTCAAGGCCGAATAGTCAATTCGCGGGCAGGTCAGGCGAGCGCCGGCAGGTAGCGGTAGAAACGGCGCGGGTTGTCGACCAGCAGCGCCTGGCGCTGTGCCTCCGACGGCGCAACCTCCGAGAGGAGATCCGCGAGCAGCCCGTCGTCCGGGACGTGGTTCAGGTTCGGGTGCGGCCAGTCCGTGCCCCAGAACGTGCGGTGGCCAAATTCAGCCACCAGCTTTGCGGCGAACGGAATCGCGTCACGATAGGGCGCCGCCTGCTTCGAGCAGCGCTCCGGGCCGCTCACCTTGATGAGGAAGCGGCGGTCTTCCATCAGGTCGAGCAGGGCACGGAAATCCGGCTGGTCCACGCCGAGCGATGCATCCACGCGGCCCATGTGGTCGATCACGACCGGCACGGCGGATTTACGCAGCCACGGCGCGAGCTCGTGGATCAGCGAACTCTCGAAATGCAACTGCAGGTGCATCTCGAGCGGGGCAAGGCGCGCACTTAAGGCAATGACGTCCTCGATTTTCGGACCGGCGCCCAGGTGCTGCATGAAATTGAAGCGCACGCCGCGGAAACCCAGCCCCTCCAGGCGCTTCAATTCCCCGTCGCCGATGGAAACAGGCGCGAGCGCCACGCCGCAATAGGCCCCGTTCTTCGCCTTGATCGCATCGGCTACCACGCTGTTGTCGTAGCCGTGGCAGGTGGATTGCACGATCACGCAATGCTCGATGCCGAGCCCCGCATGCATCGAAAAAAGCCTTTCCTTGGGAGCATCCGCGGGAACGAACGGCGCGTTCTTCGCGTACGGGAATACGCTGGACGGGCCGAATACGTGCACGTGCGAATCGCACGCGCCCCTGGGCAAACGCCGCTGCGGGCCGCTCAACTCGGCTTTTTGCCCGTCGTTATGGACTCGAGCAGGTCGCCCATGGTCTACTCACGTAGCGGGCGGGTGGCTATGCAATTCGCCCGGGATTGGGCAGGGCAACACAAACTCGA
>JANYII010000045.1 GCA_025358705.1 Betaproteobacteria bacterium | reverse complement strand
GCTGGGCGGTGGGGCACTCGTACATCATCTACGCGCCGCTGATCGCGGGCCTGACCACCATCCTCTACGAAGGCGTGCCGATGCGGCCCGACGCCGGCGTGTGGTGGAAGATCGTGCAGGACTACAAAGTGAACGTGATGTTCTCGGCGCCGACCGCGATCCGGGTGCTGAAGAAATTCGATCCGGCGTTCCTGAAGAAATACGACCTGTCTTCGCTGAAGCACTTGTTCTTGGCGGGCGAGCCGCTGGATGAGCCGACGCATGCGTGGATCTCGGAGGGCTTGGGCAAGCCGGTGATCGACCACTACTGGCAGACCGAGACCGGCTGGCCGGTGCTCACGGCGATGCACGGCATCGAGAAAACGCCGATCAAGTACGGCAGCCCGTCGTTCCCGGCCTATGGCTACGACCTGAAGCTGTTGCGCGAGTCGGACGCAAGCGAGGCGGGCGCCGATGAAAAAGCGGTGGTGGCGATCGAGCCGCCGCTGCCACCGGGGTGCATGACCACCATCTGGGGTGATGACGAGCGCTTCGTGAAGACCTATTTCTCGACCTTCTCGAAGAAGCTCGTTTATTCCACCTTCGACTGGGGCATCCGCGACAAGGACGGCTACTACTTCATCCTCGGCCGCACCGACGACGTGATCAACGTCGCCGGCCACCGCCTCGGCACGCGCGAGATCGAGGAAGCGGTGAACATGCATCCCGGCATCGCCGAATGCGCCGTGGTTGGCGTCGTGGATTCTCTTAAGGGCCAGATGCCTTTGGCTTTTGCTGTTTCAAAAACTGTTCTTAATACAAAAGAAGAAAAAGAGAAACTGGAAAAAGAAGTGATGCAGACGGTCGACAAGCAGCTGGGCGCGATCGGGCGGCCGAAGGCGGTGCATTTCGTGACGCTGCTGCCCAAGACGCGCTCCGGCAAGACGCTGCGGCGCTCGATCGCGGCCTTGGCCGAAGGGCGCGACCCGGGGGACCTGACCACGATCGAGGATCCGAACGCATTACAACAAATCAAGGACTGCCTGGGAATCAAATGAAGACGCGACCGGTATTGATTCTCGAAGACTGCCTGAAGATCTACGCCGCGGCGGAAGCCGAGGCGCGCAGGAACAACTGGATCGTGGCGATCGCGATCCTCGATGACGGCGGCCACCTGATGCATTTCGCGCGCATGGATGGCGCGACCCCGGCCAATGCCGGCATTGCGCTGGAAAAAGGGCGCACCGCCGCGATCTCGCGCCGCTCGAGCGGGAAATGGGAAGAGATCGTGAAAAGCGGCCGCACCTCGATGATCAAGATGCCCGGCATCCTGCCGGTGCAGGGCGGTGTACCGATCGTCGCTGACGGCACCTGCATCGGCGCGGTCGGCGTGTCGGGCGTCCAGTCCCACGAGGACGAACAGATCGCCCAGGCGGGAATAGACGCGCTACTGAAGCAGTGAAGTAATTACAGGCCGGCGACGCCGGCCTTGGAGCATTGCTCGTCTTGGTCGCCGGTGACGCCGCTCACGCCCGCGGCACCGATGACCTTGCCGCCGACGAAGATCGGCACGCCGCCGGGGGAGGCGAACACGCCGGGCAGCGTTGCCGTGGCCGGGCTGCCCTTGTTGATTACTTCGGCGAATACGCGGGTCGGACGGCGATAGGTGGCCGCGGCTTTCGCCTTGCCGATCGCGTACTGCGTGTCTTCCATTTTCTCGTAGTACATCAGCGTGCCGTGCGGATCGACCACGGCGACTGCGACGTTCCAGTTGTTCTTCGCGCACTCGGCGACGATGCCGGCGGCGATCTTCTTCGCCTGAACGAGAGTAACGGACGGGCCATAGCCGGGCCGCTGTTCCTGCGCCGTACCAGTGGCGGCGAACAGCGCGATACTGGATCCCAGCACGAATTTTTGAATCGACATTTTCCCTCTCCTTGGTGATTGGAATGCAGGAGAATCGTACACGCGGACATGCGGCCCGTGTTCGGGAAAGTCTTCTTGATCTTGGTCAAGTACGGGAATACTTTGGCGGCCGCACTGTTGTGCCGCGTTATGCAGCCAGGATCACCCGAGGACGATCACGCGCTCCTTTGCGAGCGCGTCGATCTCCCCGGTGCTGTAACCGATCCCTGAAAGCAATTCGCGGGAGCCTTCGCCGATGGCCGGAGGGTCGCTGCGTTTGGGCAAGCGCTTGCCGTCGAGCGCCAGCGGCAACGTCGGCGCGTGAAAGCTTTTGCCGCCGGGCGTTCGGGTCTCCAGAAATCCGCCGGAGGCTTTCAGGTGCGGATCGTCCAGCAAATCCCAGGGTTTTGAGATCGGCGCGAAGGGCAGGCCGATCGCTTCAAGTTTTGCCGCGAGTTCCTCTTTCGTATATTTCTTGAGCACCTCGGCGAGGCGCGGCAGCAGCCAGGCGCGCTCCCTGACGCGGTCGCCGTTGGCGCGCAGCCGCGCGTCGTCCGCGAGATCGGCGAGGCCGAAATCGCGGCAGAAAATCACCCACTGCGTATCCGTGACGACACCGACAAAAAGCCTGTCCGCGTCCGCTGTTTCGAATATGTCGTAGATGCCCCAGGCAGGACGTTTCACCGACATCGGCGGCGGCGCTTCGCCCGTGAGCTCGAACTGCGCGATGTGCTGCGCGACAAGGTAGGCGGTGCTCTCGAACAGCGCGCTGGTCACGAGCCGGCCGCGC
The DNA here is from genome assembly GCA_025358705.1 of Betaproteobacteria bacterium. GTDB lineage: Bacteria > Pseudomonadota > Gammaproteobacteria > Burkholderiales > SG8-39 > RBG-16-66-20. The sequence goes on along the minus strand of JANYII010000045.1, from coordinate 5,843 downwards.
CCGGTGGTTTCGCGCTCGCGCAGGGCGGCGACGATGCCAAGCGCGGCGAAGGTGCCTCCCATGATGTCGACCACCGACGAGCCCGCGCGCAGCGGGCGATCCGGCAATCCCGTCATGTAGGCAAGCCCGCCCATCATCTGCACCACTTCATCCAGCGCCGCGCGATGCTGGTACGGTCCGTCCAGAAAGCCCTTGAGAGAGCAATACACCAGCCGCGGGTTGCGCCTGGCGAGGGCTTCATGGCCGAATCCGAGCTTGTCGAGCGCTCCGGGACGGAAGTTTTCGGTCAGGGCGTCCGCGGTATCGATGAGCCTATGCACGATGTCGCGCCCCTCGGTGCGCTTCAGGTCGACCGCGAGGCTTTTCTTGTTGCGGTTGAACACCGGGAAAAATCCGGCGCCCGCGGCCAGCAGCTTGCGCGTGTTGTCGCCTTCGAGCGGCTCGACCTTGATGACATCCGCGCCGAGGTCGGCGAGCGCGAGCCCGCAGCTCGGGCCCATTACCATGTGTGCAAACTCGACTACGCGCACACCATCAAGCGGCAGCACGGAATCCCTTGTGAACTCCGGCGAGCGCCATGTGGCCATAGACCGGTTCTTCGGGGATGGCGGCGACCATGAGCTTGCGCGCCTCCATCAGCTTGTCGAGGTCGATGCCGGTGGACACGCCCATGCTCTCGAACATGTACACTAGGTCCTCAGTGATGACGTTGCCGCTGGCGCCGGGGGCGAACGGGCAGCCGCCAAGTCCGCCCATGGAGCTGTCGAAATGGCGCACGCCTTCCTCGTAAGCGGCGAGCGCGTTGGCGAGGCCGAGGCCGCGCGTGTTGTGCAGGTGCGCAGCCTCGAGCTTGTTGCCGATCTCGCTTTTGACTCTTCGAAAAATCCTTCTAATTTGCGCAGGGTTTGCGTAGCCCACTGTATCCGCGAGCGCGACGCAATCGACACCGGACTCGGCGAGCCTCACGGCGAGGCGAACCACGTCGTCCTCCGGCACCTCGCCCTGCATGGTGCAGCCGAACGCGGTCGCGACGCCGGCTTCGATTTCGGGTCCGACCTTGCCACGCAGTTGCACGCATTTCTTCACTTCGTCGGCCATCTGCTCGGGCGTCATGCGCACATTGGCCAGGCTGTGCTGGCGCGAAGCGGAAACGGGAAAGGTGATTTTCTGCGCTCCTGCGGCCAGGGCGCGTTCGAATCCCTTGACGTTCGGCGCCAGCGCGACCGTCTTCACGTTCTTCAGCGTCAAGGCAAAGGCAACGATCTCGGCAGTGTCGGCCATCGCCGGGATCAGCTTCGGCGGGACAAAGGAACCGACCTCGATTTCCGCGATACCGGCAGCGGCCATAGCGGCGATCCAGGCTTTCTTCGCCTCCGTCGGCATCAGGTGGTGGGCGTTCTGGAGCCCGTCGCGCGGGCCGACTTCGCAGATGTGGATCTGGCGCATGGAATCCTCCGGAGCCGCTATTTTAATCCCCGGGCCTGGCCGTAACGCGCCGGGTGTTTCGCCATTGCGGCGCCGATGTGGGACTGCATCGCCGCGAGATCGCCTTCGTAGTCGCCGGTCGCGTCGAAGGCGGGGCCGAGCTGCACGACCTTGCGGCTGTAATCGAACACCGCGAGCACGATCGGCACGCGGGCGGCGTGCGCGATCCGATGGAATCCGGATTTCCATTTGTCGACGCGCGAGCGCGTGCCTTCCGGCGTGATCACGAGGACCAGCCGGTCGCGCTCGCGGTAGGCGCGCTCGGCATCCACCACCACGTCGCTGGCCACCGCGCGGTTTACCGCGATGCCGCCGACCGCCCGCAGGAAAATGCCGAGCGGCCACCAGAAGAGGGAGTGCTTGGCGATGAAGCGGGCTTCGAGCCGCAGCGCGAACTTGGCCATCAGGCCGACGAGGAAATCCCAGTTCGAGGTATGCGGAACCACGATCAGCATCATCTTCGGCACGTCTGGAAACGCGCCTTCGATCCGCCAGCCTGCGATGGCCAGCATCCAGCGCCCGAATCCCGCCGTGAGCGCGCCATGAGTTCGGGGAATCGATGGGCCGAGCGATGGGATGGAGATCACGGCATCCGTCTCTCGATGCGGGCGATCGCGATGCCGCAAAGGGCGCCACCCGCGGCAAACGCGAGCATCGCCCAGAGCGTGGCGCCCCAGCCGCCATGGTGCGAGGCGAGCCAGGCAAGCGCGATCGGGCCGACGAACTGGCCGGCCTGCGAGGTCTGCAGCACCATGCCATTGGCGGTGCTGATGTGCTGCGGGGTTTTCGCGTGCACCGGAAGTCCAGAAAAGATGGCGCCCGGGATCACGCCCGCGCAGGCGGAAAAAACCAGGCACAGCAGGTAGCGCGCGGTGTCCGGCAGCCACGGGCCGAGCATTCCTGCCGAGCATAGCGCCATGATCGCACTCGCCGCGATCACCATCGGCCCGCGGCGCACGCCGCGCGAGAGCAGCCATCCGCCCGCGACGTTGCCGGGCGCGTTCACCAGCACCATGAGCGCGGTGAGGAATGCAGCGGCGGCCGCGGACGCGCCGCGCTCATCGACCAGGAAGGTCGGCAGCCAGATCATCACCGAGGCCCATTGCGAAACGTAGAACGCGAACAGCACCGCGAGCGCGAGATTGCCCGGCTGCACCAGGGACTCCGTGAGCAGGCGGAGAGAAGCAATGCCGCCGTGCTTTGGCGACGGTGCGTAGCGGGCGGCAAGCGCGAAGCTGGCGGCGGCCGCGACCGCCAGCACCACCCAGAGCCCGCGCCAGCCCCAGGCCGCAATCGCGGGCGGAGCGATGAGCAGCGCGATGCCGCCGCCGGCGGGCATGTAGGCGGCCCAGAGGCCGAGCGCCCGGGCGCGGTCGCGCGATCCTTCGGCGGCGGAAGCGATCAGCGCCGAGCCTGATACGGTGAACAGGATGAAGCCGACGCCTTCGAGGAAGCGCGTCGCGAGCAGAAAGGGGAAATTCCATGCCGCCGCGCCCAGCAGGCCGGCCAGCGCGAGGATGGCGAGTCCAGCCAAACCGAGCCGGCGGTAACCGTAGCGGTCGCACATCGTGCCGGCGAGGATGCCCGCAAGGCCGCCCATCACGTTGAACGCCGTGGCGATAAAGCCGGATTCGACGAGGGTAAGGCCGAGCTCGGCGCGCTGCAGTGGCAGGGCCGGCGCGACCTTGGTCATGTAGGCGCCGCAGATCATGCCGGCGCCGAAGACGGCCCAGATCGAGCCCCAGCGCGTGTGTGGGGCGGGAACTGCGCTCAGGCGGCAGTCACCGGGATTTTCAGTTCAACGATCTTCTTCGACCACTCGGCGGGCCCCGTGTTGTGCACGGAGGTTCCGTTCGCGTCCACGGCGACCGTCACCGGCATGTCCTTCACCTCGAATTCATGGATCGCTTCCATGCCGAGATCCTCGAAGGCCAGCACGCGCGCCTTCTTGATCGCCTTGGCGACCAGGTAGGCCGCGCCGCCCACCGCCATCAGGTACGCGGCCTGGTGCTTCTTGATCGCATCGAGCGCCGCCGGGCCGCGTTCGGCCTTGCCGACCATGGCGATCAGCCCGGTCTGCGCCAGCATCATCTCGGTGAATTTGTCCATGCGTGTAGAAGTGGTCGGACCTGCGGGGCCGATGACTTCATCGCGCACCGCATCCACCGGACCGACGTAGTAGATGACGCGGTTGGTGAAATCCACCGGCAAAGGTTGTTTTTTTTCTATGAGTTCCTGAATTCTTTTGTGAGCGGCATCACGACCAGTCAATAGCTTTCCCGAAAGAAGCAGGCGCTGGCCGGGCTTCCAGCCGGCAATGGTCTGCTTGTTCAGAGTATTCAGATCCACGCGGGTCGAGCTCGCGTCGGCCACCCAGGTCACTTTGGGCCAGTCGGAAATCGAGGGCACTTCGAACTCCGCCGGGCCCGAACCGTCGAGCACAAAGTGCGCGTGGCGCGTCGCCGCGCAGTTCGGGATCATCGCCACCGGCCGGTTGGCGGCGTGCGCGGGATAGGTGAGGATCTTCACATCCAGCACGGTGGACAGGCCGCCCAGGCCTTGCGCGCCAATGCCGAGCGCATTGACGCGGTCGTAGAGCTCGATGCGCAGCTCCTCGACCTTGCTCTTCGGCCCGCGCGCCTTGAGTTCGGCCATGTCGATCGGCTCCATCAGCGATTCCTTGGCCATCAGCATTGCCTTCTCGGCGGTGCCGCCAACGCCGATGCCGAGCATGCCAGGCGGGCACCAGCCCGCGCCCATGCTGGGCACGGTCTTCACCACCCAGTCGGCGATGGAATCGGAAGGATTCAGCATCACGAACTTGGACTTCGCTTCCGAACCGCCGCCTTTCGCGGCCACGCCCACTTCCAGCTTGTCGCCGGCCACCATCTGCACGTTGATTACCGCCGGCGTGTTGTCGCGCGTGTTCTTCCTGCCGAAATTCGATTCCTCCAGCACCGAGGCGCGCAGCGGATTGTCTGGATGCGCGTAGCCGCGCCGCACGCCTTCGTTGACCGTGTCCTCGAGCGAACCTTTGATGCCCTCGAAACGCACGTCCATGCCGATCTTGAGGAACACGTTGACGATGCCGGTGTCCTGGCAGATCGGGCGGCGGCCTTCGGCGCTCATGCGCGAATTGGTCAGGATCTGCGCGATTGCGTCCTTGGCGGCAGGCGATTGCTCGCGTTCGTAGGCACGGCCGAGCGCCTGGATGTAGTCTCGCGGGTGGTAATAGGAAATGAACTGCAGTGCATCGGCGATGCTCTGCACCAAGTCGATCTGCTTGATGGTGGTCATGAGTGGAAGTTGCCTTTACACGTGCTAGATTTGGTGATTGTATTCGCGTAAGCGGCGTGTAAGCACGCCGGCAGCAGAATAGCAGCACAGGAGGAGTTTTCATGTCGTCGCAAATTGAATCGGTACTGTCCGAGACGCGGGTATTCCCGCCGTCCCCGGCCTTCGTCAAGCAGGCCAACATTTCCGGCATGGACGCCTACCGCAAGCTGGTGGCGGAAGCCGAGAAGGATTTCGAAGGCTACTGGGCGCGGCTGGCGCGGGAACACCTGCTCTGGCACAAGCCGTTCACGAAAACGCTGGACGAATCCAAGGCGCCGTTCTTCCGCTGGTTCTACGACGGCGAGACCAACGCGTCCTGGAACTGCCTCGACCGGCACCTGAAGACGCAGCCGGACAAGACCGCGATCATTTTCGAGGCGGACGACGGCAAGGTGACGAAGATCACCTACAAGGCCCTGTACCACGAGGTCTGCAAATTCGCGAACGCGCTGAAAGCCAAGGGAATCAAGAAGGGCGAACGCGTCCTCATCTACATGCCGATGTCGATCGAGGCGGTGGTCGCGATGCAGGCCTGCGCGCGCGTGGGCGCCATCCACACGGTGGTGTTCGGCGGCTTTTCGGCGAAGAGCGTCCACGAGCGCATCCTCGATACCGGTGCGGTCGCGGTAGTAGCCGCTGACGGGCAGTTCCGCGGCGGCAAGGAAATTCCGCTCAAGCCGGTGGTCGACGAGGCGCTGGCCATCGGTGGTTGCGAGACGGTGAAAACGGTCATCGTCTACAAGCGCTCGGGCAGCAACGTGCCGATGACAGCAGGGCGCGACCTCTGGTGGGACGATGCCGTGAAAGGGCAGGCCGACACCTGCGAGCCGGAGTGGGTCAATGCGGAGCATCCCCTGTTCATCCTCTACACGTCGGGTTCCACGGGGAAACCGAAGGGCGTGCAGCACTCGACCGCGGGCTACCTTCTGTGGGCGAGCCTGACCATGAAATGGGTGTTCGACAACAAGCCGTCGGACGTCTTCTGGTGCACGGCCGACGTGGGCTGGGTCACGGGTCACACC
>JANYII010000205.1 GCA_025358705.1 Betaproteobacteria bacterium | reverse complement strand
GAGGCGAAAGAAGGCGTCGCCATTCAGCGTGAAAACCAGACGCTCGCGTCGATTACGTTCCAGAATTACTTCCGCATGTATGCGAAGCTTTCCGGGATGACCGGCACGGCGGACACCGAGGCGTACGAGTTCCAGGAGATCTACAACCTCGAGACCGTCGTCATCCCGCCGAACAAGCTGTCGAGTCGCGAGGACAAGCTCGACCAGGTCTACCAGTCGTTTCGGGAGAAATATGCAGCGGTGATCCTCGACATCAAGAGTTGCAACGAGCGCGGTCAACCGGTGCTCGTAGGCACGACGTCGATCGAGAATTCCGAACTGCTGTCGGGACTGCTCAAGCGGAAGAAGTTTCCGCACGAGGTGCTGAACGCGAAGCAGCATGCGCGCGAGGCCGAGATCATCGTGCAGGCCGGGGCACCGGGCGCGGTCACCATCGCCACCAACATGGCCGGCCGCGGCACCGACATCGTGCTTGGCGGCAGCGTTGAGCGGCAGGTCGAAATGGTCGAAGCGACCGAGAGCCTGCCGGAGACGGAGAAGAAGACGCGCACTGAAAAGCTGCGAAGCGAATGGCAGGCCCTGCATGACCAGGTCATCGGCGCCGGCGGCCTGCATATCATCGGCACCGAGCGCCATGAGTCGCGCCGCGTGGACAACCAGTTGCGCGGCCGCTCCGGCCGGCAGGGCGACCCCGGCAGTTCGCGCTTTTTCATGGCGCTGGAAGATCCGCTGCTCAGGATTTTCGCCGGCGACCGCATCAACCGCATCATGGTGATGCTGAAAATGCCCGAGGGCGAAGCGATCGAGCACAGCATGGTCACGCGCTCCATCGAGAGCGCGCAGCGCAAGGTCGAGGCGCGAAACTTCGACATCCGCAAGCAGCTGCTTGAATACGACGACGTCGCCAACGACCAGCGCAAGACCATCTACGCGCTCAGGAACGAGCTGCTCGAGTCCGAGGACGTGTCGCCGCGCATCTCGGACCTGCGCGCCGGCGTGGTCACCGACCTATTCCGCCAGTTCGTGCCGCCGGAAAGCGTCGAGGAGCAGTGGGACATCAACGGACTGGAGAATGCGCTGAACGCCGAGCTGCGGCTGCAGCTCCCACTCAAGGCCTGGCTGGAGAAGGAGCCCGAATTGCAGGATGAAATGCTCCTTGGGCGGATCATCGAGAGCGCGGAGCAACACTACCGGACCAGGATTCCCGAAGCGGCCCACGCGTCGTTCCGCCAGTACGAGCGCTACGTCACGCTGCAGATCCTGGACGCGCACTACCGCGAGCATCTCGCGGCGCTCGACCACCTGCGCCAGGGCATTCACCTGCGCGGCTACGCGCAGAAGAATCCGAAGCAGGAGTACAAGCGCGAGGCGTTCGAGCTGTTTGGCGCCATGCTCGAGGCGGTCAAGCTGGAAGTGATCAAGACGCTGAACAACGTGGAGATCCGCGCCGCGGAGGAAGTGCCGCAGGTCGACGACAAGCCGCATGTGGAAAACGTGCGCCTGCAGCACGCCGACTATGAGGAAGCGCTTGCCGGCACTGCCGCGGACGAGGGCAAAGGGCAGGCGGCGCAACCTGCGCCGGCGCAGCCTGTGGTACGCCAGACGATGAAGGTGGGGCGCAATGAACCGTGCCCCTGCGGCTCTGGCAAGAAGTTCAAGCATTGCCACGGGAAGCTGACCTAGGAACAAACGGATGGCCGTGAACCTGCCGCCTCCCGATCCGAAGTCGCTTTACCCCGTCGCCGGCATCGAGCTTGGCGTGGCAATGGCGGGAATCAAGAAGCCGGGACGCAAGGACCTGCTGGTCATGCGCCTCGCGGCCGGCAGCGCTGTCGCGGGGGTGTTCACGAAGAACCGATTCAGCGCTGCCCCGGTGATCCTGTCGAAGAAGCACCTGAAGAGCGATGTTCGTGCGCTGGTCGTCAACACTGGCAACGCCAACGCGGGCACTGGAAAGGATGGCCTCGCCCGGGCGCTTGCGGTGTGTGCTTCGCTTTCAGAATCCCTGAAATGCGAACCCCGGCAGATTCTTCCGTTCTCCACCGGCGTGATCATGGAGCCGTTGCCCGTCGAGCGCATCACCGCCGGACTGCCCGCCGCGATTGCGGACCTGCGCGAGGACAACTGGGCCGCCGCCGCCGAAGCCATCATGACCACGGATACCGTGGCGAAGGCCTGCTCCGTGAAAGTGAAGCTTTCCGGCGGCGAGGCGACCGTCACCGGCATTTCCAAGGGTTCGGGCATGATCCATCCGGACATGGCAACCATGCTCGGCTTCGTCGCGACCGACGCCAGGGTTTCCTCCGCTCACCTGAAAAGGCTCGTGAAAACGGTCGCGGACCGGTCGTTCAATTGCATCACAGTGGACGGGGATACCTCCACCAACGATGCGTTCATGCTGATCGCGACGGGAAAGGGTCCTTCGGTTTCCTCGAAGAATGATCTTTCCCTTTTGGCAAAGGCCATAACCCTCGTATCTCGACAACTGGCCCAGGCAATCGTTCGAGATGGCGAAGGGGCGACCAAGTTCGTGGCGGTGACGGTGGAGCGCGGGCGCAGCGAAGCCGAGTGCCGCAAGATCGCCTATGCGATCGCCCATTCGCCGCTGGTGAAGACCGCGTTTTTCGCCTCGGACCCGAACCTGGGGCGCATCTTGTGCGCGATCGGCTACGCGGGGATCAAGGATCTTGATACGGACCGGCTTGATCTATTTCTGGATGACGTTTTTGTCGTTAAATCCGGGAGTCGAAATCCTGCCTACCGGGAGTCCGAAGCCCTCGCTGCAATGAAGAAGCCGGAATTCACGGTCCGCGCTGTGCTCAATCGCGGCAAGGCCTCCGCCACGGTCTGGACCTGCGACTTTTCCTACGACTACGTGAAAATCAACGCGGAGTACCGCTCTTGAGCAAGGAACTGGAAAAAATACTGGAGCGCCTGGAGCAGATCCTGCCGCCACTCCCGCCACCCACCGACTGGAAGGCGAGCATCGCATTTCGCTGGCGCAAGGGGACCGGTTACAAAAGCGGGAACCAGGGCTGGCTGCAGCCGGTACGCCATGTGCATCGCATGAAGCTCTCGGACCTGCAGGGCATCGGCCCGCAGATCGCCAAGGTGGAGCAGAACACGCGCCAGTTCATGGACGGCAAGCCGGCCAACAACGTGCTGCTAACCGGCGCGCGCGGCACCGGCAAAAGCTCGATCGTGAAAGGGCTGCTGAACAAGTATTCCCCGAAGGGGATGCGCCTCATCGAAGTCGAGAAGAGCGATCTCGCCGACCTGCCGGCGATCGTCGACATCGTGGCGGGACGCCCTGAGCGCTTCCTGGTGTTCTGCGACGACCTGACCTTCCATGGTTCGGAGGAGGGCTACATCGCGCTCAAGGTTGCGCTTGATGGCTCGATCTCGACGACCTCGGAGAACATGCTGATCTACGCCACCTCGAACCGCCGTCACCTGATGCCGGAGTACATGCAGGACAACCTCGAGACCAAGTACGTCGGCGACGAGATCCATCCCGGCGAGGGCGTGGAGGAGAAGATCTCGCTCTCCGAGCGTTTCGGCCTGTGGGTGTCGTTCTATCCCTTCGACCAGGACGAATATCTGGAGATCGTCGCCCATTGGTTGAATTCCTTTTCCTGTTCAAAAAAAGAAATAGAACAATCCAGGGAAGAAGCGCTGCAGTGGTCGCTGCAGCGCGGCTCGCGCAGCGGGCGCGTCGCCTACCAGTTCGCACGAGATTGGTCGGGTCGCCACATTGGCGGCTCCGGGGCCGGCAAGCGCGCGAAAAAGAAGTAGGTGATTGTCGACGTCGCCGCGGCGGTCATCGAACGGCCGGACGGCAGCTTCCTGCTGGCGCAACGCCCGCCCGGAAAGGTGTACGCGGGCTGGTGGGAATTTCCAGGAGGCAAAGTCGAGGCCGGGGAGCCGGCCGATCGCGCGCTCGCGCGCGAGCTACGCGAGGAGCTCGGCATCGAGGTGCAGACGGCATACCCCTGGATCTCCCGCGTGCATGTCTACGAGCACGCCACCGTGCGCCTGAATTTCTTCCGCGTGACGCGCTGGCGCGGCGAGCCGCAGGCGCGGGAGAACCAGCGGCTGGCCTGGCAACGACTCGACAAGCCGATCGCCGAGCCGATGCTTCCGGCCAACGCGCCGGTGCTCGCCTCGCTCGCATTGCCGCTCGAGTACGCGATCACCGATGCGCGGACGATCGGTGCGGCGGAACAGCTTTCCCTCGTCGAGGCGCGCATGAAGGATGGCTTGCGCCTGGTCCAGGTGCGGGACAAAGGGAACTGGGAGCGGGCGCGCCTGATCTACGTGGTCACCAGGATGGCCAGGGAATACGGCGCCAGGGTGCTCGTCAACGGCGGTCCGGCCATTGACGGCATCCATCTCAGCACCGAGCAGCTGATGAAGATGCGGCGCCGGCCGGAGGCGGGGCTCGTGGCTGCGTCCTGCCATACAGTCGACGAGCTAGGCCACGCAATGCTGATCGGGCTGGACTTCGTCGTGCTCGGGCCAGTCAAGCCGACGCGCTCGCATCCCGGCGCCACCGTCCTCGGCTGGGACGGCTTCCAGCGCATCGCCGAAGGTGCGTCGATCCCCGTTTACGCCATTGGCGGCCTGCGCCCGGCCGACCTGGATGAGGCCCGGCGCGTGGGCGCGCACGGCCTTGCGATGATCGAAGGCGCCTGGAACCGGGCCAAGCGCTAGGCCGGCGACTACTTTTCGCCGGGTTCGGAGTCGGCCGGAGGCTCGATGGGAACCGGCACGCGGTATGCCTCGGAAGCCCAGTTGCCCAGGTCAATGATCCTGCAACGCTCGGTGCAGAATGGGCGCCAGGCGTTCTCGGGGGAGTACGGCGCCTGCGCGCCGCAGCGCGGGCAGGGGACTGTCTTCACAAGTTGCAGAAAGTAAGCTCGAAGCCGACGTCCCAGTCGGCGGTCTTGGCGCGCGTTTCCTCGCCGTTCTGCGCGAGGAAACGGATGTTGAGGACGTATTTATTGGCGCTGATTTCGGGCACGCAGGGCAGGCCTGGTTCGAGGCGCACACGGAGCATCTGCGCCGTCTTGCCGCCCAGCATCTGCTGGAAGGTGCCCAGCGGCGCGGCGAGGCTCTGCGCCTTGCCCGACTCGCGCAGGATGCGCAGGATGATCGCGGTGCCGTCGCGCAGAGGGTAGAGGGGGCTGGTCCAGGCGGCCAGCTGGCCGATGCGCTCCTCGGCCGGGCGGTGCAGCCAGTAGTGGTAGGAGGGCAGGTCGAACTCGCAGGCGCCGCCCGGGATGCCGGTGCGCTGCCTGATCGACATCAGCCACTCGTTCTCGCGCAGGTACTGCCCGATCCTGCCGGTCATGGAGAACAGGGCGGCGGATGCCTGCTCGATGTCGCGCAGCACGCCCGACAGCGCCTCTTCGGATATGTCCGGGTTGTTGCGGAAGGAAAGCAGCACCTGCTTCTGGCGCTCGAGTTCCTGCAGCAGGTCGGATTTGAGGTCGGCGCGCCCGGCCACCTCGAGAATTTCGAACAGCGTTAGCAGCGCGACGTGGTGATCCAACGGGTCGGTGCGCGCGATGAAATGGCGCGAGCGCTCAAACAGATCCTCCAGGCGCAGCAGGGTCCGGATGCGCTCGTTGAGCGGATACTCGTACGTAATGACGGCCAGACGAGCCTCGCCAGAGGGCGAAAATGCCAGAATTCTGAGTGATTTAGCCGCGCAACACAAATTGACTTCTAGGCAGCTGCAAGCTCCAGGTAGGTTTGGTGCAGCTTTTGAACCTGTTGTTGCAGCGCGGAAACGGGGCCCGAATTGTCAATGACGTCGTCCGCTGCCGCCAGCCGCTTTTCCCTCTGTACCTGGGACGCGATAATGCGGCGGATTTCCTCTTCCGGCAGGCCGCTGCGCTGCCGCACCCGCGTTATCTGAAGCTCCTCCGGGCAGTCCACGACAAGCACGCGCCCGACCCGCTCCCGATACCCGGCCGATTCGATCAGCAATGGCACCACGTGTACCGAATAGGGCCCCGCCGCCGCCGCGATGCGCCGGGCCGATTCGGCGCGGATCATGGGATGCAGCAGCGCCTCCAGGCGCCGTTTTTCTTCCGGATCCGAAAACACCAGGTCGCGCATGCGCTTGCGGTCCATGGCGCCGGAACTGTCAACGAAAGCCTTGCCGAAGAGGCGGCGGACCTCGGGTACCGCGGCGCCACGCGCGCCGGTGAGGTCGCGGGAAATGGCATCGGTGTCCACTACGGTCGCGCCAAGCCGCGCGAACTCGTCCGCTGCCGCGCTTTTGCCGCTGCCGATGCCGCCGGTGAGGCCGACGACGAGCGCCATCAGAATGGATTCAGGAAAGGAATCAGCGCAAGGATCGCCGGGCCCCAGAACATCGCGCTGATGCCCGCGATCGCGATATAGGGACCGAAATGAAACTTAAACCCGGCATCCCATTTGCCGCGCGTCGCGACCATCTGCAGGAGCCCGAAGAGCAGGCCGATGACAGAGGACATCATGATGACCAGTGGCAGCATTTTCCAGCCAAGAAATGCCCCGACCGCGGCCGTCATCTTGAAATCGCCGTAACCCATGCCTTCGACGCCGCGCACCAGCTTGTATGCCCAGTACACGGCCCACAGCACCAGATAACCGCCGGCCGCGCCGGTCACGGCATCGAACAGCGGCACGAAGCTACCGAAGGCGTTGAACAGTAGTCCCGCCCACATCAGCGGCAGCGTGATGTCGTCCGGCAGGTAACCGGTGGCATGGTCGATGAAGGCGAGCGCGATGGTGCACCAGATGAACAGCGCACCGCCGAGCGCCGCGAGGCCATAGCCGAAATGCAGCGCCGACCAGGCGGCCCCCATGCCGGCCAGAAGTTCGACCAGCGGGTAACGCAGGCTGATGCGCGTGCCGCAGCCAGCGCATTTGGCGCGCAACGCCAGCCAGCTTGCAATCGGCACGTTCTCGATGGCGCGGATGCCGCGG
>JANYII010000314.1 GCA_025358705.1 Betaproteobacteria bacterium | reverse complement strand
GGCTAAAGCCATTCGACGGCTATGCGTCGCACTCGATGCAGGCGGCCGGGAGATATTCGGCGAGAACGCTGTATTGCCCGAATGCGGTACGCGAAGCGCTCTATCGCGTGGACAACGGTCAAATTGAGGCGATGCGCGCATCCGCCGGTTATCGTTGGGATGTCTCGTTTCTTGGCAACATGGACGCAGCGCGCTATGGAGAACACGCCCGGCGGGTGGCTTTCCTGGCCGCGCTTGAGGTGAAGCTTGCTTCTTCCAGGATCAAAACACTTTTTCGCGACAGTGCGGGCATGACGAATGCCGAGCAACTGGAAATTATCCGTTCAAGCCGCGTCAATCTGTCCACCATCGCCGCCTGCGACGCGGGCAGCGAAAAGTGCTGGGGCCTGCCGGAGCGCTGCTATGGCGTGCCGGCTTGCGGCGGGTTCCTGCTTTCCGACCGGCGCAAACACGCGGCGGAGGACTTCGACGAAAGCGAATGGGCCGACTACGAGGGGCTGGACGAGTGCGCCGCCAAGGTCCGGCATTTCATCGATCGGCCCGATCTTGCGCGCGCGATCGCGGAGCGCGCGCAGCAGCGAGTGGCGCGCGACCATGGCTACCGGAACCGGGCAGCGCGGCTGCTAGACTTCGCGCGGCATGCTGGCTGAACTGAAGAAAGTCCGCTTTCCGGTCGAGACCGGATTGCTGCTTGCCTTCTGCATTTTCCTGCCGCTGGTGGAAATGCCGAAGAACCTCGCCTGGTTGCTGTATGTCTGCACTTGGCTTGCCAACCGGGCACGGTCGCGCGATTGGGGTGGCCGCTGGGATTTCTGGGACACCCTGTTCGCGCTTTGGATTGCTTCGGGTTACCTGGCCGCCGCTTTTTCCGGGTTGCAGGGCAGCGAAGTGGGGGGAGCGCACGAACTTGCGCGCTATGCGGTTCTCGGCTGGATGGTGAAGCGCGCCGGCTACGGCGCGAAGGAAATCCGCTGGGTTCTCGGCGCGCTCGTGGCGTCAGCCGTCGCTGGACTCGCGTTCGGACATTGGCGGCTCTGGAGCGGCGCCGCGAAAAGCGGCACGCTTCAACTGCATTCGGTCGGCCACGTGAACCATACTGCGATCTACATCGCGATCATCCTTGGCATCTGCGCGAGCTGGATGTTCGCGCGCTGGCAAGCCTGGCCCGGCGGCAGGCGCACGACGGCGCTGGCCGTTGGCGCGCTGGTGCTGGTCTCGCTGGTCGTCACCGCCAGCCGGGGTGCGGTCGGAGCGGGTCTCCTGGTCCTGTTGGTTCTTGCGATCGCGTGGTGGCCGCGCTGGCGCGCACCGCTGATTGCCGCTATCGCAGTGGGCGTGCTGGTGTTCGCAGGAGTCGTTGGCCTGGGAACCGATGTGATCCGCAAGCAGCAGTACGTGGAAACGCGGCAAAACGTGCTGCAAGGCCGCGATGGCATCTGGCGCATGGCGCTGGTCGCCTGGGAGCGCTATCCCTGGTTTGGAGTCGGGATGGACAATTACGGCCTGATCTCGCCCGAGCTGGTGCAGTCCTGGCGCACCGAGGCCGGCAAGGACTACGACCCTGCGCTCTACATACGGTTTCCGCACGCCCACAACCTTTTCGTCAACGCTCTTGCCGAGCGCGGCGCAGTGGGGCTCGCGGCGCTGGCGGCAGTGCTCCTCGCATGGCTTGCGATGCTGTTTCGCAGGCGTCCGCGCCCGAGCGACCCGGATCTCGCCTGGCTCGCCTGGGGCAGCGCGGCGGGCGCGTGGATCGTTACCGTGACCGTGGGCATGGTGAACACGACGCTGCATCACGAGCACGGCCTGCTCGCCGCGCTCCTCCTGGGGTTATGGCTGTCGACGCTGCGCACACGCCGCGCATCCTGATCATCCGCCGCGACAACATCGGCGACCTGGCGTGCACGACGCCGCTGGTGGCGGGCCTGCGCGCAAAGCTGCCGCGGGCCTGGCTGGGTGCGCTGGTGACGACCTATAACGCCGAGGTCCTGGCGCGAAATGCGGCGCTGGATGAGATCTTCGTTTTCGAAAAGCTGAAGCACCGCAGCGGTGGCCTGATCGCGCACGTCAGGAACCGCCTCGGCCAGCTCTCGCAAATGCGGCAGCAGCAGCTCGACTGCGTGCTGGTGCCGGCGCCTTCGCCGCAGTCGCTGAAGCTGGCTCGGAGCCTGAAGCCGAAGCAGGTAATTGCCGCGCCGACCACCTTCCGCGCCGGAATCCATGAGGTCGAGCGCACTTTCGAATTGGGAAGGGCACTGGGTGTGACAGGGGCGCCCGGTCCGCTCCAGGTCTTCGCCGACAAGGACGCAGTGCAGGAGTTGGGAAAATCGATCGGCGCCGGGCCGTTCACTGCGTTGCATATCAGCGCGCGCCGGCCGGCGCAACGCTGGCCGCTTGAGCGCTACGCCGAGCTCGCCGTGCGGCTGTCCACGCACGGCAGGGTGATGCTGCTATGGGCACCGGGCTCGAAGGACAACCCGCGTCATCCCGGCGACGACGAGGCCGCGCGGGAAGTTCTGCGCATGGCGAATACGGCGCGCGCCGGGGCCATCGTTCCGGTCGCCACGCCCGACGTGAAATTGCTGATCGCGGCACTGTCGCTTGCCGGGCGCGTAATTTGTCCCGACGGCGGCGCGATGCACCTCGCCGCTGCGCTCGGCAAGCCCGTGGTCGCGCTGTTCGGCGACTCTCCGGTGGATCGCTGGCGCCCTTGGGGTGTCCCTCACCGTGTCGTGCGGCCCGAATCGCGCGACCTTGCCGATCTACCGCTTGAACCGGTGCTTGAAGCTTTCCGCGCGCTGGCCTGACTTCGAACGCAGGACAGCTAGAATGCGGACCATGCAATTTCTGCCCGCGCTTGCGGCGTTCGTGGTCGCGCTCGCCTGCCTGTGGGTCCTGCTTTCGCGATTTGGCCGGCGCCTGATGCTCGACCGGCCGAATGAACGCTCGCTGCATGCGCGGCCAGTGCCGCGCAGCGGCGGCATTGCGATCGCGGCAGGAATCGCCGCAGGCATGGCGGTGAATGCCGAGGCGGGCGCGGCAGCCACATCCTTCGTGTCTGGCGCCACGCTGTGCGTGGCCGGCGCGCTTGCGCTGGTCTCCCTCGCGGACGATGTTTTCACCCTGCCCACGCTGCTGCGTTTCGCGGCGCACCTGTCGGCAGCAGGGCTCGTGCTCGTCCTCGGAACGGATGTTGCGGACCCGGCTCTCTTCGCGGTTCTGCTGCTGGCAGTCGCGTGGTACGCCAACCTGTACAACTTCATGGATGGTTCGGATGGCCTCGCGGGCGGCATGGCCGTGTTCGGCTTTGGCGCTTATGCCCTTGCCGCGCACCAGTCCGGCAACGCCGCGCTCGCCGCGCTGAATGGCAGCATTGCCGCTGCCTCGCTCGCGTTCCTGCTGGTGAATTTTCATCCGGCGCGTCTCTTCATGGGCGACGTCGGCTCGGTGCCGCTGGGTTTTCTTGCCGGCGCGCTCGGCCTGCTCGGCTGGCGCGAAGGCACATGGCCGTTGTGGTTTCCCGTGCTGGTATTCGCGCCATTTATCTGCGATGCGACGCTGACGCTGGTGAAGCGGCTGTGGCGCGGCGAAAAGGTCTGGCTGGCGCACAAGGACCACTATTACCAGCGGCTGGTGCTCATGGGTTTCGGGCATCGCGGCACGGCATGGATCGAATACGCCGCGATGGCCGGGTGCGCCGCGACAGCACTGCTCTTTCGCGCGGCAGAACCAGGAATGCAGGCTGCGGCGCTTGGCGCGGCGGTAGCCGTCCTGGTAGCGATCGCAGCGTGGGTCGATGTCCGCTGGGCGCGCTGGTCCCGCGGCCAGCGCGATTCCGGGGGCGCAGCCGCGTGAAGCAGCCGCAGTATCTCGTGCGGGCACTGCTTGCCTTCGCGCACGATGTCGTCGCGTCCGGCGTCGCCTGGTTCGCCGCATACCTGCTGCGATTCAATCTCGACGTGCCACCCGATCACCTGACGACGGCGCTGAAGACGCTGCCGTGGGTGATGGCGGTGAACGCACTGCTGTTCTGGCGGCTTGGCCTGTACCGGGGCCTCTGGCGCTACGCAAGCCTGCCGGATTTGCAGAAAATCCTGGCCGCGGTGTTCGTCGCGGCGCTGGCCGCGCCGACATTGTTCCTGCTCGCCGCTCCAATACCGGTCGTGCCGCGCTCGGTATTCCTGATCGCGCCGCTGTTGCTCATTGGCGCGATGAGCGGCAGCCGCCTGCTTTACCGCGCCTGGAAGGAGCAGCGCCTGCTCGGCATCGTGCGGCATCCGGAGGCCAATCCGGTGATCGTGCTCGGCGCCGGCGCTTCCGCGTCCGCACTGCTGCGCGACCTTGCCAACAGCAGCCAGTGGCGCGTGGCTGCGCTGCTCGACGACGACACGCGCAAGCACGGCGGCGCCATCCACGACGTGAAGATCGTGGGCGCGCTGGATCGCGCAGGCGAGATCGCCGAGCGCATGGGGGTGTCGCAGGCGATCATCGCCATGCCCGGCGCGACGCACGCGGCGCGCAAGCGCGCGCTGGACCTTTGCCAGGTGGCCGGATTGCGCGTCATGACCGTGCCGGCCTATGCCGACATCGTTTCCGGGAAAGTCAGCGTCTCCCAATTGCGGGAAGTGGAGCTGGACGACCTGCTAGGGCGCGACCCGGTGCAGCTGGACGACGCGCAGGTGAGCGGATTTCTCAAGGGCAAGACGGTGCTGGTGACCGGCGCCGGCGGCTCGATCGGCGCCGAGCTGTGCCGGCAGATTGCGCGCTTCGCCCCGGCGTGCCTGGTGCTGGTCGAGAATTCCGAATACGCGCTCTATCTGATCGAACAGGAGTTCCGCGACCGGCTGCCGGGACTTCCGGTGATCGCCGCGATTGGCGACGCGAAGGACGAAGCGCGGGTGAAGGAAATCTTCATGCGCCATGCGCCGGAAGTGGTGTTCCATGCCGCCGCCTACAAGCACGTGCCGCTGATGGAACGGGAAAATGCCTACCAGGCGGTCGCCAACAATGCGCTTTCCACCATCGTCACCGCGCGCGCGGCGCAGGCCGCCGGCACGCACACCTACGTCCTCGTCTCGACCGACAAGGCGGTCAACCCGACCAATGTGATGGGCGCATCCAAGCGCCTTGCCGAGATGTTGTGCCAGGCGTTGCAGCCGCGAGCCGCGACGCGCTTCGTGATGGTGCGATTCGGCAACGTGCTGGGTTCGACGGGCAGCGTGATACCGCGCTTTCGCGAGCAGATCGCGCGCGGCGGCCCGGTCAGCGTCACGCATCCCGACATGGAGCGCTATTTCATGTCGATCCCGGAGGCCGCGCAACTTGTGCTGCAGGCGGCGCAGCTGGGCAAGGGGGGGGAGATATTCGTCCTCGACATGGGCGAGCCCGTGAAAATCGCCGAACTCGCGCGCCAGATGATCCGCCTGTCCGGGTTCAGCGAACAGGACATTCGCATCGAATTTTCCGGGCTGCGTCCCGGCGAGAAGCTTTTCGAGGAAGTTCTCGTCGATGGTGAAACCACCCTGCCAACCCCGCATCCGAAATTGCGCGTCGCCCGGGCTCGCGCCCCCGGGAGCGGCGAGCTGCCGGAAGACGTCCTTGCCTGGCTGTCGGCGGCGTCATCCGGCGGCGTGTCGCCCGAAGCGGTGCGCGCCCGGCTCAAGGACTGGATCCCGGAGTACATGCCTTCGCAGTAAGGCCGCGGTGCGATAATCGCCTCCATGATTCTGGTCACCGGCGGCGCCGGTTTCATCGGCGCAAATTTTGTCTTGTCGACGATCTCCGTGACGGGAGAGGCGATCGTGAATCTCGACAAGCTCACCTACGCAGGCAATCTCGGCAACCTGGATTCGCTTGCCGGCGATGAACGGCACGAGTTCGTCAAGGGCGACATCGCCGATCGCGGCCTGGTGCGGCAGCTGCTTGCAAAACACCGGCCGCGGGCGGTGGTGCATTTCGCCGCGGAGAGCCATGTCGACCGCTCGATCGAAGGACCGGCGGAATTCATCCAGACCAACGTGGTGGGCAGCTTCTGCCTGCTGGAGGAGTCACGGACCTGGTGGGGTGCGTTGCCGGCCGGCGAGAAGGAGCGCTTCCGCTTCCTCCATGTCTCCACTGACGAGGTCTACGGCTCGCTTGGTGCAGCTGACCCGGCGTTCACGGAAAACCATCCTTACGCGCCCAACAGTCCGTACGCGGCGTCGAAGGCCGCTTCCGACCACCTGGTACGGGCCTACCACCACACCTACGGACTGCCGGTGCTGACCACCAACTGCTCGAACAACTATGGCCCGCGCCAGTACCCGGAGAAACTGATCCCCCTGATGATTACCTCCGCGCTGGCGGAAAAGCCGCTGCCGGTCTACGGCGACGGCCTCAACGTGCGAGACTGGCTTTACGTGCAGGACCATTGCGACGCGATTCGCGCGGTGCTGGACAGGGGGCGGGCGGGGGAGACCTACAATATCGGCGGTGCGAGCGAAAAAACCAACCTCGACGTGGTGAATACGCTGTGCGCGATGCTGGATGCGGCGAAGCCGAGGAAAAGCGGGCGCTATGCGGACCTGGTCACGCTGGTGAAGGACCGGCCCGGCCATGATCGCCGCTACGCGATGGATGCCGCCAAGATCGCGCGCGAACTCGGCTGGCGCCCGCGGGAAAGCTTCGAATCGGGGATGCGAATAACGGTGGACTGGTATCTTGGAAAAAAATAAATCGCCCGCCGGCAAACGGGCACTCATAACGGGCGTCACCGGCCAGGACGGCGCCTATCTCGCGCGGTTGCTGCTCGACAAGGGTTACCGGGTCTTCGGCCTGGTGGCACGGCGCGGCAGCGACGCGCTCTGGCGCTTGAGGGAACTGCGCGCCGATGCCGATGTGACGCTGCTGGCGGGAGATGTCACAGACGTATCGTCGCTGCTGCGCGCCATCGAGCAGTCGCAGCCGACCGAGCTCTACAACCTCGCCGCGCAGAGCTTTGTCGACAAGTCATGGGACCTGCCGTCGGTAACGGTGCAGGTGTCCGGCATGGCGGTGACCAACGTGCTCGAGGCGATCCGCTGCACGGACCGGAAGATCCGTTTTTACCAGGCCACATCGAGCGAGATATTCGGCCGGGTGCGCTCGCCGGTGCAGGATGAGTCCACGCCATTTCATCCGCGCAGTCCCTACGGCGTGGCAAAGGTCTTCGCGCACTGGCTGACGGTGAACTACCGCGAAAGCCACGGCCTGCATGCCTCCAGCGGAATCCTGTTCAACCATGAGTCGCCGCTTCGCGGGCCGGAATTCGTGACGCGGAAAATAAGTTCGAGCGTCGCGCGGATCAAGCTCGGACTGCAGGACAAGCTGAAGCTCGGTAACCTCGATGCCAAGCGCGACTGGGGATTTGCCGGCGACTATGTCGAGGCGATGTGGCGCATGCTGCAGCAGGATGTCGCGGACGACTACGTGATTGCCACCGGGCAAAACGCTTCGGTGAGGGATTTCTGCCGCATCGCTTTTTCCCGCGCCGGGCTGGACTACGAGAAATACGTCGAGGTGGATTCCGCGCTGTTCCGTCGCGCGGAAATCGACGCCGTGCTGGGCAGTGCCGCGAAGGCGAAGGCAAGGCTCGGCTGGTCGCCGAAGACGAGCCTGGAAGAACTGGTGGCCATGATGGTGGACGCGGATCTGGCCCGCATCGGCAGGCAGAGCAGTCCTTGAAAGACATGGCGTGAAGGGGATCATTCTCGCCGGCGGATCCGGGACGCGGCTCTATCCGGCGACGCTCGCGGTCTCCAAGCAGTTGCTGCCGGTGTACGACAAGCCGATGATCTACTACCCGCTGGCGGTGCTGATGCTGGCGGGAATCCGCGACATCCTGATCATCTCCACGCCGCAGGACACGCCGCGCTTCGAGCAGTTGCTTGGCGACGGCAAGCGCTGGGGCATCCGGTTTTCGTACGCGGTGCAGCCTTCTCCGGGCGGCCTGGCCCAGGCGTTCCTCATCGGGCGCAAGTTCATCGGCAAGGATTCCGTGGCGCTGGTCCTGGGCGACAACATATTCCACGGCCATGACCTGGTCGGGCTGCTGAAAGGCGCCGCGAGGCAAAGAAAAGGCGCGACCGTGTTCGCCTACCCCGTGAACGATCCGCAGCGTTACGGCGTGGTGGAGTTCGACGCCAAATTCAGGGCGCTTAGCATCGAAGAAAAACCCGCGAGGCCGAAATCGCGCTACGCCGTGGTGGGCCTTTATTTCTATGACAACCGCGTGGTCGGCATCGCCTCCGGGCTGAAGCCCTCGGCCAGGGGCGAGCTGGAAATCACCGACGTCAACAGGGAGTACCTGCGAAGGGGCGAGCTCGAGGTGCGGCCGCTCGGGCGCGGCCACGCCTGGCTGGATACCGGCACCCATGAGGCGCTGCTCGAGGCCTCGCACTTCATCGAGACCATCGAGCGCCGCCAGGGCCTGAAGGTCGCCTGCCCGGAGGAAATCGCGTGGCGCATGGGATATATCCGCTCCGCGCAACTGAAGGCGCTGGCGCGGCCGCTGGCGAAGAGCGGGTACGGCGAGTACCTGCTGCGCTGCCTTTCGGAGAAGCCGTTTCCGTGAGGTTCGAAGCGTGAGAGTCGAATCCGGCCTGCTTGCCGGGGTGCTGCTGCTCGAACCAAAGGTGTTCGGAGACACGCGCGGGTTCTTCTATGAAAGCTACAACCGGAAGGCGTTCGCGCAGGCGACAGGCCTGGACGTGGAATTCGTCCAGGACAACCATTCACGCTCGTCGAAGAACGTCCTGCGCGGGCTGCACTACCAGCGGCGCCAGCCGCAGGGAAAGCTGGTGCGCGTCACTGCCGGCGAAATCTGGGACGTAGTCGTCGACCTGCGCCGGAGTTCGGCAAGCTTCGGCCGCTGGACCGGTGCCACGCTTAGCGCGGATTCGCGCCGCATGCTTTGGGTACCTGCCGGATTCGCCCACGGCTTCCTGGTTCTCTCGGAGCATGCGGAAGTGCAGTACAAGACCACGGACTACTACGCGCCGGAGCACGAGCGCAGCCTTCTCTGGAATGACCCCGCGCTGGCCATTTCCTGGCCGCTCGCGGGCGAACCGCTGATGACGGACAAGGACCGGCGCGGCAAGCCACTCGCCGTCGCCGACACCTTCGATTGAGGATTCTGCTCACCGGGCGCACCGGGCAGGTCGGCTCGGCGCTGGAGCTCTCGCTCGCGCCCCTGGGCAAGGTGATTGCTTTCGATAGGCAAGGCCTGGACCTGCTGTCCATCGGCGACACCATCGCAAAAGCAAGACCGGACATCATCGTCAATGCCGCCGCCTATACCGCGGTCGACCGTGCCGAGCGGGAGCCGGACATGGCTTTGGCGTTGAACGCCCGGGCCGTGGAGAAGCTGGCGCGCGAAGCGAAATCGCTTGACGCCCTGCTGGTGCATTTCTCCACCGACTACGTGTTCGACGGCGAAAAACCCACGCCTTATGTCGAGACAGACGCGGTGTCGCCGCTGAACGTGTATGGCCAAAGCAAACTGGAAGGCGAGCGCGCGATCGCGTCCAGCGGCTGCCGATATTTCATCTTCCGCACCAGCTGGATCTACGGTCCGGCGGGCCGGAATTTCCTGCACGCGATCATCGCCGCGGCAAAGACGCAACCCCGGCTCCGCGTCGTGGACGACCAGCGTGGCGCGCCAACCTCGAGCGAAGCGATCGCCGGTGCGGTCGCGCACGTCCTTTCAAGGGCCGATACCGCGAAGACCGCCGGCGGCCTATATCACTTGAGCGCCGGAGGGGCGACGACCTGGCATGGTTTCGCCAGTGCAATTCTCCAGTCGACCGGGCTGAAGACCCCTCTGGTGGCGGTCCGCAGCGATGAGTATCCCGTCGCGGCGAAGCGGCCGAAGAATTCGCTGCTGGACAACTCGAAGTTCGGCACGGCTTTCGGTCTCTCGCTGCCGGATTGGCGGCAGGGCCTGGCTGCGGTACTTGCCGCAATCCACTAACATCCGCGCCATGGATTTCATCGATCTCAAGACCCAGTACTCGGCACTGCGCGAGAGCATCAACGCGCGGATCCAGCGGGTGCTGGACCACGGGCAGTACGTCATGGGTCCGGAAGTGAAGGAACTCGAGGATCGGCTCGCCGCATGGACCGGCGCCAGGCACTGCATCGCGGTTGCCTCGGGCACCGAGGCGCTGCTGATCGCGTTGCTGGCGCTCGAGGTGAAACAGGGTGACGAGGTCGTAACCACGCCGTTCACGTTCGCCGCGACCGCGGAGATGATCGCGCTCATCGGCGCAAAGCCCGTGTTCGTGGATGTCGAAGAGGACACCGCCAATATCGACGTCTCCAGGCTGGAAGCGGCGATCACGCCGCGCACCAGGGCGATCATGCCTGTATCGCTCTACGGGCAGCCGGCCGATATGGACGAGATCAACGCCATCGCTGCCCGCCACAAGCTGCCCGTGATCGAGGATGCGGCGCAGAGCTTCGGCGCCACCTACAAGGGAAGGAAGAGCTGCAACCTCTCCACCATCGGCTGCACGAGTTTCTTTCCTTCCAAGCCGCTCGGTTGCTACGGCGACGGCGGAGCGCTTTTCACCAGCGACGATGCGCTGGCCAAGGCGATGCGCGAGATCCGTGTCCACGGCCAGGAAGGCCGTTACCGCCATACGCGCATCGGCGTCGGCGGCCGGATGGACTCCATCCAGTGCGCGGTCGTGCTGGCCAAGCTCGATCGCTTCGAATGGGAAGTGCGGCAGCGGGCGGAAATCGGCGCGCACTACGATGCCTTGCTTGCCCCGTCGGTGAAAACCCTGAAAGTCCGGCCGGACCGCACCAGCGTCTACGCGCAATACACGGTACGCGTGGCCGAGCGCGCCCGCTTCGAGCAGGAGCTCAAGGCTCGCGGCATCCCGAGCGCAGTGCACTATCCGCTTTCCCTGCATCAACAGCCGGCGTATGCCGCCGGCTACGTGGGGCAATCGTTCCCGGTCTCGGAACGGCTTGCGCGGGAAGTCATAAGCCTGCCGATGCATGCGGACCTGGACGAAGGCGCGCAGCAGAATATCGTTGGCGCAGTGCGCGAAGTGGCGCTGCCTGGCGGGAAAAGAATCTAGTAAAATCAATATGATGAAGAAGTCCAGGAAAACAGCGCTGGTCACCGGCATCACCGGACAGGACGGTGCATAT
The DNA here is from genome assembly GCA_025358705.1 of Betaproteobacteria bacterium. Classification (GTDB taxonomy): domain Bacteria; phylum Pseudomonadota; class Gammaproteobacteria; order Burkholderiales; family SG8-39; genus RBG-16-66-20. The sequence continues at coordinate 5,137 of JANYII010000314.1, read as the reverse complement.
CTCGCCGAGTTCCTCCTGAAGAAGGGCTACGAGGTGCACGGCCTGAAACGCCGTACATCGCTCTTCAATACCGAGCGCATCGACCATTTGTACCAGGACCCGCATGTCGACGGCAGGCGCCTGATCCTGCATTACGGCGACATGACCGACTCGATGGCACTGACGCGCGTGGTCCAGCAGGCTCAGCCCGACGAGATCTACAACCTCGCGGCGCAGAGCCACGTCGCGGTATCGTTCGAGGAGCCCGAGTACACGGCAAACGCCGATGGCCTTGGTGCATTGCGCCTGCTGGAGGCGATCCGGATCCTCGGCATGGGCGGGAAGACGCGCTTTTACCAGGCCTCCACGTCGGAGCTGTACGGCCTGGTGCGCGAGACTCCGCAACGCGAGACGACGCCCTTCCATCCGCGTTCGCCGTACGGGGTGGCGAAGCTCTATGCCCACTGGATCACGATCAACTACCGCGAGGCCTACGGCCTGTTCGCCGCGACCGGGATTCTCTTCAATCATGAATCGCCGACGCGAGGCGAGACCTTCGTCACCCGCAAGATCACCCGCGCGCTGGCGCGCATAAGGCTGGGGCTGCAACCCTGCCTTTACCTCGGCAATCTCGGCGCCAGGCGCGACTGGGGGCATGCCCGCGATTACGTGGAGGCGATGTGGCGGATCCTGCAGCAGAAGCAGCCCGACGATTTCGTGATTGCGACCGGCATCCAGCACAGCGTGCGCGAATTCGTGCAAGCCGCCGCCGCGGAGCTTGGCGTCGAGCTGCGCTGGGAAGGCAAGGGCAAGGACGAGCGCGGCGTGATCGCCAGGCTTCGCTTCAAGCCGAAGAAGGCGGAGTCCGCGCTCAAGCCGGGCCACACGATCGTTCGCGTCGATCCGCGCTATTTCCGCCCGGCGGAAGTCGAGTCGCTGCAGGGCGACGCGGCCAAGGCGCGCCGCCGGCTCGGGTGGAAGCCGCGAGTGTCGTTCCCGAAACTGGTTGCCGAGATGGCGCGCGCCGACCTGCGGGCGGCGGAACGCGACGCCCTGATCAGGCGCCACGGCTACCGCGCCTACGGCGGTCGCGAGTAGCGCGCGGCGACAGTCCAAATGCAACGCGGGGCCAAGATCTACGTAGCTGGGCATACCGGACTTGCCGGTTCCGCGATCCTGCGCGCGCTCGCGCGCGCGGGTCAATCGAACCTGGTGCTGCGCCGGCACGACGAACTCGAACTGACCGATGCGCGCGCGGTGGCCGCGTTTTTTGAGCGCGAACGGCCCGAGTATGTGTTCCTTGCCGCGGCAAAAGTCGGCGGCATTCTTGCCAATGACACCTACCCGGCGGAATTCATCCGCGAGAACCTGGCGGTGCAGCTGAACGTGATCCACGAGGCGTGGCGCGCGGGCGTCAAGCGCCTGTTGTTTCTCGGCACCTCGTGCAGCTATCCGCGCGACTGCCCGCAGCCGATCAAGGAGGAATATCTCCTGAGCGGCCCGCTCGAGCCGACCAACCGCGCCTACGCGGTCGCCAAGGTCGCAGGCGTGGAGATGTGCTGGTCCTACAACCGCCAGCATGGCGCCAAATTCCTCGCGGTGATGCCGACCAACCTGTACGGGCCGGGCGACCATTACGACCTGCGCAATTCGCACGTCCTGCCGGCGCTGATTCGCAAGATCCACGAGGCCCGGCGGAACGGCGAGCCCCAGGTGACGCTCTGGGGCAGCGGCCGCCCGCGGCGCGAATTCCTGCTGAGCGACGACATGGCCGAGGCTTGCGTGTTCCTGATGCGGCTGCCCGAGGCCGAATTCGACCGCCTGGTCGCGCCCGCGCAGTCGCCATTGATCAACATCGGTGCCGGCGAGGACCAGTCGATCGCCGAACTCGCGGCGCTCGTTGCCGACGTGCTCGGCTACCGCTGCGAATTTGTCTACGATGCCTCCAAGCCCGATGGCACGCCGCGCAAGCTGCTCGACAGCGCGCGCATCATGGCGCTCGGCTGGAAGCCGGGTTCGACGCTGCGCCAGGGCATCGCGCTCGCCTACCAGGATTTCCTGCGGCGTTTCGAGGCAAAACGCGGCGCGGCGGCATGAAGGTCCTGGTCACCGGCGCGGCCGGGTTCATCGGCATGCACTGCGCCCGGCGGCTGCTTGCGCGAGGCGATGAGGTCATCGGCCTCGACAATTTCAGCGACTATTACGACGTGCGGCTGAAGCAAGCGCGCGTGGCGCAGTTGGCCTCCCAGGCTGGATTCCGCCTGTGCCGGCTCGATATCTCGAATTCCAGGGAAGTCCAGGATCTCTTCGCGACAGAGCGTCCGCAACGCGTCCTGCACCTCGCGGCGCAGCCGGGCGTGCGCCATTCGCTCAGCCATCCGCAGGACTACGTGGCGAGCAATCTCGCCGGTTTCGTCAACATCCTCGAAGGCTGCCGCCATGCCGGCGTCGAGCACCTCGTGTATGCCTCGAGTTCCAGCGTCTACGGCAACAACGCGCGGCAGCCGTTTTCCGTGCGCCACAATGTCGATCATCCGATATCGTTGTATGCCGCGACCAAGAAGTCCAACGAGCTGATGGCGCACGCCTACGCGCACCTGTTCGGCGTTCCTGCGACCGGGCTGCGCTATTTCACCGTATACGGGCCCTGGGGCCGGCCGGACATGGCGCCGTTCCTGTTCGCCCGCGCGATCCTCGAGGGCCAGCCGATCGACGTGTTCAACCACGGCCGCATGCGGCGCGACTTCACCTATGTCGACGACATCGCCGATGGAACCCTGAAAGTGCTCGATCGCGCGCCCGGCGGCGATGTCCGATTCGATCCTGCCGCGCCGGATCCCGGCGCCAGCAGCGCGCCCTGGCGCATCTACAACATCGGCAATCACGAGCCCGTGGAACTGCTGCGCTTCATCGAGCTGCTTGAAGACGCGCTCGGACGCAAGGCAGTGAAGAACATGCTGCCCATGCAGCCGGGCGATGTCATCGACACGTTCGCCGACATCGATGCGCTCGAACGCGACATCGGCTTCAGGCCGGGGACGCCGCTTGTCGAGGGCGTCGCGCGCTTCGCCGAGTGGTACCGCGGGTATTTCAAGAAGTGAAACCGAAACAGCAGCTGCTCGCGCGGCTCGCCGACCGGAGCGCCATGATCGGCATTTTCGGCCTGGGCTATGTCGGCCTGCCGCTCGCGCTGCGCTTTACGGCCGCCGGATACCCGGTGCTGGGCTTCGACATTGACGAGGCCAAGGTCGAGGCGCTCGGACAAGGACGAAGTTATATCGAGCACATCCGGCTGCCGGGACCCCTGAGCGCGACCGCGGATTTTTCGCGCGCGCGCGAGTGCGACGCGCTGATCATCTGCGTGCCGACGCCGCTGAACGCCAGCCGGGAACCCGACCTCAGCTTCATCGTGAACACCGTCGAGTCCATCGTTCCCCACCTTCGGGCGGGTCAGATCGTCTCGCTGGAAAGCACCACTTATCCCGGCACGACCGATGAGGAATTGAAAACGCGCATCGAGGCGCGCGGGCTGGTGGTGGGGCGCGATGTTTTCCTGGTGTTCTCGCCCGAGCGCGAGGACCCGGGCAACAAGGCCTACGGCACGCAAAGCATCCCGAAGGTCTGCGGCGGCTCGACCGCGGAATGCCTCGAGGCCGGCGTGGCGCTCTACCAGGCTGCGGTCGATACGGTGGTGCCGGTAAGCTCGACGCGCGCCGCCGAAATGACGAAATTGCTGGAGAACGTGCATCGCGCGGTGAACATCGCGCTGGTGAATGAACTGAAAATGGTGGCCGACCGCATGGGCATCGATATCCACGAGGTGATCCGCGCGGCCGCCACCAAGCCGTTCGGCTTCGTGCCCTACGCGCCCGGCCCCGGCTATGGCGGTCACTGCATTCCCATCGACCCGTACTATTTGTCGTGGAAGGCGCAGCAATTCGGGGTGCGGGCGCGCTTCGTGGAACTGGCCGGCGAGGTAAACCGGGCCATGCCGGAATGGGTGATCGGCAAGTTGGCGAAGGCGCTCGCAGAGCGGGGCGCCAAAGTCGCGGGAAGCCATGTCCTCGTGCTCGGCATTGCCTACAAGAAGAACATCGACGACATGCGCGAATCGCCGGCGGTAAAGCTGATGGAGCTCCTGCGCGGGGCCGGCGCGAACGTGGCGTACTCGGATCCGCACGTACCCGTGTTTCCGAAGATGCGGGAGCACCGCTTCGACCTGAAAAGCGTGCCGCTGACGCCGGCATCGGTGGCGTCCTACGACGCGCTGCTGCTGGCGACCAACCACGACGCCTTCGACTACGCCATGCTGGCGAAGCATGCGCGCCTGATCGTCGACACGAGGGGCGTGTACCTCGATCCAGCCCCGAACGTGGTCAAAGCCTGAGAAAGTTCTCCAGGATCCGGAGCCCGATCGGGCCGCTTTTCTCCGGGTGGAACTGGCAGCCGTAGGCGTTCCCGGCGCGCACCGACGCGCAAATCTGCCGTCCGTCGTAGTAGCAATCCGCGAGGCGGTGATCATTGATCGCCGGCTCGGGCGCGAAGGAATGCACGAAGTAAACGGCAGGATCGGCGGGCAGCCCGGCCAGGATCGAATGGTCCCAATTAGGCCGCGACGTCGGCGGTACCAGCACGTTCCAGCCGATGTGCGGGATGCGGTGCGGCTTGCCGTCGTCGCCGGTAGCCGGGACTGGCGTGACCCGGCCAGGGAAGATGCCCAGCCCGGCATGCTCGCCGAATTCCTCGCCGACCTCGAGCAGCACCTGCATGCCGACGCAAATGCCGAGGAACGGCCGGCCGGATTCGATGAAGCGCCGGATCGGGTCGGCTTGCGCGCGCCGGGCGAGGCCCTTCATGCCGTCGGCGAATGCGCCGACGCCCGGCAGCACCACCCTTTCGGCGTTTTCGATGCGCTCGTGATTTTCTGTGAGATGCACGCTCGCGCCGCAAACTTCCAGCGCTCGCGTCACGCTGTACAGATTTCCGATTCCATAATCGATCACGGTCACCGGCTTGCTCATGCCTTGCGCACCCCGAATCCCGCCTCGCGCGCCGCGGACCTGATCTCGGGCAGTCCGATGCGCCGGGAATGCAGGCAATCGGCCATCGCGACAGCGTCCGCGCCCCCGGCATTTACCACGTCGACGAGATGCTCGAC
>JANYII010000307.1 GCA_025358705.1 Betaproteobacteria bacterium | reverse complement strand
GCTCGAACAGAAGGTCGTAGCGCAGCGGGTCGAGGTCGGTAATGCCCAGGGAATACGCCACGAGCGAGCCCGCCCCCGAGCCGCGGCCCGGGCCCACCGGTACGCCGTTCTTCTTCGCCCAGTTGATGAAGTCCGCGACGATGAGGAAGTACCCGGCGAAACCCATCTGGATGATGGTCTTGATTTCGAACTCGAGACGCTCGCCGTACCGTGCGGCATTCGCTTGGCGCACCGCCGGATCGGGATACAGCTTCCCAAGGCGGGCTTGCAGTCCCTCGTCCGACAAGCGATGCAGGTAATCGTCGATCGTGACGCCCTTGGGTGTCGGAAACTCCGGCAGCCTCGACTTGCCGAGTTCGATCGTGAGGTTGCAGCGCTTGGCGATCTCGACCGCGTTCTGGAGCGCCTGCGGGATGTCGGCAAACAGTGCCGCCATCTCGTCCTGTGTCTTGAAGTATTGCTCGGGCGTGAAATGCTTCGGCCGGCGCTGGTCGCCGAGCACATAGCCCTGCGAGATGCAGACCCGCGCCTCATGGGCCCTGAAATCGTCCGGGCCGACGAACTGGACCGGGTGGGTGGCCACTACTGGAAGCTTCAGCTTGGTTGTCAATTGCACCGTGCGCGCAACGAGCGTCTCCGTCTGCGGCAGGCCGGCGCGCTGCAGTTCGAGGTAAAAGCGCTTTGGGAAAAGCGCCGACCATTCTCGCGCTAGTTTTTCCGCCGCTAGCTGGTTGTCTGACAGAAGAGCCTGGCCAATGTCGCCGCCAGCAGCCCCCGACAGGGCGATGAGACCGTCGGTACTGCCCTCTTTCAGCCAGGCCTTGTCGATCTCGGCGCGCGAGCGGTGCTGGTTGGTGAGCCACGCCCGGGAAAGCAATTCGCACAGGCGGAGGTAACCTGCGCGCGACGCGGCGAGGAGCAGGATGCGCGAAGGCTTGTCGCGATCCAGCGTGTTCTGCACCCAGCAGTCGGCGCCGATGATGGGCTTTACGCCGGCCTCGCGCGCGCACCTGTAGAACTTCACCATCCCGAACAGGTTGCCCGAGTCTGTCAGCGCCAGCGCAGGCATGCTGTCGTCCGCCGCATGGGTCACCGCCTCGTCGATGCGGACAATGCCATCGGTCACCGAATACTCGCTGTGCAACCGGAGATGGACGAAACGCGGGGTGTTCATAGGGGTTCAAAAATTTTACCACCCAGACCGCCCGGCGGCGCTGCGATAATTGCCGCGATGCGCCCCACCATGCGCCCTCGCGAAGGGCTTGCTTTGCTTGCGCTTTTGCTGGGCGCAGTCTGCATCGCCCTATCGCCCATTTTTGTGCGCGTCTCCGAAACAGGTCCGACCGCGACTGCGTTCTGGCGCGTCGCACTCGCTGTTCCCGCGCTCTGGATGCTCTACGCCGCGTATGGCCGCGAAGGCCAGGGGTCGAATTCAAACGCTCGGACGGCAATGCCGTGGAGGCTTTTTATCTGGGCCGCGATCGCATTTGCGGGCGATCTCGCGGTTTGGCACCTCTCTGTGAAATTCACGTCGGTTGCGAATTCAACGCTGCTCGCCAACCTCGCGGCGATCTTCGTTACGCTCGCGGCGTGGCTCCTCTTCCACCAGAAGCCGAGCAGGCTGTTTCTCGTCGGGCTGGTCACCGCGCTCGCCGGCGTTGGCATGCTGGTGAGCACCAGCATCGCCTTCTCCCCGACGGCCCTGCTCGGGGATGCGCTCGGCGTTGTCACGGCGATGTTCTACGCGTGGTACCTGCTCACCGTTAAGGATCTTCGCGACCGCGGCACCGGCACTCTGCGCCTGATGGCGGTGACCACCGCCGTCACCGCTTTGCTGCTCCTGCCGATTGCGCTTGCGACGGGCGAACAGATGCTGCCCATGACAGGTACCGGATGGCTGAAACTTGTCGGTATCGCCCTGATCTCGCACGCGTGCGGCCAGGGCCTGATCGCCTACGCGCTCGCCCACCTGCCTGCCTCGTTCTCGTCGGTCAGCCTTTTGCTGCAGCCGGTGATGGCGGGAGTGTTTGCGTGGATCCTGCTCGGCGAACCACTGGTAGCGATGCAGATTGCCGGCGGATGCGTGGTGCTGGCGGGAATCTACCTTTCCCGAAGGGGCTCGGTCTAAGACACTTCGTCTAAGTCACGACTGCGTCGGGATCACCCGCGTGCTTCTCGATGCGTCCGATGGTCCAGACTGTTTCCCCAGCCGCCGAGAGCACTCTTGTCGCAGCCGCGACTTGTTCGGCGGCGACCACGATGGTCATCCCTATCCCGCAGTTGAAAACGCGGTGCATTTCTTCTTCGGCAACACCGCCTTCCTTTTTCAGCCAGTCGAACAGCGGCGGGCGCGGCCATGATTTCGCATCGATGACCGCGCGCGTGCCCGCAGGCAGCATGCGCGGCACATTCCCGGTGAGTCCTCCGCCGGTGATATGCGCAAGCCCCTTGACCGGCAGCGCCTGCATCAGCGCCAGCGCCGGTTTGACGTAAATACGGGTGGGCTCCATGAGCACGTCCGCAAGGGAGCGGCCATGAAAATCCGCTTGCAAGTCGGTCTTTGCGCGCTCGAGGATCTTTCGCACAAGCGAGAATCCGTTCGAATGCAGGCCGCTGGAAGCAAGGCCCAGCACTGCGTCGCCCGGAGCGATCGAGCGGCCGTTGATGATCCGCTCCTTCTCGACCACGCCGACGCAGAATCCGGCCAGGTCGTATTCGCCCTCGGGATACATGCCCGGCATTTCTGCGGTCTCTCCGCCGATCAGGGCGCAGCCGGCCTCCTCGCAACCCTTGGCGATGCCGCGAATGACGTTGGTGGCGACGGCCTTGTCCAGCTTGCCGCAGGCGAAATAGTCGAGGAAGAACAGCGGTTCGGCGCCCTGCACCAGGATGTCGTTCACGCTCATCGCGACAAGGTCGATGCCGACGGTGCCGTGCCTGCCCAGCAGGAAGGCGAGCTTGAGCTTGGTGCCCACGCCGTCGGTGCCGGAAACGAGGATAGGCTCCTTGTACTTCGCCGGGATCGCGCACAGCGCGCCGAAACCGCCGAGCCCCGCCAGCACTTCAGGGCGCATGGTGCGCTTGGCGAACGGCTTGATCGCTTCGACCAGCGCGTCGCCGGCGTCGATGTCGACGCCCGCATCACGGTAAGAGAGGGATTCCGACATGGCGGGTAAAATGATGTCTTCTCGGCAATTTTACGTGAAATGAAGCTTCCGGTTCTCGCTGATCCGCGCTTGTGGGGCTGGCTGGCGATCGCCCTGGCGAGCGGCGTGCTGGTCCACGCGCTGTCGCCGATCCTCGCGCCCTTCCTCGCCGGCGCGATTTTCGCTTATGTGCTAAATCCGCTGGTCGGCAGGCTCACCGGGCGCTACCTGCCGCGCATCGTGGCGGTGGTGCTGGTGCTGCTCTTCGCGCTGGCGCTGGTGGTGGCGCTCGCGCTGGTCATCGTGCCGCTCTTCATCAAGGAACTGCGCATGCTGGCGGAACGCCTGCCGGCGTTCCTCGTGTGGCTGAACCAGGAAGCCGCGCCGTGGCTCAAAGGACATTTTGCCATCGACGTCCAGCTCGACATCCCGACCGTCAAGCAAATGGCGAGCAGCATTCTCGCCAACAACCAGGATCTGGTCGCGGGCCTGCTCGGCTCGCTCAAGATCGGCGGCATCGCGCTGCTCACGTTTTTCGTCAACGCCATGCTGGTGCCGGTGGTGCTGTTCTTCCTGCTGCGCGACTGGGATGGGATCCTCGCGCGCGTCGATCACCTCATTCCGCGCCACCTGCATGCCCGCGCGCGGCGCATCCTCGCGGAAATCGACGCGGTGCTGGCGGAATTCCTGCGCGGGCAGCTGATCGTCATGCTGGTGATGAGCGTGTACTACTCGGCCGCCCTTTCGGTGGCCTCGCTCGAGTTCGCGCTGCCGGTCGGCGTCATCACCGGGCTGCTGGTGATCGTTCCATATATCGGCGCGGCTACCGGCATCCTCCTCGGCACAATAGCCGCGGTATTGCAGTTCGACAGCTTCGCCGGCGTCGCCTGGGTCTGGGTCGCCTTCGGCATCGGGCAGATGCTGGAGGGCATGGCCGTGACGCCGCTGCTGGTCGGCAAGCGCATCGGCCTGCACCCGGTCGCCGTGATCTTCGCCCTGCTCGCCTTCGGCCAGATCTTCGGTTTCTTCGGCGTGCTGCTGGCGCTGCCGGCAAGTGCGGCGCTGCTGGTCGCGCTGCGTGAATTGAAGGTGGCCTATCTCGCCGGCTCGCTCTACGGCGGGCCGAAGTAATGCGGCAGCTTGCGCTGGGCATATCGCCGCCGCCGCAACCGACGCTAGACAACTTCGTTCCGGGCGCCAATGCCGAGCTGGTGGCGCGCCTGAGGGAATTTCAAGGCAACAACTTCGCCGAAAGCGTCCTCTACCTGTGGGGCGAAGCCGGATCCGGCAAGAGCCACCTCTTGATCGCCTGTGCCGGACCGAACGTCGTGGACGATGTCGAGACGCTCGATGAAACCTCACAGATCGGGCTATTCAACAAGATCAACGAATTGCGCCAGTCCGGCGGTGCGGTGCTGGTCGCCGGCAACGCGCCTCCCCCGCAGCTGCCATTGCGCGAAGACCTCAAGTCGCGCCTCGCCTGGGGCCTCGTCTACCACGTCAAGCCGCTGACCGACGACGAGCGGGCCACGTACCTGCGGTCCGAAGCCGAACGCCGTGGCATGCGCGTGCCGGACGAAGTCATCGGCTACCTGCTGAGACATGTGCGGCGTGATTTGCCCACGCTCGTGGCGATCCTCGACAAGCTGGACCGCGCATCGCTGGAGAAGCAGCACCCGATCACGCTGCCGCTGCTTAAAACGGCGCTGAAAGAAATGGAAGAATGAATTTAACCTTGTTCGACCTGGACAACACCTTGCTCGCCTGCGACAGCGACTACGAGTGGGGCCAGTTCCTGGTCGACCGCGGAGTACTGGACCGGGAAGCCTACGAAAGGCAGAACGCGGCGTTCTACGATCAGTACAAGGCGGGCAAGCTCGACATCCACGAGTTCCTCGGCTTCGCGCTGCGGCCGCTGGCCGAACACACGCCCGAGGACCTCGACCGCTGGCATGGCGAGTTCATGGACGCACGCATCCGCCCGGCGATGGGCGCGCCGGCGAAAGCGCTGGTGCAACGCCACCTCGCGGCGGGCGACCTGTGCGCGGTGGTGACTGCCACCAACAGCTTCGTCACCGGCCCGATCGCGCGCGAGTTCGGCGTGCCGCACCTGGTGGCCACCGAGCCCGAGCGCAGCGCGGGGCGCTTCACCGGCCGCGTGGCGGGAACGCCCTGTTTCCGCGAGGGCAAAATCGTGCGCGTCGAGGCGTGGCTCGCCGGACAGGGGCACCGGCTGCGGGATTTCCCGCAAAGCACCTTCTACAGCGACTCGCATAACGACCTGCCGCTGCTCGAACTGGTCACTCACCCGGTTGCGGTAGACCCGGACCCGAAGCTCGTTGCCGTGGCCCGGGCGCGAGGCTGGCCCGCGGTTTCCCTGAGATAATCCCCGCCCGCAATGATCAAGCGCTTCATCCGCCGCGTTCTCGGCCTCGATACCCCGGGGCCGGTGCGCGTACCGCAGTCGCGCCACGGCATCCAGCGCAATTCGATCAGTTCGGGCGCGCTCAAGGTCTGCGACGTACTCGCCGACCACGGCCACGCCGCCTACGTCGTGGGCGGCGCGGTACGGGACCTGCTGCTGAACATCGAGCCGAAGGATTTCGACATCGCGACCGACGCGCGGCCCGAGCAGATCAAGCCGCTGTTCCGCCGCGCGCTGCTGATCGGGCGGCGCTTCCGCCTGGTGCACGTAATGCTCGGGCCCGAGACGCTCGAGGTTTCCACCTTTCGCGCCGCCGACAGCAAGACCGCCGAAAAAGACGAGCACGGCCGGGTGCTGCGCGACAACGTGTTCGGCACTGTCGAGGAGGACGCGCGCCGGCGCGACTTCACCGTGAACGCGTTGTATTTCGATTGCCGGACGGGCGAGGTAGTCGACTATCACGGCGGCCTGGCCGACCTCAAAAAACGCACGCTGCGTATCATCGGCGACCCGGAAACGCGCTTTCGCGAGGATCCGGTGCGCATGCTGCGCGCGGTGCGGCTGGGCGCGAAGCTCGGCCTGTCGATCGAAAGCTCGACGCGCGCCCCGATCAAGCGCCTCGCGCCGCTGCTCGAGCATGTGCCGCCGCCGCGCCTGTTCGAGGAGATGCTCAAGCTCCTGCTCTCGGGCCACGCCAATGCCTGCCTGCGCCAGTTGCGCAACGAAGGCCTGCACAAGGGCCTGCTGCCGCTGCTCGACGTGATCCTCGAGCAGCCGCTGGGCGAGCGCTTCGTCACGCTGGCGCTGGCGCAGACCGACGAGCGCGTGCTGGCCGACAGGCCGGTCTCGCCGGCATTCCTCTTTGCGGCTCTCCTTTGGCACGAAGTGCTGGCGGCATGGAAAGCGCGCGAGAAGCGCGGCGAGCGTCGCATTCCCGCGCTCGAATTCGCGATGGACGATGTGCTGGACGCGCAAAGCGGCAAGCTCGCCATCACCCGCCGGCTCACCGCCACCATGCGCGAAGTCTGGGCGATGCAGCCGCGCTTCGAGGAGCGCTCCGGCCAGCGCCCGTACCGGCTGCTCGACCTGCCCCGGTTCCGCATGGCCTACGACTTCATGGCGTTGCGCGCCGCCAGCGGCGAAGTGCCCGCGGAGCTGGAATCCTGGTGGCGCGCGTTCCAGGGCGCGGACCCCGAAACGCGCGAGGAAATGCTCCTGCCCGACACCGGGGGGCCGAAGAAACGCCGCCGCCGGCGCCGCGGCAAGAAACCTGCAGAGGGCACGCCGCCTACGGCATGAACCGCGCTTACGTAGGCCTGGGCGCGAATCTGGGCGAACCCCGCCGGCAGCTCACCGAGGCGTTAACCGCAATGAGCGGCCTGCCTGAAACCCGCCTCGCGGGGCACTCGAGCTTTTACCGCACCGCGCCTGTCGGCCATGCGGACCAACCCGAGTTCCTGAACGCCGTGGCAGCACTCGACACCCGGCTGGCGCCCGGCGTGCTGCTGGAAGGCCTGCAGGGAATCGAAAGACGCCACGGCCGCGAGCGGTCGTTTCCCAATGCGCCCAGGACTCTCGATCTCGACCTGCTCCTTTTCGGCGAAGAACAGATCGCGCGTCCCGGCCTTACGGTGCCCCACCCGCGCATGCAGGAGCGTGCCTTCGTACTCCAGCCGTTGCTCGAACTTGATCCTGAAATTTCAATTCCCGGAAAGGGAAAGGCCAGCACCCTGCTCTGCGCCTGCGCGTCGCAGAAGATAGAAAGGATCGACTGATGCAGATTTCACCCATCGCCGCTTCAGCCGGCCTGCTCTTCGCGTCGAACGTGTTCATGACCTTCGCCTGGTACGCGCACCTCAAGGAACTCTCATCCAAACCCTGGTGGATCGCGGCGCTGGCGAGCTGGGGCATCGCCCTGTTCG
>JANYII010000264.1 GCA_025358705.1 Betaproteobacteria bacterium | reverse complement strand
CAGGCGACTCGTTATGCCGATACGGCGGCGCTATTCCAGGCGCTAGGCGGCGGCTGGTGGCAACGCGCGGATTTAGGCACGGATAAAAGAGAATGAATAGAATGTCTTATTTAAATTCCGCGGGTTATCAACTCGCGCTGCGGCGATTCACTGTGATAGCCCTCGTCACAGTAGCCGCCTGCCTTGCCGCCTGCGCCTGTTACGGCTACAACGGAATTCTCATGAAGCGCCATGCCCAGGTACCGTCGCGCGGCATCGCGGTCGGCGGGCAGATCGCCGCGGCGCTGATGCTGTTGCCCCTGGTGCCGTTTTCGCCGCCCGCCGCTGCCATTGGCGCGATCGAAATTTCCAGCCTGCTCGCGCTGGCGCTGCTCGGCAATGCGCTTGGCTTCGTCATGTACTTCCGCCTGATCAGCGACGTGGGCGCGACGCGCGCGCTCACCGTCACCTACCTGATGCCGCTCTTCGCGATCCTCTGGGGCATGCTGTTCCTCGGCGAATCGCTTCCCGCCAGCGCGCTTGCCGGCGGCGTTTTGATTCTCGCCGGGACGGTACTCGTCACGCGCGGCTAAAATTGCGGGCTTATGCCTGCCTACCCCCGGCTTTTCCGTCCGCTCGATCTGCCGGGCGCGCGGCTTCCCAATCGAATCCTGATGGGCTCGATGCACACCGGGCTGGAAGCGCGGCCGGACGGCATGCCGCGGCTGGCGGCGTTCTACGCGGAACGCGCGCGCGGCGGCGCTGCGCTCATCGTTACCGGCGGCTTTTCGCCGAACGACGCGGGCGAACTCAGCCCGCACCGCGCGCAGATGAGCACCAAGGAAGATGCGCAGCGTCACGCCGTGATTCCAAAAACGGTACACGACGCTGGCGGACGCATCGTGCTGCAGATCCTGCACTCGGGGCGCTATGGTTTCCACCAGAACATCGTCGCGCCCTCGCCGATCAAGTCCGGGATCAACCCGAATCCGCCGCGCGAGATGACGGCGCCGGAGATAGAACAGACGATCGCCGATTTCGTGCGTGCCGCGGTACTCGCCCAGACAGCCGGCTACGACGGCGTCGAGATCATGGCTTCCGAGGGCTACCTGATCACCCAGTTCCTCGCGCTGCGCACCAACCAGCGCGCGGACGACTGGGGCGGCCCGCTCGAGAACCGCATGCGCTTCGCCCGGGAGATCGTGCGCCAGACGCGCGCCGCCACCGGCCCGGATTTCATCATCGTGTTCCGCATCTCCGCGCTCGACCTGGTCGAAGGCGGACTCACCGGCGCGGAGACGGTGCAACTTGCCAAGACAATCGAGCAGGCCGGCGCGACGATCCTGAATACCGGCATTGGCTGGCACGAGGCGCGCATCCCGACCATCGCCCAGGCGGTGCCGCGCGCGGGATTCGCCTGGGCGGCGCGGCGTATCAAGGAAGCGGTGAAAATTCCGGTGATCGCCTCGAACCGGATCAACGCGCCGGAGATCGCCGAGGAGCTCCTCGCGCGCGGCGACGCGGACATGGTCTCGCTCGCGCGCGCGATGCTTTCGGACGCCGAATTCGCCAATAAGGCGAAGGCTGGCGACCGGGCCGGCATCAACATCTGCATCGCCTGCAACCAGGCCTGCCTGGACCATTACTTCATCGGCCAGCCCGCGAGCTGCGTCGTCAATCCGCGCGCGGGCAGGGAAAGCAAGCTGATCTACCTGAAAACCGGGACCAGGAAACGCGTCGCCGTGATCGGCGGCGGCCCTGCGGGACTGTCCTGCGCCGCGGTGGCGGGCGAGCGCGGCCACGAAGTGGTGCTGTTCGAGAAAGCCGCGGAGCTCGGCGGCCAGTTCAACCTGGCGAAGAAAATTCCCGGCAAGCAGGAATTCGCCGAATCGGTTGCCTACTACGCCGAGCGCCTGCGGCGCGCCGGCGTCCAGGTCCGCCTCAATCACGCCGCCGTACAGGCCGACCTCGCGGGCTTCGACGAGATCGTCCTTGCCAGCGGCATCGAGCCGCGCAAACCCGCGATTCCGGGCATCGATCACAAGAGCGTGGTCGGCTACGTGGATCTCCTGTCCGGACGCGCGCAGGCGGGAAGGACCGTGGTCATCATCGGCGCCGGCGGCATCGGCTTCGATGTCGCCGTCTGGCTGCTGGAAAAAAACGGGCGGGCACCACTTGAAGCGCACGCCTTCGCGCACCACTGGGGCATCGATGAATCGATTGCCCACGCGGGCGGACTGGATCCCAAGGGACTGCCGGCTGTGAAACCTGCCCACGCCATCACCATGCTCAAGCGCTCGACCACCGCTTTCGGCAGCACGCTCGGGCGCACCACGGGCTGGGTGCACCGGGCGGAACTGCTGCGCAATGGCGTCAAGATGCTGAAGGGCGTCGAATACCGGAAAATCGACGACGCGGGAGTGCACGTCTCGATGGACGGCAAGGAAAGCATATTGCCGGCGGACAGCGTGGTGCTATGCGCGGGTCAGGACCCGAAAAGGGATCTCGAAGCAATGCACATGATCGGCGGCGCGAAGGAAGCCGGCGAGCTGGACGCCAAGCGCGCGATGCTCGAAGGCGCGGAGCTTGCGGCGCGCCTGTGAATGCGGACCATGCAAAGCTCCGGCGCCGCGTGCTCTTTGTCCTGCGTGGAAAACTCGGGGACACCGTCACCTGCTTTGCCACCGTGCGCGCCTATGCCGGGGCCTTTCCTGGCGATGACGTAACGTTGCTGGTGCGCGCCAGCTATGCGCCGCTGTTCCGCGGCGAGCAGGGCATTCGCGTCGTGGGCTTTTCCAGCAGGGTCGCGATGTTCGCGAAGCTTGCGCTGATGCGATGGCTCGAGCCGCCCTTTGATGCCCTGCTGGTATTGCTTGGTGCCGGGCCCCCCATCCTGCGGCTCAGCCGGATGGTGCGCGCAGGCCGGAAGATTTTTCACGATGGCCGGTATCCGGACGTCTACCCGGAATGGCCCGAGACGCCTCCGGCCCACATGCAATTCGAGCCGGCCTGGCGCACTGCCCGCATCTACGCGCCCGAGCTGGCGCCGCCGCAATGGTCGTGCATTCCGAATCTCGCGGCACGGCGCCGCCCGGGCCGCGTCATCGGCATCGCGCCAATCTCGGACGAGCCGCGCAGGACCATGAGCCCTGAGGTCGTGCATGCGCTGATCTCCGCGCTTGCCAAACGGCACGCAGGCTACGCGATCCATGTCCTGGTAAACATCGACGACGACGAAGCAAAGCCCCTGCTCGCCGCCGGACTGCCCGCTGGAGTCCGGTTCCGCAATTCTCCGACGCTCCAAGCAATGGTGGACGAGTTGAGCGTTCTTGATCATCTCCATTCGACGGATACCGGGATCTACCACCTCGCGGCTGCGATGGGCGTGCCGCTGACCACCTATTTCGGTCCCACCCAGCCCTGGAAGAACGGCTTTCCCGCGCAGCCCGACCTCATGCGGATACGGCTCGCCGCGCTAGGCGGCGATCATTGCGAGGAGAAAGGCTGCCAGCGCCCGGCATGCCTGGAAATGGCGGTCGCCGGCCACATCAGCGCGCGGATCGAATCGGACATCGGCGGCACGCCGGCGGGCTGCCTGCTGCGCCAGCACTCGCGCCAGGCTCTCAAACCCGTCACTGCGGACTCGGCCCCGACCTCAGTACCGGTACACTAAGGACATGGGAACAGTCGTCGCGTTGACAGGCCAGATTGGTGGCGCAAAGCTGGTGGACGGCCTGTATCGCCTGCGCGGCAAGGACCTCGCCGCGATCGTCAACACCGGCGACGACTACGACCACCTGACGCTGCGGTTTTCCCCGGACATCGACACCGTGCTCTACGTGCTCTCCGGCATGGCGAGTCCCGCTGCGCCGTGGGAACCCGCCGGCGAAAGCCAGGCACTGTTCGCCACGCTGAAGAAGTTCGGCGGCCCCGAGGAATTGACGCTCGGCGACAAGTCCCTCGCCGCGCCGCTGCTGCGCACCGCCTGGCTCGCCGAGGACCGGCGCCTGACCGCGATCACGCTGGATTTCTGCAAGCAACTCGGCATCGGCGCGCGCGTGCTACCGATGAGCGACGACATGATACGCACCTATGTGCTCACCGAAGATGGCGAGGTGTCGTTCCAGGAATACTTCACCACGCTCGCCTGCGAACCGGTGGTCAAGGGCTTCCACTATGCCGGCGCCGAGGATGCGATGCTCACGCCGGAAATATCCGACGCGCTCGACTCGGAAGACCTCGAAGCGGTGGTCATCTGCCCGTCCAACCCGTACCACACCATCCGCCCGATCCTGGAAGTTCCCGGCATGCGGGAGATCATGCGCAAGCGCCGCGCACCGGTGATCGCCGTGACGCCGATCATCGGCGGCCGGGCGCTGAAGGGCACCGCCGGGAAAATCATGACCGAGCTGGGCCACGAGGCCTCGGCCCGGCGCGTGGCTCTCGAATACCTGAAGCTGATCGACGGCTTCGTCGTGGACACCGCGGATGCCGCGGGCGCCGATGACATCCGCGCGAGCGGCATCGAAGTACTGGTCGCCAACACCGTGATGCGCACCGTGGAGGACCGTACCGCGCTCGCCAGCGCGGTGCTTGGCTTCGCGCATTCGATCCGCGAACGGCGCCTGCAGGAAGCTTGACCCGTGAGCTTCGTCTCACGGACCTTGGGCAACGCATGAACGCCGGCGCCGGCCCGCTGCTCTCGGCGAAGGAAGCGAGCGAGCTCTTTGGTCGCATCGCCGGCAACATTGAAAAAGTGATGCGCGGCAGCCGCGACGGCGTGCGGAAATTGCTGGCGGCGTTCGCCTCGGGCGGCCATGTGCTGATCGAGGACTATCCCGGCACCGGCAAGACGACACTCGCCAAGAGCCTCGCCGCGTCGGTCGGCGCCCGCTTCACGCGCGTGCAGTTCACGCCCGACCTGCTGCCCTCGGACATCCTCGGCGTCTCGGTCTTCAACCAGAAAGAGCAGACCTTCGAATTCCGCGAAGGCCCGGTGTTCACCTCGATCCTGCTTGCCGATGAAATCAACCGCGCCTCGCCCCGCACGCAGTCGGCGCTGCTCGAAGTCATGGCCGAGGGCCAGGTTTCGGTCGAAGGCAGGACCCACGCCATGGACGGCCTGTTCTTCGTCGTCGCGACGCAGAACCCGGTCGAATTCCGCGGCACCTATCCGCTGCCCGAAGCGCAGATGGACCGCTTCGCCATGTGCATCGCCCTGGGCTACGTCGACGCGGACGTGGAAGCGGAAGTCCTGGCGGCGCAGGACCTGGGGCATCCGCTCGCCGCGCTGCGCGCGATCGCGAGCCGCGAGGAAGTCCTGGCGCTGAAAGAACGCGTGCGGCACGTGCGGCTCGCCGCCGAACTGCGCCGCTACGTCGTCGATGTCGTGCGGCGGACCCGCTCTCTTCCCGCGATCCAGCTGGGCTGCGGCCCGCGCGCCTCGATCGCGCTCGCCAACGCCGCCAAGGCGCTGGCGCTGTTCGATGGCGAGGAATACGTCCGGCCGGAACACCTGCACGAACTTGCCGTTCCGGTGCTCGCGCACCGCATGGTTCTCGACCCGCAGGCGAAATTCGCCGGCACCACCGCCGCGGCGCTGGTGGCCGACATCCTGCGCGAGGTGCCGGTTCCGACATAGGGAGGGAAGATGCGGCGCCTGATCTTTTCCGCGCTGCGCGTGGTGGGTGCGTTGGATCACCGGCTGCGCGAGCGGCTCACGCTCGCCGGCTGGCTGGTGATTGGCGCCGGCGGCGCGGCCGCTGCGGCCGGCCTGGACACCAACCTCACCGTCACCTACCGCGCATTCACCTTCCTCGCGGCCCTGATCGCGCTCTCATGGGTGGCGAGCCTGCTTTTCCGCGCGCGCGTGGAGGCGCGGCGCGAGATGCCGCGCTACGCGACCGCGGGCGAGCCCTTCAGCTACCGCGTCACCGTGGCCAACCTCGGCGCGAGGCCGCTTGCCGGGGCGCTGGTCACCGAGCGCTTCCGGGATCCCCGGCCTACTTTCGACGAATGGCGGCGCGCGGTGGAACCCGGCGAGGAACACCGCAACTGGTTCGATCGCAAGGTCGGCTATTTCCGCTGGCGCTGGCTGATCGACCGGCGTGTACCGCGCAACGTCGATCCCGTAGCCATCGCGCCGCTGGCGCCCGGCGAGGGTGTGACGCTGCGGCTCGGATTCACCCCGCGCAAGCGCGGCCGCATAGAGTTTTCGGGCCTGACGCTCGGCCGGCCCGACCCGCTTGGGCTCGTGAAAGGCCTCGCGCGCGTGCCATTGCCCGGACGCGTGATCGCGCTGCCCAAGCGCTACCGGCTACCGGAAATCGCATTGCCGGGGCGGCGCAAGTTCCAGCCGGGCGGCGTCTCGCTCGCGGCATCCGTGGGCGACTCGGAGGAATTCCTCGCGCTGCGCGACTACCGCCCGGGCGACCCGCTGCAGCGGGTCCACTGGAAAAGCTTTGCGCGCACCGGCAAGCCGGTGGTGAAGGAATACCAGGATGAATTCTTCGAGCGCCACGCGCTGGTGCTCGACACGGGCGGCAACCGCGGCGAAGACGCCGCGTTCGAGGAAGCGGTCGCGCTTGCTGCGTCGTTCGTCTACACCATCGACACGCAGGATTGCCTGCTCGACCTGTTGTTTGTGGGAGGAGAGGTTCGCGCCTATACGGCGGGCCGCGGCCAGATGCGCGCCGAGCACATGCTCGAAGCGCTGGCCGGCGTCGGCCCAAGCGCGCCGGCGGATTTCGGCGCCCTCGCGCTTGCCGTGCTCGGGCGCCGCGCCACGCTTTCCAGCGTGATCGCCATCTTCGTGAGCTGGGACGAGGCGCGCGCGAACTTCGTCGCCTCGCTCCGAGCCGAAGGATTCAACGTGCGCGCATTGCTCGTCGCGGATAAATTCGATGCCACACCCGGAATCGTGCACCTGGTTCCCGGGAAAATCGAGCAGGGCCTGGCGGCGCTGAGATGACCGCAGCGCCTTTCCTTGTCGGTGCCGTGCTCGCTTTCTGGGGCTGGCAAGCCGGCCACCTTATGGCCGGCCTCGCACTCGGCATCGTGCTGGAGGCGCCGCGCTACCTGAAGCTGCGGCTCGACCTCGGTACCGTGGAGCACTCGCGCATCGCCGACCTGTCCACCGTCGGCTTCGTCACGCTCGCCGTTCTGCTAGCCGCCAACCGCGGCATCTCGCACGGCATCCTCGAGGCCTTCATCTGGGCACCCGCGGCGCTGGCGCCGATCATGCTCGCGCAGCTGCTGTCGGAGTCCGGCCGAATCCCGCTGTCGGCCCTGTTCCGCTACATGCGCAAGCTGCGGCGCAAGAACCCCGAGATCAAGGATCCGCCGGTGGACGTGAGCCCCGTATATGTGGCGGTCGTCGTCATCGCCGCTGGCGTGGCAAACGTACGCGGTCTTGAGTATTACGCGGGCGTCGTGCTCGCGACCGCCTGGGCCTTGTGCACAGTCAGGCCGAGGCAATCCAATATCGCCGCCTGGGGGCTGATGCTGGCCGCGGCAACAGGCCTCGGCTATGCCGGACAGATCGGACTCGTGCAGCTGCAGGCGCAGATCGAGTCCTGGGCGATCGACTTCAACATGCGCGGCCTGGACGCCGATCCGTACCGCAGCGTCACCGAGATCGGCTCCATCGGCCGGCTGAAACTATCCGATGCCATCCTGCTTCGGGTTTACGCCGGCGAGAGCGATGCCGCGCGGGTGAAATTGCTGCATCGCTCGAGCTACAACACCTATTCGGGCGCGAGCTGGCTGGCGCGCGAGAGCGCGATGCAGGCGGTCGAATCGGAAACGGACAACACCACCTGGAATCTCGCGCCCGGAGCGCAGCCCGCAGTTCAGCCCACTACCTGGAACGTGCGCATCGCGGCGCGCATCGACAACGGCAAGGCGCT